>DAIMJJ010000063.1:0-13864 GCA_036722275.1 Rhizobium sp. | reverse complement strand
TCCTTGCGAGTCGTTTCAACGACTTCCCAGGTTCCCTTGAAGCCGGGCCTGAGGATCATCCGGTCGCCGGCCTTGAGGTGGACGGGCTCGCCCCCGTCCTCGGTGACGATCGAATGGCCCTCTAGCATGTGGAAATACTCCCACTCGTCATAGGAGATGCGCCACTTGCCCGGCGTCGATTGCCAGATGCCGGCATAAATGCCGCCTTCGGCCTCTTCGAGGTTCCAGGTGGTGAAATGGGGATTGCCGGCGATCAGCCGGTCCGCGGCAGGCGCCCCCTCCTCCGGCTCGACGGAAGACGGATCGAAATTCAGCTGGTAAGCCATGCCTGTCTCCTTGGCGCCGCAGCCCTGATGGCTGCGGCGCGCTTTCTTTGTCTCGGATCAGACCTTGGCGAGCGACTGTTCGAGATCGCCGATGATGTCTTCCGGATCCTCGATGCCGATCGACAGGCGAACGACGTCAGGGCCGGCGCCGGCGGCGATCTGCTGCGCCTCGCTCAGCTGGGCATGGGTGGTCGATGCCGGGTGGATGACCAGCGAGCGGGTGTCGCCGATATTGGCGAGATGCGAGAAGAGCTGCAGGCCTTCGACCAGCGCCTTGCCGGCGGCATAGCCGCCCTTGACGCCGAAGGTGAAGACGGCGCCGGCGCCCTTGGGCGAGTAGCGCTGCTGCAGCGCATGGTTCGGATCGCTGTCGAGGCCGGCATAGTTGACCCAGGCGACCTTCGGATGCTGCTTCAGCCAGGTCGCGACCTTCAGCGCATTGTCGCAATGGCGCTGCATGCGGAGCGGCAGGGTTTCGATGCCAGTGAGCAGGAGGAAGGCATTCATCGGCGCGATGGCCGGACCAAGGTCGCGCAGGCCGAGCACGCGGCAGGCGATGGCAAAGGCGAAGTTACCGAAGGTCTGGTGCAGCACGACGCCGGAATATTCCGGGCGCGGTTCCGACAGCATCGGGAACTTGCCGGAGGCGGACCAGTCGAAGGTGCCGCCGTCAACGATGATGCCGCCCATCGAATTGCCGTGACCGCCGAGGAACTTGGTGACCGAGTGCACGACAATGTCGGCGCCGTGTTCGAGCGGACGGATCAGATAGGGGCTGGCCATGGTGTTGTCGACGATCAGCGGCAGGCCGTACTGCTTGGCCACTTCCGAGATGGCGGCGATGTCGACGAAGGTGCCGCCCGGATTGGCAAGGCTCTCGATGAAGATTGCACGGGTGCGGTCGTCGATCTGCGCGGCGAAGCTCTCCGGATCTGCCGGATCGGCCCAGCGGACTTCCCAGCCGAAGTTCTTGAAGGCGTGGCCGAACTGGTTGATCGAGCCGCCATAGAGTTTTTTGGCCGCGACGAAATTGTCGCCCGGCTGCATCAGGGTGTGAAAGACCAACATCTGCGCGGCATGGCCGGAGGCGACGGCGAGCGCGGCGGTGCCACCTTCGAGAGCGGCGATGCGCTCTTCCAGCACGGCCTGAGTCGGGTTCATGATGCGCGTGTAAATATTGCCGAACTGCTTGAGCCCGAACAGTGCCGCGGCATGGTCGGCGTCGTTGAAGACATAGGCCGTGGTGTGGTAGATCGGCGTGACGCGCGCGCCGGTCGCGGGATCGGGCTGGGCGCCGGCATGCACCGAAAGCGTTGCAAAGCCGGGATTGTTCTTGGACATGTGTGACCTCCACTGGATTCTTTTTCGTGGCGATCATAGCGGTTCGGGCGGTGATGTCAGCTTCGTTTTTTGACAATCGCGATGGTTGAATCGGCGCGCCAACATTGATCGAAATCAATGCAGCGACGACCGGGCGGCCGCATCCTTCGACCATCTTTTTGGAGGTGGTCCATGAATACTGTCGTCAACGATCCGACACGCACGGTCCTTTCGCGGCTGGTGGATTGGTTCGCCAAGGGCTGGGAAAGCAGCGCCGAGGCTGAAATGATCGCCTCGCTTGACCAAAACACGATCTACAATATTGCCCATGACTGCGGCATCTCGCCGGATCAGCTGATCGAGCTCGCCAAGGCCGGCCCGCATGCTGCCGACGAAATGATTGAGATGATGAAGGCGCTCAACATCGATCCGGCGGAAGTGGAAGTGCGTCTGCGCAACCAGTTCCGCGACATGCAGATCACCTGCGCGCACTGCGCCTCGAAGGGTGAATGCCGCCGGGATCTCGGCGCCCATGCGGCCGCGGAGAACTTCGCTCACTATTGCGGCAATGCCGACCACCTGAACGCACTCCGGGCCAATCCCGAGTTCATGCTCGGCTGAGGCGGGCTGTGGGCCTTAAAGGCCCAGGCGCGGGATCTCGATGGCGGGGCAGCGGTCCATGACGACCTTGATCCCCGCCTCTTCGGCCTTTCGGGCCGCAAAGTCATCGCGTACGGATAGCTGTGACCATATGACCTTGGGATGCGGGTCCAGGGCCAGCGCATCCTCCACGACCTCGTTGAGATATTCCGAGGCCCGGAAGACATCGACCATGTCCACCGGCTCCGGGATGTCGGCAAGGCTGGCATAGGTCGGTTGCCCGAGGATTTCCTTGCCGGCCTGACCGGGGTTTACCGGGATGACATGGTAGCCCCTGGACAGCAGAAAGCGCATGACGCCGTAGCTCGGCCGCGCCTCGTTGGGCGAGGCACCGACCACGGCAATTGTCCTGGCCTCGCGCAAGATGTCAGCGAGATAATCCTTGTCATAGGCGTCGTGGTTGACCGTCATCAGCTCATCCCTCGTATTTAAGTCCGATTTGAAAAGGCGTATGATTGCGTGCCTTGCTTATGTGGGGCAAGGCTGGCCGACAACAAGCTGTAGACCAAGAGGAGACCACATTCTTTCACGGAGGCTTGCCATGAGGAAGACCCTGCTTGCCACCCTGCCGATGTTGATGATTGCAACCTCGGCCGATGCCCTACCGAAATACACATCGACCCGAATGACCTGTGACCGCGTACAGGCGACCGTCCGCCAGCACGGCATCGTCATTCTCACCTATCCGTCGGCCAATCGCAGCGGCCGCATGCTTTACGACACCTATGTCGCCAGCCGTCGTTTCTGTCGCCCGGGAGAGATCCTGCAACACGTGACCGTGCCGAGCGCCAACCGGCCCTACTGTCCGGTTCGCAAATGCCGACCCGACGACCGCCGCGACAATCATGACGGCGGCCGCGAACAGCGCGGCCCGAACGATCCAACCCATGGCTGACGGTACTGCGGCAAAAGGCTCCGTCATGCGGGAACGTTTCGCCGGCATCGGCCGTTGCGCGGGTTGAATTCACCCGCAGAATGGATGATGCCTGCGAACAGTCGCAGTCTGAGGACAAGAAGATGAAGACACTGATCCTGATCGTGGCGAGCCTGCTCGCCGCCTCCCCGGCGCTCGCCATCTCGCGCTACAATTCGCAGTCGATGAGCTGCGCGGCTGCCAGGCAGGCGGTGCTTGAGCAGCGCGCGGTGATTTTCCGCTATCCGTCGAAGCGGGTGGCCGGCATGACGCTCTATGACCGCTATGTGCGCGACAACCGCCAGTGCGATTCCCACGAATATGCGGAACGAGCCTATATTCCGACCCGCGACAATCCGAAATGCCCGGTGCTGGCCTGCGAGCCGCTGCCGGACGTCCCGTTCGGCTTTCCGCGCCGTCCGTGGATCCGGTTCTGACGGCGCAGGCCGCGCCACGACATTCAGGCAGCGCTCAGACCCCGGCCGTGGTGGGCGGCATGGGGATGGGACATCTCGTAGACCAGCGGATATTCGGTGACGAGCGCACGGTCCATCACCACCTTGATGCCTGCCGCCTCGGCCCTTGCGGCCGCGGCATCGTCGCGCACGCCCAGCTGGCCCCAGATGGCCTGCGGCAGATCCGGCAGGCGCAGCACCTCCTCGACCACCGACGCAAGTTGATCGGACCGACGAAATACGTCGACGAGGTCGATCGGCTCGGGAATGTCGGAGAGCCGCGCATAGATCAGCTGGCCGAGAATGCGCTCGCCAACGTGCAGCGGATTGACCGGATAGACGTGGTAACCCTTGCCGAGCAGGAAGCCGGTCACCCAATGGCTCGGGCGGTTGTCCTTGAGCGACGCGCCGACGATCGCGACCGTGCGGGCCGAGCCGAGTATGCCGGCAAGATAGGCATCGGCGTAAGTGTCATGTTTCATGGCGTCCTCCTTGCGGCCTTGGCCGCGACTGGTGAACCCCGTCCTTCGTTCCCGCTTTCACTATATGAGCGCCAACTTAACCAAGCATGCCCGAAATACCGCAAATGCGATCAATCGGCACGATCAGCCTTACTCCGGCAACACGACATGGCCGTGTTCGTCGAGCGGGAAGAAGGGATTGTGCGCGACTTCCCATAAATGCCCGTCGGGGTCGGCGAAGTAGCCGGAATAGCCTCCCCAGGACACCTTGTGCGGTGCCTTGACGAGGGTCGCCCCGCAGGACACGGCAAACTTGATGACCGCATCGACGCCGGTCGGGCTTGAAACATTGTGCGCCAGCGTGACTCCGGAGAAGCCGGGCTCGCTGTCTGCAACCTCGGCATCGCGCGCCAGCGCATCCCGGCCAAAGAGCGCCAGCACCGTTCCCTTCATCTGGATGAAGGTGACGCCCTCCTGGGAGGCAGAGGACTTCTTCCACCCGAGCCGTTCATAGAAGGCCGTACTGGCGGCCACGTCGGCGACGCCGAGGGTCACAATCGAGATTCGCCGCTCCAGCGACATGGCATCACTCCTAAAATTCGCCACCAATCCGCATTTATTCTTCTTATGTTTTTATTTTGTTCACGTCAATATTAGTTGTAGCTCATGGTTGTGGAGAATTTTGATTACAATCATTTTGAAACACAACTATCGACCGCAGAGCAAGAACCAGGCTCGCCCCGCGGTCGTGTGACGCCCATCACTCGCCGGTCCAGGTGGGATGACGCTTGTCGAGGAATGCGCCGATTCCTTCAGCCGCATCGCGTGCGAGCATGTTTTCCACCATGACCCGCGCGGCATAGTCATAGGCCTCCTCGAGCGGCATCTCGATCTGCCGGTAGAAGGCTTCCTTGCCGATCTTCAGCGTCAGCGGCGATTTCGATGCGATGACGGCGGCGTATTTGTTGACCACCTGCGCCAGGTACTGCTTGGGCACGATGCGGTTGACGAGGCCGAAATCCTTGGCGGTCGAGGCATCGATCGTCTCGCCGGTCAGCAGCATTTCCATCGCCTGCTTGCGATGCGCGGCGCGGCTGACGGCGACCATCGGGGTCGAGCAGAACAGGCCGATATTGACCCCCGGCGTGCAGAAGGTCGACGTGTCGGTGCAGATCGCCAGATCGCAGGAGGCGACCAGCTGGCAGCCGGCCGCGGTCGCCAGCCCGTCGATCTCGGCAATCACCGGCTTCGGCAGATGGGTGATCGCCAGCATCAGATCGGCGCAGAGCCGCATGGTCTTTTCGAAGAAGTCCCGGCCACGGTCGGGGTCGGAGCGGTGCGCGGTCATTTCCTTGAGGTCGTGACCGGCGGAAAACAGCTTTCCGGCGGCGGAGAGCACGACGACCCTGACCTCCGCATCGTCCGCGGCACGCGCGAGTTCGGCCAGCAAGGCCTCCATCAGGGCGATCGACAGGGCATTGGCGGGCGGATTGTTGAGCGTCAGGCGCAGGACGCCCCCGTCCCGCGCAACGATCACCGGACCGAATCCGGTCTCCGCCCCTTCCTTCTTGAACGAGACCACTTCCGCCATCATCGCCTCCCTTGGCATTTTCACTAAGCACAAAGCCTGCCATAAAACCCGGACCCATTGAAAGCCCATTCGAATAGAGATCCCGCCCCATGCAACCCATCATGACCGCCGACGAGATCAACGCCTTCCTGGAGACGGATTTTCCGCAGATCCATACCGACGGCCGGGTCTTTCATGTGACCGAAGTCTCGCCGGGACGCATATCAATGACGTTCGACCCGGCAGAGCGACACCTGCGCCCGGGCGGCACGGTCTCGGGGCCGGCCATGTTCGCCCTCGCCGATGTCGCCGCCTATGCGGCTGTGCTCGCCCATATCGGCCCGGTCGCGCTTGCCGTCACCACCAACCTCAACATCAACTTCCTGCGCTTGCCGCAACCGAAGCTGATCCGCTGCGATTGCCGCGTCCTCAAGATCGGCAAGCGCCTGGCGGTGATCGACGCGCTGCTCTTCCAGGACGGCAGCGATGACCCGGTTGCGCAGGCCACGGCCACCTATTCCATTCCGCCGCGCTGACCGTCCTTGCCCCACTGAAGCAGGCAAAGGGGCCAGCCGGCGACACGGGAATATTGCGGTAAAATATTACCACATCACCATCCCATTGTTTTTGCTACACTATTTCGGAGCGCCTGCGGACGGCGCGACCTTGACCGGCAAGGCCCGCCAGCTTATACAACGCCCAGTCTGCGGCCCTTCGGGACCGCTTTATGTTTCGTGCGTGGAAACGCGCGAAATCAAGCAACAAGAAACGCCCGGCAGGCTTCGGCCCGCGGGGTCTCAAAACGGAAAGTATCACTCATGTCTACCTTCGTTCAGAAGCCTGCAGAGGTGGAGAAGAAGTGGGTCATCATCGACGCCGAAGGCCTCGTTGTTGGTCGCCTCGCCTCCCTCATCGCCATGCGCCTGCGTGGCAAGCACAAGGCCACCTACACCCCCCACGTTGACGACGGCGACAACGTCATCGTCATCAATGCCGAGAAGGTCGTTCTGACCGGCAAGAAGTACACCGACAAGAAGTACTTCTGGCACACCGGCTATCCGGGCGGCATCAAGGAGCGCACCGCACGCCAGATCATCGAAGGCCGCTTCCCGGAGCGCGTCCTCGAGAAGGCTGTCGAGCGCATGATCCCGCGCGGCCCGCTCGGCCGTCGCCAGATGAAGAACCTGCGCGTCTATGCCGGTTCGAACCATCCCCATGAAGCACAGCAGCCGGTCGCCCTCGACGTGGCTTCGCTGAACAGCAAGAACGTAAGGAGCGCCTGATAATGGCTGACCTCTCTTCCCTGAAGGATCTCGGCACGGCTGCTCCGGAAGCTGCTCCGGTTCACGTCCGCAAGGTCGACGCTCAAGGCCGCTCCTATGCGACCGGCAAGCGCAAGAACGCCGTCGCCCGCGTCTGGGTCAAGCCGGGCACTGGCAAGATCACCGTCAACGGCCGTGACTTCACCACCTACTTCGCCCGTCCGGTCCTGCAGATGATCCTGCAGCAGCCGATCGTCGCCGCTGCCCGCACCGGTCAGTTCGACATCGTTGCGACCGTTGCCGGCGGTGGTCTCTCCGGTCAGGCCGGCGCCGTTCGCCACGGCCTGTCCAAGGCCCTCACCTACTTCGAGCCGGGCCTGCGCTCCGTCCTCAAGAAGGGTGGCTTCCTGACCCGCGACAGCCGCGTCGTCGAACGCAAGAAGTACGGCAAGGCCAAGGCCCGTCGTTCGTTCCAGTTCTCGAAGCGTTAATCGCCGACCGGACTTCGGATTTGCAAAAGGCGGGGCTTCGGCTCCGCCTTTTTTCGTTCAGGGCCTGCGGCGACCCGCGTTCAGGTCTTCCATCGCAAAGGCGACGCCTCGGGTCGCCAGCCAGCGGGCAAAGCGCTCGACCTTGGTATCCAGCGAGCATGTCGGCGGCTCCTTGTCGAGCACGACCTGATAGGCGGCCTGCAGCGCATCGCGCTCCTCAGCGGACAAGCTGCTCCATGGTTTCAGATCGGCGGGCTGCTGCATCATGGCGACACTGTCCTGTCTTGCTGCATTGGGTTTCCGTGCGAAGGAGTGTTGACCGCGAGGGCCACCGACGTCAAAGGGCGTTCCGCCGCAGGCACGCGAAGCCCTTGCTCGGAAAAAACCGCTGGCAATCGACCGCCCCGACCGTAATATTGCACTGCACAGCGGCAACCCATGCCGCACCGGGGAGAAGACATTCATGGCCGCCAAGACGATCGACCACGCCATCACTGCAACCGACCTCAAATCGGCGGCAACCGACCCGACTCATGCGGGCGTGCTGTCCTTCATGCGCCGTCGCTACACGAAGTCGCTCGAAGGCGTCGATGCCGTCGTCTGGGGCATTCCCTTCGACGCCGCGACCTCCAACCGTCCCGGCGCCCGTTTCGGGCCGCAGGCGATTCGCCGCGCCTCGGCGATCTTCGACAACGACCCGCAATATCCTTTCGAGCGCGATCTGTTTGCCGAGATGGCGGTGATCGATTACGGCGACTGCCTGCTCGACTACGGCAATCATTGGCAGACGCCGGAGACGATCGAGACGGAAGCGGCAAAGATCCTGTCGGCGGCCGACTTCCTCCTGACGCTCGGCGGCGACCATTTCATCACCTGGCCGCTGCTCAAGGCGCATGCCGCCAAGCACGGCCCGCTCGCGCTCGTGCAGTTCGACGCGCACCAGGACACCTGGTTCGACGACGGCAAGCGCATCGACCACGGCTCCTTTGTCGGCCGTGCGGTGCGCGAGGGACTGATCGATCCCGACCGCTCGATCCAGATCGGCATCCGTACCCATGCGCCGGAAGACTGCGGCATCCGGATCGTCTACGGCCATCAGGTCGAGGACATGCGGGCGGGCGACATCGCCTCGCTGATCGTCAGCCACACCGGCGGCCTGCCGACCTACCTGACCTTCGACATCGACTGCCTCGATCCTGCCTTTGCGCCAGGCACGGGCACCCCGGTCGCCGGCGGTCCGTCGAGCGCCAAGATACTGTCGGTCCTGCGCAGCCTGCAGCAGCTCGACATTCGCGGCGCCGACGTGGTCGAGGTCGCACCCGCCTATGACCATGCCGACATCACCGCCATTGCCGGAGCAACGGTCGCGATGTATATGCTGGGCCTCAACGCCGAGCGCCTGTCGCGCCGCCGTTAAGGCATTGATTCACCCTCATCACATTCCGATTCCGGAAATCGGACCAAGCTCCTGACAGGAGAGGATAAAATGGCAGCAAAGATCTTCATCGACGGCGAACACGGCACCACGGGCCTGCAGATCCGCACCCGCATGGCCGGCCGCCGCGACGTCGAACTGCTGTCGATCCCGGAGGCGGAGCGGCGCAATGCAGCGATGCGCGAGGACATGCTGAACAGTGCCGACATCGCCATCCTGTGCCTTCCCGACGACGCTTCGAAGGAAGCCGTCAAGATGGTCGCCGGAAACACCAAGGTCAGGATCATCGACACCTCGACCGCCTTCCGCGTCGCGCCGGACTGGGCCTATGGCTTTGCCGAAATGGACAAGGCGCAGGACGAGAAGATCCGCGCCGCCCGTTACGTCGCCAATCCGGGCTGCTACCCGACCGGCGCCATCGGTCTGATCCGGCCGCTGCGGGTCGCCGGGCTTTTGCCGGACGGCTATCCGGTCACGGTCAATGCCGTGTCCGGCTATACCGGCGGCGGCAAGCAGCTGATCGCCCAGATGGAAGACCAGAACCATCCGGAGCATCTTGCGGCGAACAATTTCGTCTACGGCCTGAACCTCAAGCACAAGCACGTACCGGAAATGAAGACGCACGGCCTGCTCGACCGCGCGCCGCTGTTTTCGCCCTCCGTCGGACGTTTTGCGCAGGGTATGATCGTGCAGGTGCCGCTGTTCCTGGAGGATCTGAAGGGCGGAGCGACGCTCGAAAGCGTGCATGCGGCACTGGTTGCCCATTACGCTGGCCAGGACATCGTCAAGGTCGTTCCGCTCGCCGAGAGCGCCGCGCTGCCGCGCGTAGACGCCGAGGAACTGGCCGGCCAGGACACGATGAAACTCTTCGTGTTCGGCACGCCCGGCGGCGCGCATGTCAATCTCGTGGCCGTTCTTGACAATCTCGGCAAGGGGGCGTCCGGCGCTGCCGTGCAGAACATGGATCTGATGCTCTCGGCGTAAGGGTGCCGGCGGGCATTGTAAACGACGACAAGGAGTCTCGCATGCTCGACCATATCGGCCTGTCGGTTGCCGACTATCCAAAGTCGAAGGCTTTCTATGATGCGGTCATGCCGTCGATCGGCGCGGCCTGCGTGATGGCGGTGACCGCCGAGGAAACCGGCGGGACCTATGAAGGCGCCGGCTACGGCTTTGGCGGCAAGCCGTCCTTCTGGATCGGCACCGGCGACCGCAGCAAGGGCCAGGTGCATATCGCCTTCACCGCACCCGACCGGGCCGCGGTCGACGCCTTCTATGCCGCCGCGATGGCGGCCGGCGCCACCGACAATGGCGGACCGGGCCTTCGCCCCCACTATCATCCGAACTATTACGCGGCTTTCGTGCTCGACCCGGACGGCCACAATATTGAGGCCGTCTGCCACGCGCCGGCCTGACGTTTTCGCGACGGCTGCCGACCAAGGCGGCATGGGGCGCCATTGGCCGCCTGAGCGAGCAACGGATCGCTCAGGCTCTACTCAGTCGCGTTCCACGACCAGCACTTCCGGCGGATAGGCGCCGATGAAGCCGCGCCAGTGGGCGACGGCGAAGCCGAGCACGACAAGGGCCCCGCCCTGATGGGCGAGCGCCGCATGCAGTGGCACCTGCAGCACCAGCGTGGTGATCCCGAGCACGGCCTGGACGGTGACCAGCGCAAACAGCACGATGCTGCGCCGGGCATGGGTCGTATCCGCGGCCTCGCGCAGACACTGGATCATGTGAAAGAGAGCCGCGGCAAACAGCACATAGGCGCCGATCCGGTGGACGAACTGAACCGTCTTGGGGTTCTCAAACAGGTTGATCCAGGCTGGGTTCTGGATGAACAGGTCGCCCGGGACCAGCGCACCATCCATCAGCGGCCAGGTGTTGTAGGCAAGGCCGGCGTCGAGACCGGCGACCAGCGCGCCGAGATAGATCTGTAGAAGCGACAGGACGGCCAGCGTCGCGGCCATCTTGTGCGCGCCCCTCGACGGAATCGGATCATCGCTGTGCGGCGCGAGCGCCCGCATGATCCAGACACAGCCGGAGAAGATCAGGCAGGCGATGACGAGATGGGTGGCCAGCCGGTACTGGCTGACGTCGACGCGCTCGGCCAGACCCGAGGAGACCATCCACCAGCCGATGAAGCCCTGGAAACCGCCGAGCGCGAGCAGGCCGAGGAGCGGCAAGCGCAGCCGCCGCTCGATCCGGCCAGAAACCCAGAAATAGAGAAGCGGCAGCGCAAAGACGAGGCCGATGCCCCGCGCCAACAGGCGATGTCCCCACTCCCACCAGAAGATCGTCTTGAACTCGTCGACGGTCATTCCCTTGTTGATCTGCTCATATTCCGGAATGCGCTGGTAGAGCGCGAACTCCTCCTGCCACTCTTCAGCCGACAGCGGGGGAATGACGCCGTGGATCGGCTTCCACTCGGTGATCGACAGGCCGGAATCGGTCAGCCGCGTCGCGCCGCCGACCAGCACCAAACAGAAGAGCGTGACGATGACGACGCCCAGCCAGATGCGGATCGCCCTGCGATTGCTCTCCATCTGGTCGATCCGGTGGCGGACGGCAGTCTCGTCGGCGATCATCACACTTGTCATTCGTCAATCCTCGTTTCGGCAGTTGATTTGCATGACATCGCCGTGCAAAACAAGCCCGACAGTTTGCGGCAAGCCGTCGCGTGCCTTTTGAGGCAACCGACCCCTCGCCCGGCGAAAGGAAGATAGACGATGCCCCTCAGGTTGCGCAAATTCATTGGCACCATCCTCATCATCTGTCTCGTTCTGCTTTACGCCGTGCTCGCGACCTCGATCGCCTCCGCCTATCTCGGTACCTCGCCCTGGTGGGTGCATTTCCTCTACTTCCTGCTGTCGGGCCTCCTGTGGATCCTGCCCGCCATGCTGATCATCAAATGGATGGCCGGTCCTGTCCAGAAACCGTGACGCTCAGGCTTTCTTGGATCCCTTTCCTCGTTAACCCGGCGATAACCGCATCTTGCGGTAAAGCTGCGCGGTGGTCGCCGCGCTAACCGATTTTATCTTCTCCCCCGCTATGCTCCGGCAAGAGTTTCGTCCGTCGGAGAAGGACCGTGCAGACATCATCGCTGGACTATGTCAGCCCTGAAGCCGCTTCTGCCCCTGCACCGGACAGGAGCGTTTCCGCGAGCCCGAAGGACGGCGGCACCCCGATGACCAAGGATCTCGAAATCCGTCTGTTCGACCGGATGGCGCCTCTGGAGGCGGAGTGGCGAAGGCTGGAAGCCGATCCGGTGAACTCGTTGCACCAGAGCTATGACTGGTGCTTCGCCTGGGACAAGACACACGGCAATCCTCTCGCCATCGTCCACGGATACTGCAACGGCGCGACCGCCTTCATCCTGCCGCTGGAGATCGTGCGCCACAGCATGGTCAAAAGCGCCCAGTTCATCGGTTCGCGGTTCAACAACATCAACAGCGGCCTTTTCTCCCCCGCCTTTCGCGCCGGCGCGGGTGCGAGCGAGGCCGCGCAGATCAGCCAGACGCTGACGACGCTGCTCGCCGGCAAGGCCGATCTGGTGAACCTCACCAACATTCCTCTCGAATGGCGCGGCGAGCGTCATCCGCTTGCCAGCCTGCCGGCGATCGAGAATCAGAACCATGCCTTCCAGCTGCCGTTGACGGCGAGCTTCGAACAGACCATCGGCCAACTGAACGCCAAGCGGCGGCGCAAGAAATTTCGCAGCCAGTGCCGCCGGCTCGAAAGCACCGGCGGGTTCGAGCATGTGATCGCGTCCGGCGCCCGCGAAAAGAACCGGCTGCTCGACACCTTCTTCGAACAGAAGGCCATCCGCTTCAAGGCGCTCGGTATTCCCAATGTCTTTCAGCCACCCGAAACGCAGGCCTTCTTCCGCCTGCTGCTCGAGGTCGACGGCGGCAGCCATGACACGCCGCTCGAAATGCACGCCATCCGCCTCAAGGGCGAACTCGATGGCAAGATCGCGGCGATCGCCGGCCTGTCGCGCAAGGGCGACCACGTGATCTGCCAGTTCGGATCGATCGATGAAAGCGTGGCGGCTGATGCGAGCCCCGGCGAACTGCTGTTCTGGCTGATGATCGAGCGCAGCTGCGAGGAAGGCGCCGCCCTCTTCGACTTCGGTCTCGGCGACCAGGACTACAAGCGCCGCTGGTGCACCGTCGAAACGGTCCAGCACGATATCCTTCTGCCCGTCAGCGCCACGGGTCATCTCGCCGCCATTGCCCAGCGCGGCGTGACCCGAGCAAAGGCGGTGATCAAGGGCAATCCGCAGCTCTATTCGGTCATCCAGCGCCTGAGGGCGCATGCTGACGAAGTGCCGGTCCGCTTGACCGGCACCGACGACTGATCAGGCCGCACTTTTCCGGGCGGACTTGCCCTGTCCGGCGGACGGATCGCTCATCAGCACCAGATCGGAATAGCCGACCTTTTCGAAGGCGGCCATGATCTCCACCAGTTCCTGCTCGTCCGGCTTGGGCGCAGACAGGATGATCTCGTGGGCGCCGTTGCGGCTCAAGCGGGCGACGCTTTCGGCATTGGCCGGGCCACACTCCACCAGCACCAGGTCATAGGCGTCGGCGAGCGCATCGGCGATCATCGCCAGGCGGTCCGCGCCACGCATCGCCTGGCGCACGTCGCAATTCCCCTGGGGGATGACGTCGGCACCGGACAGACGGTCCGGATGAATGGTCTCGGAGAATGGTGCTTCGCCGCACAGAAGGTCGGTCACGCCGGGCAGATCCTTGCGCGCCGCCATCAGCCAGGTCGGGCAAGCCGAACCGGTCATGTCGATCAGCACGACCTTGCGGCCGCGCGCGTCGAGATCGCGGGCGAGCATGACGGTTGCGGTCGAGCCGTCATCGCCGGAGGGCGAGATGGCAAAGGCGATGCGGGCGCGCGAATCGATGAGATAATCGGCAACCGAGCGGATGGAAAATTCCTCGCCGGCCACCGGCGTGC
>DAIMJJ010000062.1:5598-18452 GCA_036722275.1 Rhizobium sp. | reverse complement strand
ATCGAGATTGATCGCCTGAGCCCGACATCGATCAAGGCGAAGTTCCATTTCTTCGATGCCGATGGCGAACGGGTCGCCTCCTTCGAGGACTGCCGCTTCCGCCGGACCTACCTGAAGCAGCGCAAGACGCTTAGCGCTCTGTCATTCCATTATGAAGCGCTTGTATCCTCCGTCGCCGGGCGTGCTATACCGCGGGTGGCGTCAGATGCAGGGGCAGCGTCCTGCTTCCTCGATCTTCCGGTGACCGGCATCGACAACGAGACCCTGCTCTTCAACGCCGCGATCATGCGGGCGCTACACGACATGATCAGCACCTTTGCCGCCGGCCGCCCGGTGCTTGGCGCGGCGGACCTTCCCCGCGACCCTGTCATGCGTCCCTTCCTGTTCAACGGGCTGCACCTGCTCGCCGATGCCGGCTTCATCGAACAGCGCGATGCAGAATGGATCATCGACCCGGAATGCCCGCTGCCGCCCGTCGCCGAGATCTTGGGCGAGCTCTACAAGGAGTGCCCGGACCGCGCCGTCGAAGCGGTGCTGATCAACGACGTCTACCGTGAAGTGCTTGACCGTCTTGCGGAAGGCGAGACGAACGCGGATCCGGCTGAGGGAGCGGCATCGAAGCGGGAGCAGTTCTTGAGCGAAGCCACGCTCGAGCACCAGGAAATCCACTCGGTGGCCGCACGCTCGCGCATGGCGATCCTGCTCGGTGGTTTGCGCACCTGGCTGGATCAGCAACAGGCGGCAGGCAGCCTGCAGATTCTCGAGCTCGGCAGCACCTCGGTCGGCTTGAGCCGCAGCCTTGCCGAAATCGCGGCCGATCGCGGCGCACGGCTGACCATCTACGAGCCCGATGGCGCCCTTCGCCATCGCCTCGAGCTCGCCTTCGAAGATCATGCGCATGTGGCCGTCGTTTCGCGTGACGGCCTTGCCAAACTCTCCCCGGCAGACGTTGCCGTCAGTGCGAGCGGGCAGCTTCGCAACCTTCTGGAAGCCGACTTCGCGAACGAAGCCGGTCAGCGGTTCCTCTCGAGCACCCGTAGCCTGCTGGCCACCGTCGAGGCCCCCGCCCTCTTCCACGATTTCGTCTTCGGGCTGACCGAAGGCTGGTTCTCGCGCAGCCAGACGGCCGAATTCCCGATCGGTGCACTGGCAACGGCCGAGGACTGGCGCGCGATCCTGGCGGATTTCGGCCATGTCCAGGCCGATGTCAGCCTGCGGGACCTGACCGGCGGGCCGATCCTGACGATCGAGGCGCATATACAGCCCGCCGCGGCAAGTGCCGAACCCGCTACGACCGGGATCCAAAAACCAGTGCTCTTCGTCCACGACGGTCGGGTCGATGAAGGCGAGCTGAAGCGCGCAGCGGAGGCAGCAGGCTTTGCTACCTTCGAAGTCCTCGTCGCAAGCGCCGATCTGGCTGGCGCCAAACAGGCCTTCATCGAGCGCTTCGAGCGCCATGGCGGCGCCCCGCTCGACGTCGTTCACCTCTCCCCGGCCGTCAATGCGGCGGTCGACGGTTCGGCAATCCTCCAGGACAACGTCCTCATCCTCAGCGCCTTTGCGCTGGCCCTTGCGGACTATCGCAACACGCTCACCAAGGAGCCCGCGCCGATCCGGCTTGTGGTCTCGGCACCCGGCGGCGCGCCGGTGGCCGATCGACCGGCGGCGGATCCCGTCAGTTCCGGCCTCTGGACCTTCCTGCGCGTGCTTCGCAACGAGTTCGATTTCCTCGACGTTCAGAGCATCGACAGCGGGACCGCACGCCGCGACCTGACCGAGGTTCTCGCCGACGTGGCCGCCATCTGCACCGAGGGTCGGACCAATCGCGAATGGTGTGTCGACACCTCAGGAACAAGCGTGCGCGAAATGCGCGCCGTACCTGGCCCCATGCCGGAAAAGAACGCCATGACGACGACCTTCCGTTCGGCCGTCATTCGCCAGCAGACACCGTCTCAGGTTTCAAGCATTCGCTGGGAAAGCTGCGACGTGCCGGCGATCGGACCCGGCGAGGTTCTGGTCGAGGTCGCGGCAACCGGTCTCAACTTCCGCGACGTCATGTGGGCCATGGGCCTTCTGCCAGAAGAAGCCCTTGAGGACGGCTTTGCCGGCGCATCGATCGGCATGGAATTCTCGGGCCGCGTCGTCGCGCTCGGCGGTGACGTCCGTGATCTGGCGATCGGCGATCCAGTGATGGCGATTGCTGCCGCGGCCTTCGCCACCCATGTCGCGGTCGACCGCGCCGGTGTGGCCAAGCTGCCGGCCGGTGTCGATCCGGTCGCGGCCGCCTCGATTCCCGTCGTGTTCCTGACCGCCTATTACGCAATTGTCGAGTTGGGTCGGGCGCGGCCGGGCGAAACCATTCTCATCCACGGCGCCGCAGGCGGCGTCGGCCTTGCCGCCCTGCAGGTCGCCAAACATGCGGGGCTCAAGGTGATTGCCACCGCCGGCACGCAGGAAAAGCGCCGCTTCGTCGAGATGCTCGGCGCCGACCACATCTTCGATTCGCGTTCGCTGAGCTTCGTCAGCGACGTGCTCTCCGTGACCGGCGGCGAAGGCGTCGATCTGGTGCTGAACTCGCTGTTCGGCGAGGCGATGGAGCAGAGCCTGTCGTTGGTGAAGCCGTTTGGGCGGTTCCTGGAACTCGGCAAACGCGACTACTACGCCGACAGCAAGATTGGTCTTCGCCCCTTCCGCCGCAATGTCAGCTATTTCGGGATCGACGCCGACCAGTTGCTGGTCCTTCATCCGGACCTGTCACGCCGGATGCTCGGGGAGATCGGTGCGCTGTTCGAGGAGGGCGTGTTCTCGCCCCTTCCATATCGCGCCTTCGATCATGACGAGATCGGCGATGCCTTCCGGCTGATGCAGAATGCCGGTCATATTGGCAAGATCGTCGTACTGCCGCCCAAGGCCGGCATCGATCGCGTCGCAGCCCGGCCGCAGCGCCAGATCACGGTTGATCCGACGGGCGTACACCTGGTTGTCGGCGGCATTGGCGGCTTCGGCCTGGTCACGGCCGGCTGGCTCGTGGATAAGGGTGCGCGCCATGTGGCGCTGTGTTCGCGCCGCGGCGTTGCCGATGCGGAAACGGCAACCGCGATCGAGCGCTGGCGGTCCGCGGGCGTTGAGGCCCATCTCTTTGCCTGTGACGTAACGAACGAAACCGACGTCAAGACAATGCTTGCCTCGATCCGCAAGATCGGCCCGCTGAAGAGCGTCGTTCATGCCGCGATGATCCTGGATGACGCGCTGATCGGCAACCTCAGCCGCGAGCGCAACCAACCGGTCATTGACGTCAAGGCGAAGGGTGCGGCGGTCCTCGATCGCCTGACCCGCGCCGACAGCCTGGACAACTTCATCTTGTTCTCGTCGGTGACGACGCTGGTCGGCAATCCCGGACAGGCCAACTATGTGGCGGCCAACGGCTTCCTCGAAGGTCTGGCCCGGGCACGCCGCAGTGCCGGCTTGCCCGCGCTGGCAGTCGGATTCGGCGCCATTGCCGATGCCGGCTATTTGGCTCGCAACACGGATGTCGGCCAACGCCTCGACCGCAGGCTCGGCAAGACGGCAATCGCCGCGCGCGAAGCGTTGCAATGCGTCGAAGACTACATCGCCTGCGCCCCCGACAGCGTCGAGGCGGCCGTGGTCATGGTATCGGAGTTCGACTGGGGCGCCGCCCATCACCTGAGGGTCGTCGGCGAAGACCTGTTCGAGGTCGTCATGCGCCGCGCTGCCCACAATGCCGGCGGCTCGGAAGGCGGTGAGATCGATCTGGCAGCCATGATCGAGGGCAAGGCTCAGGCCGAGGCACAGGATATCCTGTTCGACGTGGTCGCCCAGGAAATCGCCAATATTCTGCGGGTCTCGCGCGAGAGCATCTCGAAGGACAGCGTGCTCAAGGAAATCGGGCTGGACAGCCTGATGGCCGTTGAACTCGGTTTGAATTTCGAACAGAATACCGGCTTCGACATGCCGCTCAGCAGCTTGGCGGACAACGCCACGGTCGGCGACATTACGCGGCGTCTCTACGAGAAGGTGCGATCACGGAGCGACACGGACGATACGGCGGCCGAAGGGTCGGACGATCTGCGGATCATCGATGAATTGAGCCGGCGACACGGCGGTGCCGATCAGGATGGCAAGTCCGAGTAACCCGATGAGTGCCTTGGAGTTCTGACATGGATGAAAGCAAGCGGCAGTTCATTCTGAACCGCATGAAGGGACTGCAGAAGGACGTCGAGGTCGGCCGTCGCACGCGCACCGAGCTGGCAGCGTCCCAGGCACCCGTTCGCAAACAGCCGGGCTTCGAGGACCTTGCCGAGTACAAGCAGGTCGTGATGCAGCAGTTGGCCGGTCGCCATCTCGGCATGGAGAACCCGTTCTATCGCGCGCATGAAGGCGCCAGCGGCGCCACCGCCCAGATCGGCGGGCGCAGTTTCGACAACTTCGCATCCTACGACTATCTCGGCCTTAACCATCACCCGAAGGTTCTGGCGCGGGCGAGCGAAGCCCTTCAGACCTTCGGCGTTTCGGCATCGGCCAGCCGCCTCGTTGCCGGCGAGCGCACCATTCATACCGTCCTTGAGCAAAATATCGCCGATGTTTACGATGCTCAGGCGGCCGTCTGTTTCGTCAGCGGCTATCTGACCAATGTAGCGGCGATCAGCGCCCTGGTCGGACCGAAGGACCTCGTGATCCACGACGAGTTCATCCACAACAGCGCCCTGGCAGGCGTCCGCCTGTCCGGCGCGACCCGCCGCTTCTTCAAGCACAATGACATCGCCGACCTCGAGCGCGTGCTGAAACCGCTGGCCGGCGACTACGAGCGCATCCTGGTAATCGTCGAGGGCGTCTACTCCATGGACGGCGACATTGCCGATCTACCGGCGCTGATCCGCCTCAAGCAGCAATATGGCTACTGGCTGATGGTCGATGAGGCCCATTCGCTGGGCGTGCTTGGCGACACCGGCCGCGGCGTGTTCGAACACTTCGGCATGGCCGCCGGCGAGGTCGACATCTGGATGGGCACGCTGTCGAAGACAAGCTGCAGCTGCGGTGGCTATGTTGCCGGCAGCGAGGCGCTGATCACGCTCTTGAAGGCGCAGGCGGGCGGCTTCGTCTACAGCGTCGGCTTGGCACCCGCTCTGGCGGCAGCGGCCATTGCCAGCCTCGGGATTCTGAAAGACGAGCCGGAACGCACCCACCAGCTGCGCCGCAACAGCCGCCTCTTTCTTGAGCTTGCGCGTGAACGCGGCCTCGATACCGGGCTGAGCCAGGGCTATTCCGTCGTTCCGGTCCTGGTCGCCGATTCCCTGCGCGCCGTACAGTTGTCCAACGAATTGCACGCCGACGGCATCAACGTCCTGCCGATCATCCATCCCGCCGTTCCCGAGGGTCTGGCGCGGCTGCGTTTCTTCATCACCAGCGCCCATACCGAAGACCAGATCGCGCGCGCCGTCGATCGCACCGCGACAATTCTTTCCCGCCTCAAACAGGAAAACTTTGGTCTCGGCTCCTTCGACCCAACGCAACTGATGGCGCTGCTCTCCAAGTCCTGAAACAGCGCGCCGGCCCTGGCCATCGGCGCGCCGGCAAACCCTCTCCGAGGTGTCCATGATCCATGTCGTCATCACGGGTGGTTCGAGCGGCATCGGGCTTTCGATTGCGCAGGTCTATCTTGAACGCAAGGCGCGCGTTACGCTGATCGGACGCAGCCTTGAGCGGCTCGAAACCGCAAGGACTCTGCTCGTCGAGAAGACCGGCCGCGCGGCCCGCGACATCGCCACCGTCAGCCTCGACGTCGCCGATGCGACTGCGGTCGAGGCAGCGGCCGCGTCGATCGAGAGCGATTTTGGCCCTTGCGACATCCTCGTCACCTCGGCGGGAATGGTCTCACCCGCCGCCTTCGACATCCAGTCAGCTGCCGATTTTCGCCGGCATGTCGACATCAACCTGCATGGCACGGTGCAGATGATCTCGGCGCTCTACGGTGGCATGAAAACCCGCCGGCGCGGCAGGATCATGATCGTCTCCTCCGGCGCGGCACTGATCGGCATTCACGGCTATACCGCCTATTGCGCCTCGAAATCCGCACTGATCGGCTTCGCTGAATCGCTTCGTCTCGAATCGCGCCGCCACGGCATCACCGTATCAATCTGCTTTCCACCGGACACCGATACGCCGCAGCTCGCAGAGGAACTGAAGCTGCGCCCCGCCGAGGCGGTCGCGATGATGGGCACGGCCGGCCTCTGGAGTGCAGACGCCATCGCCCGCCGCATCGTCAAAGGGCTGGACCGCGGCTGGGCCGAGGTCTTCTTCACGCCGAGCCTTTATCTGCTTGCGCGTTTCGGCGGCCTCGCCAAGCCGTGGATCTACCGCTGGTTCCTGCTCCGCGCGCCGCGATGAGATGCGAGCATCAGGGCTGCCGCAACTCAGCCGCGTAGCGGAACGGGGACGGCTCCTGCCTTGGCGGGTCGAGGTTCCCGGAAGGCGAGATGATGCGCGCCAGCATCTCCCGCGCACCGCTCTCGATGGCATCGCGACCGATGAACCCGCCACGCACCTGCACCGTAGCGATCAGTGCGCGGGTCATGGCGTCGGGCATGTCGGGCTCGGGCGGCTCCGGCCGCGTCCAGAAATCGGCAAGGCTTGCCTGATGCGTCAGAGCCGGCATGTCGTAAATCGACGAGCCGAGGCTGATAACCGGCTTGCCGGCGTTGAGAGCGGTCAGCCCCACCGTTGAGTTGACGGTGACCACGCCCTCGCAACGGGCGATCAGTCGGTCGAGATCGCCGCCGTCTATCAGGTCGACACGGTCGGCGACCCTGTATTTCCCGGCCATCGTCTCGATCCGTCTTTCCCAGCCGCTCAGGCCATTGTCGATCGGATGCGTCTTCAGCAGCAGGCGTCTGTCGGAGGGCGCATGCCGCGCAAAGGAGCCGATCACCGCCTCAACGATGGCAAAGAGGTCGCCGAGCGGCGCATGGATCCGGATCTGGTAGTCGCCCGGCAACTGCAGCGGCATGAGAAAGAAGCGGGGCCCCTCGCCCTGCTGCGGCAGATAATGCGCCTCGATCGCCAAGGCCTCACGCCGGCGCTGCCGCGCCGTCAGGCCCTTGCGGATCCAACCGGCATATTCGACGACCGGGTGAACCGGACCATGGGTTCGGTAGTTCGGGTGAATCAACCAGCCGAAAAGGACGTTGGGCACGTGAAAGGCAAGATCAAAAAGGGCATAGGTCAGGAAGCTGGACCTGAAGTACCCGGCAAGGTCGGCCGGCAGCATGCGGGCGGCAATGGCGCGGACTGCCTTTGGATCGCGCGGGAAGCGCGAACGCCCCGACATCCCGTCCGGTTCGATGGTCAGCCAATCCGGCCTCAGATAGCCGTGTTCGAAGATGTGCACACGGACACCGAGGCGCTGCGCGACCATGATTGCAGCGGCATGCTTTGGCCGTCCGTCGCCGAGCATCAGGATGTCCGTAATGCCTCTCTCCCGGCACAGGTCTTCGAGGTATTGCGGCCATTCCTCATCCGTTCCCATGAACCAGTCGGCTTTGCGCGGCCACCAGTAGACTGCGTCACCGAGGCAGAAATTGACTTTGTGAACAGCAAGCCCCCGCTGCTCGGCCGCCGCGGCGAGGCCTTTGAGAAAGGGCGAGGCCGGCCCTTGCAGGATCAGCAGGGAGAAAGGAGGCTTCATGGTCACTTGCGGACTTGTTCGCGGATTGGCTGCCACTTATAGTCGCCCCCGCTGCCCAGGTAAAATGTTGATGTTTGTGAAAATGGTATTGAATGCCTCCCTCTGTCCCTAGTGACTGGCGCGCCTGCTGATGCAGCACCCCGTTAGAAGATCCTCAATATTGTTTCTGCAGGGACCGCCATCGACTTTCTGGCGGGCGCTGGCGGACGCTTTCGAAGCTTCCGGAGCGGCAACCCATCGCGTCAACTTCTCGCTCGGAGATCAGCTTTACTGGCGCAAACGTGGCGCGATCAACTACCGCGGCTCCTTCAAACAGTGGCCGACATTCCTCGAAGAGCTGATCCGGCGCGAGGGTATTACCGATATTCTCTACTATGCCGATCAGCTCCCCTATCACGGGGTGGCGCGGGACATCGGATCACGCCTTGGCGTGCGCTGTCATGCCATGGAGTTCGGCTATCTTCGTCCCGACTGGATCACGCTCGAGCGTGGCGGCATGGGCCGGCTATCGCATTTCCCGAACGATCCAGATGTCATCAGGGCGATCGGCGAACGCGTTCCCGCACCCGACATGCATGTGCTTTACCCGCATACCTTCGAGCAGGAAGCCTTCAACGAGGTGGTGTACAACCTCACGGCCTTCTTCGGGCGACCGTTCTTCCCACTCTACCGTGCCGACAAGTACTACAGCGCGCTCATCGACTATTTGCCCTGGGTGGTACGAGCTCTGCGCCGCAAGGCGGTGACACCGACCGATCTGCTGGAAAACGGCCATGTGCCCTTCTATATCGTCGCGCTGCAGTTGCAGAGCGACTACCAGATCCGTGCCAACTCACCCTATCGGCACTTGTCGGAAATGCTGGAGGAGGTGATTGCGTCGTTCGCGCGCAATGCCCCGCCCGACACCTATCTCGTCGTCAAGCAGCATCCGCTCGATAACGGGCTCGAGCGCTGGGACCGATGGGTGGCGCGCATCGCGGATCGACATGGCGCGAAGGATCGAATGATTTTCATCGAGCAAGGCAATCTCGCCGCGCTCCTCAAGCGCGCAAACGGCGCGGTCGTGGTCAATTCCACCGTCGGCCTGCACAGCCTGCGGGCACGGGTGCCAACGATCGCGCTCGGATGCGCGGTCTTCGACGTGCCGGGTTTGACGCACCAGGGCGACCTCGACAGTTTCTGGAACACGCCAGATCCGGTCGATGAGGCGCTTCTGCTGCGTTTCAAGGCCGCCCTTGCCGCTACCATCCAGGTCAAGGGTAACTTCTATCATCGCGAAGGTCGAAAGGTCGCGATCGATGAGATCGTCCGGCGCGTCCTTGCCGGAGAGGTGAACGAACCCGGCGGCTTCATCTGTCCTCCGCCGCGCTGGTCGTCCCCAAAGGCGGCTCCGCGGCATATCGGCAACACTGGCGGTGGATAATGATGACGGAGATTGGTCAAATTTTAGCTTCCGTAACCTATTCTGGTTCTACGTCTGGAAGTGCGGCTTTTCCCCGTGCTAAGGGACATCAGCCGATCCAGATTCTGTCGCGGTCAGGAGTGCCCATTTGAAACGCGTTGTTGTTGCCATGGTTTGTGCGGGCCTAGCGGGATGCGAAGCGGTTCCGGGCGCAGGCCCCCTCGCATCCGATATCAATTCTCAAGCCGGCAAATCGATCTCTGATGTGCACCGCACCAATGCCGCCGTGTTCGAGATCGTCGATGTGAATGCGGAGACCGCCCGCACCGTGGCTGATTTCTCCGTCGGCATGCTGAAGCGGCGTTTCGGAATCGGCGGCCCGGCGCGCAATGTCGTGATCGGCATCGGCGACCAGCTGCGGGTGACGATCTTCGAGGCCGGCGCCGACGGCCTGTTCTCCACCCAGGATTCGAAAAAGACGGATATCGACGTCATCGTCCAACCGGACGGAAAGGCAGCAATACCGTATGTCGGCCAGGTCCAGTTCAGTGGCCGCACGCTTGAGCAGGCCCGCCAGGCGGTCTTGAGCGCCCTTGCCAACAAGGCGGTCGAACCAGACGTCATCATCAGCGCCGGCGGCACGTCCTCGCGCAACGTTACCGTATCGGGCGCCGTCGGGAAGCCGTCTATGGTTCCGCTCGGCCTGTCCGGCGAGACGATCATGGAGGTCATCGCCAAGGCCGGCGGACCGGCCGCCCAGCCCTACGAGTCCTACGTGACGCTGGCGCGTGGCAAGAAGACGGGTACCGTCCTGCTGCAGTCAATCGTCGAGAACCCGACGGAGAACATCTACGTCGAGCCCAAGGACCAGATCTTCGTCACCCATGATCCCCGCACCTTCACCGCACTCGGCGAAGTGTGGAAAAACGGCCGCATTCCCTTCGGATCGAACGACGTTAACCTGCTCGAAAGCATCGCGCTGGCCGGTGGCGGAACGGATGAGCGGATCGACGCCAAGGGTTACTTCGTCTTCCGTTATGAAGAGCCGGAGATCGTGTCCGACCTGTTGTCGCCGGAGCGTTTCCACGAACTCGTCGCCAAGGGCATGAAGCCGAACAAGGAAGGTCGCTATCCGATCGTCTACCGCTTCGACATGTCGGTTGCCGACAGCCTGCTCGTCGGCCAGACCTTCCCGATCAAGAACCGCGACGTCATCTACGCCTCGCGCCATCCGGCGGTCGATATTGCCAAGTTCGTGCGGATCGTCTCGGCCCCCATGGCCGCCGTCCGCACCGGGCAGATCATCGCCAACCCCTGATCTCTGGGGCACTGAGGTCTTCGCCGACGCGGTCGGACACCCATCGGCAAGACACCACCTTCGAAGGAAGCCAACAAAAAACCCGCCGTCTCCGGCGGGTTTTTGCTTGCCGGAACGCCACGAGGGGCGTTCCGGCTATTTTCGGCTTGCCCGTTTACTCGCGATTGCCAAGGAAGCGCAGGAGGAACAGGAAGAGGTTGATGAAGTCGAGGTAGAGCTGCAGGGCACCCATGATCGCCTTGCGGCCGGCCACGTCGGCACCATCGGCTTCGTAGTAGGATTCCTTGATCGTCTGCGTGTCGTAGGCGGTCAGGCCGGCAAACAGCAGCACGCCGATGACGGAGATCGCGAATTCAAGCGCCGAAGACGCCAGGAAGATATTGACCAGCGACGCGATGATCAGGCCGAACAGACCCATGATCAGGAACGAGCCCATCGCCGACAGGTCACGCTTGGTAGTGTAGCCGTAGAGCGAGAGCGCGCCGAACGAAGCCGCCGTCACGAAGAAGGTCTGGACGATGCTTGCGCCCGTGTAGACCATGAAGATTGACGACAGGGACAGGCCCATCAGCGCGGCATAGACCCAGAAGGTGGTCTGCGCGGCCGACACGCTCATGGTATGGATCCGGAAGCTCATGAAGAACACGAGCGCGATCGGGGCAAGGATGACCACCCACTTCAGCGGGCTGAGATAGATCGCCTGACCGAAGGCCGTCAGCTGGCCGTCGCTGCCGATCGCCATCTGTGCCGTGACGAATGCAGCAATACCCGTGATCGCGAGCCCGAGCGCCATCAGGTTGTAAACCTTGAGCATATAGGCGCGCAGGCCCTCATCGATCATCGCCGCCGACTGGTAGCCGCTCTGGCCCGGTCGACTCTGGTAGTTGCGGAGTTCAGACATTGTTTCCTCTTTTCAAGCCCCGAAAAGGTTACGGTGTCGGGTTTCATACCCAGGCGCCGCTGCGGAGCTCCAGCATGCCTGCGCCCAATATGAGGTGTCCCACAGCGCGCGACAAGACCTTTGCTCCTCAAAATGGCGTTATCGCGCACCGCCGGAACCGGCGCACGCACACAGGCTGAAGGGCGTCTCGCCGCACCGCTAGAGTTCGCGCAAAACGGGGGCCGCCTTCTGACCGAGGATTCGCCATGTGCCGGCAAGGCCGATGCCGATCGTGGTCACGAGCGACAGAAGAATGGTCGCCAGCGCGACATCCGGCAGGAAGCCCGAGGGTAGCTTCATGATCTGGCTCAGCACGAACCAGGCGACGCCGCCGCCGGCGAGCAGGGCAAAGACGGCGGTCGCCGCCCCAAGCAGGAAGTATTCATAGGTGAAGGCCCGGATCAGCATGGCACGGGTGGCGCCCAGCGTCTTGAGGATCACCGCGTCGTGGGTCCGCGCGCGGTTGCCGGCGACCAGCGCACCGGAGAGGACGAGGATCGAAGCGATCAGCGCGACGGCCGCGGCCGCACGGATGGCGGTCGCCAGCTGACCGACGAGCCGGTCGACGACGTCGAGGGCATCCTTGACCCGCACGCTGGTAATCGTCGGATAGGCTTGCGTCACCGCCTTCAGGATGGCCGCCTCGTCCGAAGGCGCTGCCTTGGGATCGGTCAAGGTCGCGAGCCACGCATGCGGCGCTCCGGCAAAGGTGTTGGGCGAGAAGACCATGACGAAATTGATCGAAAGGCTCTCCCATTCGACTTTGCGGAAATTGGCGATCTTGGCGGTGATGTTGCGGCCGAGCACATTGACGGTGACCGTGTCGCCGAGTTTCAGCCCAAGCTCGCCGGCCTCTTCGGCGGAAAAGGAAACCAGCGGTTCGCGGCTGTAATCGGCCGGCCACCAGGCGCCCTCGGCAATCGAGGAATTCTCGGGGATCTTTTCGGCATAGGTGATGCCGCGGTCGCCGCGCAGAACCCAGCGGCCTTCCGGCGGCACCTCCATCTTGGTGACGTCGGTGCCGTTGAAGGCGAGGATGCGGCCACGCAGCATCGGAACCTCGACCAGCTTGCCCTGCGGCGCCAGCCGCGCCACGACACTGCGGAAACCCTCGACCTCGCTCTTCTGGATGTCGACGAAGAAGAAGTTCGGCGCGCGCTCCGGCAGGTTGCCGGTCAGTTCACGCCTGAGATTGCCGTCGATCAGGGCCAGTGCCACCAGCAGGCTCAAGCCCAGCCCGAGCGAGAGCGTGACCGCCGGCGTCAGGGCGCCCGGCCGGTGAATATTGCCGATCGCCAGCCTGAGCGCGGCAGACGGGACCCGCGGGCTGCGCCGCGCCAGATAGGCGATGCCGAAGGCAACCAGCCGCAGAAGCACGAAACCCGCCGCCATGGCGACCAGGAAGATGGTCGCGATCCGGCGCTCCTCGGAGGTGAAGATGGCGAGTGCCGCCAGCGCCGCAAGTGCGGCCGCAGTGGCCGCGACATAGGGC
>DAIMJJ010000062.1:0-5498 GCA_036722275.1 Rhizobium sp. | reverse complement strand
GATGGCGAGTGCCGCCAGCGCCGCAAGTGCGGCCGCAGTGGCCGCGACATAGGGCCAGCCCGGCAGACCCCGTGGCTCGAACCCCTGCTCGCGGAACAGCGCGGTGGCCGGCACCTGACGGGAATGGCCGAGCGGAAGGATGGCGAAGGCCAGCGTCACCAGCAGGCCAAAGACGGCAGCGAGCAGAAGCGCGCCGGGATAAAGCGTCGGCTCCGGCGAGATCGGCAGAATGCCGGAGAGGTAGTAGGCCGCAACCATGGGGGCAACGGCACCCAGAACCAGACCGGCCACGATGCCGATCGCAGCCACCATGGCGATCTGGAACAGGTAGACCATGACCACCACGGAAGCCGGCGCGCCAAGGCATTTGAGCGTAGCAATGACCGTGCGCTTGGAATCGAGAAAGGCCCGCACGGCATTGGCAACCCCGACACCGCCGACGACCAGCGCGGTCAGGCCGACCAGCGTCAGGAATTGCGAAAAGCGCTCGACATTCTCGGTGAGCGAAGGTGCGGCACGATCGCTGGTGCGGATCGACCAGCCGGCATCCGGCAATTCGCTCTGCGCCTTCTGACGAAGCGCCTCCCCCGCGGGGGCGGTGGGCGTAAGCCGGATCTTATAGGCGTGCTCCACAAGGCTGCCGGTGTCGACGAGGCCGCTGGCCTTCAGAGCCTCCCGGCTGGTCACGAGGCGCGGCGCAAAACCGAAACCATCGGAGATTGCGTCGGGCTCGGTGACGATGGTGCCGGTAACGACCACGCGCGCCTTGCCGATCAGCATCGCATCGCCGACGGAAAGGCCCAGCCGCTCCAGAAGAAGCGGCGCGGCAACGGCACCATAGGCGCCGTCCTTCTGCGCGAGCAGTTCGGAAAGCGGCCGCGCAGGCTCGGCGACAAAGGCGCCGTAGAGCGGGTAGGCCCCGTCCACGGCCTTGACCTCGACCAGCGACTGATCCGATCCGTCCGGCAGGCGCGCCATGGACCTCAGCACGGTCGAGACCGCAACATCGCCCAGGCCTTCCAGGAACCGCATCTCCGTCGGACCGGCCTCGCGGTTGTTGAGTTCGAAACGCACATCGCCCGCAAGCAGGGTCCGGCCCTCCGAAGCGATCGAGCCGGTAATCGCCGTCGCGACGGAGTTGACCGCCGCGATCGAGCCCGTCCCGAGCGCAATGCAGGCCAGGAAGATGTAGAAGCCCTTCAGGCCACCGCGCAGTTCGCGCAGCGCGATCCGAAACGCGGTGGATGCCTTGGTCGCAAAGCCCGTCATGCCGGCATCACCTGCGCGGCGCGATCAAGCGACGGCGCATCCGGTGCGATCCGTCCGGAGGCGACGCGGACCTGGCGCGAGCACCGCGCGGCAAGCGAAAGATCATGGGTCACCAGCACCAGCGTCATGCCGCGCTCGGCCTGCTGGGCAAACAGCAGATCGGCGATCTGGCGTCCCGTCTCGGTGTCGAGATTGCCGGTCGGCTCGTCGGCGATCAGCACCGCAGGTGACGGTGCAAGCGCCCGGGCAATCGCGACGCGCTGCTGCTCGCCGCCCGACAGCTGGCCGGGATAATGGTCGAGACGCTCACCCAACCCGACCGCCTGCAGCTCGCGCCGGGCGATGTCGAAGGGACTGCGGACATTGGCGAGTTCGAGCGGAATGGCGACATTCTCGAGCGCCGTCATGTTGGCGATCAGATGGAAGGACTGGAAGACGATACCGATATTGCGACCGCGGAAATCGGCAAGCGCGTCCTCCCCCAGCCTGTGGAGCGGTTCACCGTTCACGTGGATTTCACCGCTGTCCAAGCGCTCAAGCCCGGCCAGCACCATCAGCAATGTCGACTTGCCGGAGCCGGAGGGGCCGACAATACCGACGGCCTCGCCGGAATCGATCTTAAGGTCGATGCCCTTGAGCACGTGCACCGAGGCGGCGGCGCTTCCGAGCGTCAGGTCCGCCTTCTTGAGTTCGATGATGGTTTTTCTCACGCGTCCTCGCCCTATATAAGTGACGCGAAGACGCGCCGTTGCAGCATGCGTAAATCTAGGAAAGACCCGATGGGATTTAAAGCGACCTACCTTCATTTCGCCGTGATCATCGGCGGGCTTCTGGCCGCGGCGCCGGCATGGTCCACCGAGACAGTCACCCTTGTGGGCTTCGGCGACAGCCTGATGGCCGGTTATCAGCTGCCGGAGCAGGATGCACTTGCAGCACAGCTGGAGAAGGCGCTGGTCGCCGAAGGTCTGCCCGTCACGGTCGCCAATGCCGGGGTTTCGGGCGACACCACCGCAGCCGGGCTGGCACGGGTCGACTGGTCCGTTCCGGATGGAACCAAGGGCGTGATCCTGGAACTGGGCGCCAATGATGCCTTACGCGGCATTCCGCCGGAAGAGACGGAAAAGAACCTCGACGCAATCATCGGCAGGCTGAAGGAGCGCGGCATCGCCGTGCTGCTCGTCGGCATGCTGGCACCACCGAACATGGGCCCGGACTATGCCGAACGGTTCAATCCGATCTACCCCAGGCTCGCCGAAAAGCATGGCGTTGCCTTTTATCCCTTCGTCCTGGACGGCGTGGTCACGCGTCCCGAGCTCCAGCTCGAGGACGGCATGCATCCCAATGCAAAGGGGGTTGCGACCATGGTGGAGCGCATGACTCCGGCTGTCCGCGACTTCGTCACGGGCCTGCGGGACACGTCCAATTAGGGGCTTGCGCGTCCGGCCATTGCGTGATTCGCTGTGTGCATCTGCAAAAGATTCGGGGACCTCGCTATGCCGAGACTGTTCACTGCCCTCGAAATTCCCCGTAGCGCGGCCCTGAGCCTCTCCCTTTTGCGCGGCGGTCTCCCAGGAGCACGATGGATCGATGTGGAGAACTACCACATCACGCTGCGCTTCATCGGCGACGTGGATGGCCGCACGGCAGACGAGATCGTCGATCGCCTCGACAGGATCGACCGGCCCGAATTCAGCCTCAGCCTCAACGGCATCGGCTCCTTCGGATCGAAGAAACCCCATTCGATCTGGGCCGGCGTTTCGCCCACCCCGGAAATGTTTGCCCTGCAGGCCGAGATCGAGCGCATCTGCCAGCGCATCGGCCTGCCGCCCGATCCGCGCAAGTTCATGCCGCATGTGACACTGGCCCGGCTGAAGTCCTGCCGCGTCGACGACGTGGTCCACTATCTCGCCGGCCGCGGCAATTTCCATACCGCACCCTTCCTCGCGACGCGCTTCGTGCTGCTGTCATCGAAGGAATCGGTCGGCGGCGGACCTTACCTGACCGAGGAAGTGTTCCCTCTCCACGAAGCGCGTTCGGCATCGAGCTTCTCCACGATGGAACTGCACCCGGCAAAGAGCATGCTGTAGACCGCACGGAAGTCGTCGATCTTGCCGTAATAGGGATCGGGAACGTCGACATCGCTTCCGAGCGCGAAGGAGCCGAACAGCTTCACCGTCGCCGGCGATCCGGCCGGCGCCATGGCATGGAGATGCCGCAGATTGCTGTGGTCCATCGCCAGGATGAGCGAAAAGCGATCGAAATCGGCCGGTTCGATGCGGCGGGCCCGCAAAGCCGCAATGTCGATGCCGTGTTCGCGCGCCACCTGCACGGACCGGCTGTCCGGCGGATGGCCATTGTGCCAACCACCGGTCCCCGCCGAATCCGCGGGGAACCGATCCTGCACCCCGATCCCGGTCGTCAGGTGGCGGAAAATGCCTTCGGCCAGCGGCGAACGGCAGATATTGCCGAGACAGACGAAGAGAACGGGAAAGGCGGGCATCGGGTCTTTCACGAGCAAAACGGGGATGTGGACGTTGAAATACGAGAAACTTGATCCGTCGGCAATCGCCGAGGCGCTCGGCGACCTGCCGGACTGGACGCTCGATGCGGATTCGGCGGCCATCAGCCGCCGCTTCGTCTTTGCCGGCTTTCCCGAGGCCTTCGCCTTCATGACGCGTGCCGCCCTGGCCGCCGAGCGGCTCGACCATCACCCGGAATGGTCGAACGTCTACCGCATCGTCGACGTGCGCCTGACCACCCATTCGGCCGGCGGCCTCACCGAACTGGATTTCCGCCTTGCGGCCGCCATGGAGAAGGCTGCCGGCCGCCGCGATTGATTTCAGGCGCGGAATTCCCATATTCTCGCTCATGTCCAAACACGAGGATCGAGACGCGATGGACGACATCAAGATCGGCGAAATCCTGCTGCCCGGCGACGAGGACAGCCAGGAGCGCCAGGAACAGACGGTCCGGGCGAAATTCTGGCCGACCATGAAGAAGGCCGTTCGCCAGATCCCCTTTTCCCGTGACGTGATCGCTGCCTTCTACTGCGCGACCGACCGCCAGACGCCGCTGCGCGTGCGCGGCATCCTGCTCGCCGCCCTCGGCTACTTCGTCCTGCCGCTCGACACCATCCCGGACATGTTCGCGCTGGTCGGCTTCACCGACGACATTGCCGTCCTGACCACGGCGCTTGCCCTGATCAACGGCCATATCAAGGAGCGGCACTACGATGCCGCGGATCGCATGCTGGCGGACGAGCCGCAGCGCGGCGCGGCCTGATCCGCCGCTCTTCGACCGGCCTGGCCCGCAGGTCGAAAGATCGACTTTTTTCGGGCCCGAACGGGCAACTGACGACGGGAAATGGCGCGGAGGCCCAACTCTCGCCAGAATTGCTCATTCTAGATCCCGCCGATCGGGGGAGACGCGCTTGCCGGACACGACATGTCCCGAAAACAGGCATTTTCCCCTCGAAAATCGCGGTTTGCGGCCTGAATCGTTTCGCGTTGACGGTTTGGTAACGTAAATTAAGTCATACTGAATCAAGTTTTGACGATGGTATGTCCGGCTTAAGGCCGGGCGATGGATGGACAAGCAACCGGCAGGAAGACATGTTCGTAAGAAGTAGCGTAACCGCAGTGGCAATCATCCTGGCAAGCAGCACTCTGGCTGCGGCACAGTCGCCGACGCGTATCGAGCAGTTCAAGGCATGGGGCGCCTATTCATACAAGTCGAACGGCGGGAACGTCTGCTACGTCCTGTCGGTGCCGACCGCCAAGGAACCTGCATCGGTCAATCACGGCGACATCTTCTTCGTCGTCTCCCAGCGTCCGGGCCAGAACATTTCCTACGAGCCACAGGCGATGATGGGCTATCCGCTGAAGGAGGCCTCCAAGGTCAACGTGACGATCGACAACAAGAACTTCGTGATGTTCGTCAAGGAAACCTCGGCCTGGGTCGAAAACGCCGCTGAGGAACCGGCGCTGGTCGCGGCGATGAAGACCGGCAAGTCGATGACCGTGAAGGCGACCTCGGCCCGTGGCACCGGCACGTCCTACACCTATTCGCTGTCGGGCATCTCTGCGGCACTGAAGAAGATCGAGAACTGCAAGTAAGCTCGGCGAACCTTGCACTTTCAATGAAACGGGGTCGGCGCAAGCCGGCCCCGTTTGCAGTCTGGCCACCCTTGCGGAAACGCCGACGCGACATTCCGGGTGACGGGACGGCAA
>DAIMJJ010000061.1:0-18560 GCA_036722275.1 Rhizobium sp. | reverse complement strand
CAACCTCGAGCAGTCGATGATCTCGAAGGGGTTGGCCGATGCCAAGACGCTGAAGCCGCACATCAAGCCGTTCACGACCTACGATCCGCTCAACTTCTTCGCGCTGATCTTCTGCTTGATGGTCGGTACTGCATCGCTGCCGCACATCCTGATGCGCTACTTCACCACCCCTTCGGTGCGTGAGGCTCGCTCATCGGTGGCGTGGTCGCTGTTCTTCATCTTCCTGCTGTACTTCACGGCGCCGGCCTATGCGGCGTTCTCGAAGCTCGAGGTCTACACCCTCATCAACAAGGGTACGAACCTCACCGACCTGCCGCAGTGGATCTACACCTACGGCAAGATCGGCCTCATCAAGCTCTGCGGCAAGGATGCCGTGGATGCGGCTGCAGTCGCCGCAGCGTGCGCCGGCAAGGCCACGCAGCTCCGCCTGCAGGACCTCACCATCAACACCGACGTGATCGTGCTCTCCACCCCGGAGATCGCGGGCATGCCCTACGTCATCGCCGGCCTTGTCGCCGCCGGTGGTCTCGCCGCCGCTCTGTCGACGGCCGACGGCCTCCTGCTCGCCATCGCCAACGCGCTGTCGCACGACATCTACTACAAGCTGGTCGATCCGAACGCTCCGACGGCCCGCCGTCTGATCGTCTCGCGTATCTTCCTTCTCGTGGTGGCCGTGGTCGCCGCCTACGTGGCGTCGACCAAGCCGGCAGACATCCTGTCGATGGTCGCCTGGGCGTTCTCGCTGGCAGCAGCGGGCATCTTCCCGGCGCTCACGCTCGGTGTCTGGTGGAAGCGTGCGAACACGCCGGGCGCTGTGCTCGGCATGATCCTCGGCTTCGGCACCACGCTCTACTACCTGGTCGGCACGCGCTACTTCGCACCCTCGTTCTACGAGATGTGGAGCTGGCTCGGCACCGCGACGCCCGCGGCCGCGCAGAAGTACGCGGACCTCAAGGCAGCGTGGATGGCGGCAGCTCCGGGCGATGCCCAGGCCGCGGCCTGGAAGGCGTTCGATACGCATGCGCAGTCGGTCGCCAGCTGGTGGGGCGTGAAGAACATCTCGGCGGCGCTGTTCGGCCTGCCGGTGGGCTTCCTCACCATCATCATCGTCTCGCTGCTGACGCCGGCGCCGTCGCGCCGCGTGCAGGACATGGTCGACGCGACCCGTCGTCCGGCCGGCGATCTGATCATGGCGGACAAGGGTGCCGGTGGCATGGTCGGCGGACACTGATCGCCGCTCGACCAAATCGACATGGAGGGCGGGGCCTTGCGCCCCGCCCTCTTTTTTGGAAAGACGCATCTCGCGGCGGCCCCGTCCGCCTCCCGTCGTCTCTGCTCGCCTCGAGGGACCTGTGAATCCGACCGAGAGTTTCGCCACCTACTGGTGGTTTCACATTCCGAACCTGCTGATGGCGGCGATGATCTACACGTTGATCGGCCGCTACCTGCTCGAGCTGTTCTTCGCCAAGAAGCAGGATGCCGTCATTCTCAAGGTGTTCCGATCGGTCACCGATCCCGTCGTCAAGCTGGTGCGTCTGGTCACCCCGGCCATCGTGCCCGACGGTCTCGTCGTCGTGGCGGCGATCCTCTGGCTGATGGCGGCGCGGCTGTTCTGGTTCCTGACGGCCCTGACCTACGGCATGAAGCTCAGCGCAGGGGTATGACCATGAACGAGATGGACAAACGCCAGGAGACGATGCAGCGCGACGTGAGCCTGGTCGCGACCGCGGGCCTCAGCCTCGTCAACGGCATGCACTTCTCGCCCTGGTTCGATCCCGTCGCCATCCTGCTCAAGCCGTTCCTCGCCGGCACCTTTTTCGGAACGCCGCTGGTTTCGCTCTACATCACGTCGTTCTTCATCTCGGCCATGACGCTGCTGATCGCGGGCGTTCCGGCCGCGCTCTACGAGCGCTGGCGCGGCCAGGGTGAATCGTCGCCGACGTCGCTCTACATCTGGCTCGTGGCGACCATCATGTTCACGGCGCACGCCCTGCTCGCCGCCGCCAGCGGTTGAAGCACGGCCCCTGCGGCGGGGACTTGCCAAGCCGATCCATCCGATCGAGATTTGTAGCGCGCGGGCTCCTGTATGAGGCCCGCCGCGGGACTCGAAACCGGGTGGGCGTTCATGCTGGATCGGATCGAGACTTTGGCGACGCGCTCGGTCGGGCGCGGATGTGCTTTCGCCATGCTGGCCATCGGCACCATGATGGTCGGCCTCTCCTACGAGCCGGCACTGGCATTCGAGATGGGCGGTGTTTTTTCGCTCATCGTATCGCTGGTGCTGCTGGCCTTCGCCGCGCATGCGCCGCGCAAACGCTACGACGAGACCGAGCTGTGGCTGATGCTCAAGCCCGCCGAGCGCCCGCCGCAGCAGATCGCGCAGTCGATCGTCTCGCGCCTGCTGAAGTCGGCGTATCTGAGCTTCGCCTACTACTTCGCCAACGGCAGTTGCGTGCTGATCGTGATGTCGATCGTCGTCGCCAGCGCCAGCCGTTGAGCGAGTGCATCCGCAGCCACGCGCTCAAACGCCGAGACGTACGGGCAGTTCGTTGCGGAAGCGCTCGATCTCGCGCAGCGCCCGCTTGAGCCGCGTGCGATCGCGTGCCGACAGTTTCTCCACCACGACGTAGTCGGTGATGGGCCGGCCTGCGCGCGCATCCTCGATCTGGCGTATCAGGATGAGACCGACAATGACGCGGAAGCAATCGACGAGCGTCTCGACCTCGTCCTTCTGCAGCGCTCCCGCCTCCGTCAATGCCGCAAGGCGGCCGGTTGTCGACGTCGCGTCGATGCCGGCCATGAGCGACAGCAGGCGCGCGCCTTCGACCAGCGGCAGCGTTCCGCGCATTTTCAGGTTGATGACGCCCTCGACTTCGTACTCGCTGGTTTCGCGCTTCAGGAAGCCGAACCAGTTGAGGGCGACGGTGTGGTCCTGCTCGATGCCATAGAGTTCGCGCACGAACTGCGGCGTCTGGCGCATGGCCGCGATCATGTGACGGCGCAGATCGCTGACCAGCGTCTCGTCCCCGGCGACGCACGCCACGTCGAGCAGCACGTCGCTGTTCAGCAGGTGGATCGGCTGGCGCCGCTGCGCCCAGATCGCCACCTGCTCGCGCCATTCGCCGAGCGACTTGCGCCACACCGGATTGGTGGCCATGACGTTGCCCTTGCACAGCGCGAAGCCGATGCGGTCGAGCGTCATGGTCAGCCGCTCGGCCAGCGCGATGAAATAGCTCTCGACGGCGGGGTAGCTGGCGGGGTCATGATCGGCGATGACGAGGCCGTTGTCCTGGTCGGGATCGATCAGGCTCTCGCGGCGCGCGGCCGACCCCATGACGATGAGCGCGAACTCGGCCGGTGGCTTACCCCAGCCGTCGGCGGCGAGATCGGCGAGCGCGATGTCGAGCGCGCGCCGGTGCAGCTCGGCATTGACGTCGGAGAGCGTGGCGATGATCTGCTCTTCGGGCACGCCCTCTGCGAGCATGCGGGCGGCAGTTGTGGCAGCGGCGGAGCGAATGCGCGCAAGCGACGCGACGCTGGACGCCTCGGCGAGCTGGCTCGCGATCTCGAAGGCGGGCGTGGCGCCCGCGAGCAGGACATCGGTGAGTGTGACGAGGCCGAGAAAGCGGCCGCGCACGTCGGTGACCGGCAATGCCGAAAGACGCTCGCGGCGCAACGCCACCACCGCATCGAGCAGCGGGCGATCGCCGGGAATCGCGGAGCGCCGCTCGGCGGTGAGTTTGGCGATGCCGTCGTTGGGCTTCACGCCGCGCTCGATCCACTCGAGCACGTCATTGGCTGTGAAGGCGCCGAGCAGCCGACCGTCAGAGGCGACGATGGCCGCGACGCCGCGAGTGGCGCGCAGGCGCTCGATCGCATCGGCGAGCGTCGCATCGGCGGGAAGGATGGCTGCCGCGGCCGTCGCACGGACGCGCACCTTGGCCTGGAACAGTCGTGTCGGCTCGTGAATGGCGGGCACGTTCTCGATCCCCGGCGTCGGAAGCTGAACTTCGGTGCAGTGCTGGTGACGATCCTCGCCGCGCGTCTCCCTTCCGATGTCGGCCGCGCAAAGGCGGCTCAGAACTTGTCGCCGAGCCGGCGCTCCTTGAGCATGCGGTCCGAGATCGTCACCGCCTCGCCGAACGTCTTGATGCCGCGATCCTCCATGACGTCGAGCAGGCGCACCCAGAGCGCCGCTGTCGCCAACGCGTCGCCGAGCGCCGTATGGCGGCCCGAGATGTCGATGCCGAGGAAGTCGGCGACGCCATTGAGTGAATGATCGGGCAGCTCGGGGTGAAGGTAGATCGACAGCAGCAGCGCGTCGAGAACGGGATTGTCGAAATTGACGCCGGCCTCCTCCTGCTTAAGCGACAGGAACTTCATGTCGAAGGAGATGTTGTAGGCGACCAGCACGGCGTCGCCGACGAAGCGGCGGAACTGCGGCAACACGATGCGCGCCGGCGGCTTGCCCTTGACCATGTCGGCGGTGATGCCGTGGATCTTGGTCGAGATCTCCGGGATGTCGCGGCACGGGTCGATCAGCCGCTCGAACGTCTCGCTGGTGAGCAGGCGGCCGTTGACCACCTGCACGGCGCCGATCGACAGCAACTCGTCGCCGTCCGACGGTCTGAGGCCGGTCGTCTCGGTGTCGAACACCACATAGCGCAGCGCGCGCAGCGGCGTCGAGGCGATGTTGCCGTGCGTCGCCTTGAACAGGTCGAAGTCGTAATACTCGGGACGCGGTGCGAACGATGCCGATTTCATTTCCGGCTGCGGGTTCTCGGCGGGGCGCAGCGGGATGCGCAGCATGGCGATGCCATCGTCGCCGCTGGTGCTCCACACCTCGCCGCCGTGCCGCTCGATGATCTGGCGCGGCGTACGGCTGGCGATGGCGCCCTCGAGCGAGGCATCGAGCCACGATTCGAGCACGTCGGCAGAGACCGGGGCACCCGGCCACGAGATCTCGAAGTAGGCGTAGGTTTCGCCGCGCGTGACGCCGGCATCGAAACTCTTGTGCCCCGTTGCCTCGGACAGCTTGCGCACCAGATACTCGAGCGCCAGCATCAGCGCATGACTGTCGGCCCGCACCCACACCGGCAATCCGACCGGCGTGATGGCGATACCGTGGGCGTCGCCGACATGCTTCTCGACGGCGCGGATGAGATCGAGCGAGCGCACGTCGGTCAGCGCCCACGGCCCGACGTCGAGACGATCGTAACGCCTGGAGGCGTCGACGAAGCGCGCGTTGATGGTGTCGAGTTCCTTGACGATGATGTCCTGGAAGGCGTGGCGCTCGGCGGGCTCCATGGCGTCGCTGATGGTCAGCATCTCGGCCGCGGCGGTCAGGTTGGCGAGCGGACGGCGCCACTCGACCATGAACTCGCGCAGCAGCGCGTCGCGCGCCGACAGACTCTCGACCTCGCTGCCGATGTCCTGGAACGACAGCACATAGCCCGACATCTCGCCCGACTGATCGACGACGAGGCGCATGCGCGTCTCGACCAGCGTGCCGAGGTCCACCGTCGAGGCCATGAAGCGGCGGATCATGGTGGCGTCGTCATCGGCGCCTTCGCCCGCGCGCGCGGTCGGGCGGCGCGCCAGCGCATCGAGCGCGTGCAGGATCGGCTCGCGCGTCAGGACACCGAACACGGTGCGGCCGAGACCGGTCAACTCCCGCATCTGCAGGATGCGCTGCGCGGCGTCGTTGTAGAGAATGATCCGGTGGTCGCGATTGCAGACGATCACGCCCTCGGTGAGATCGAGCAGGATCGTTTCGAGCTGGCTGCGCTGCTGGTCGGCGGTGCGTGTCGCCTGTGAGATGGCCTCGCCGATCTCGCTCTTGGATTTGAACAGGGCGCGGCCGAGCGCGCCGATCGAGCCGGCCAAGCCCTCGACGAGCTGCGGCCGGGCGATGTCGACGTCGCGATCCTGGGGCGTGAGCATCATGGCGCGGGCTTCCCGCTGCAGGCCTGCCAGCGGTACGACCAGATAGCGCAGCAGGAACAGCCAGCCGACCAGCACGGCGACCATGCCGAGTGTGAAGCCTATGGCGATGACGCCGTTGGCGCTCGCGGCCTGATCGGGCGTGAGTTCGCCGAGACGCGAGATCGACCGCAACAGATACGCCGGGAGGACGAACCCCGGCAGCGCGACGACGAACAGGATCAAAGGGATGACGACGCGGAGCTGCATGAGGGTCTCGCCTGGATGGGTCTTGCCATCCGCGCCAGGGTCCAGGCACCCCGGCACGGCCGGCACCGCGTGCGTGGAACGGCACCAACCTCGACCGCACGACCCGGCGCACGCAGTCCCAGGATTTGGCCCGGACGCGACGATCATAAGTGTAGTGGTCAGGCGATCAAGGACACGCCGCTTACGCTCTTTGTCTACGTTGGGACGAGCCGCGCGGCATGGGGCAAGATCAATGCTGCTGCGCGAAAAGATGCTGCATCGCAGCAGGTGGTCGGGCCATCACGAACGACAGAGGCGCGCGGAGGGCATCCGCGCGCCTTGGGTTCTGCAGAGGTCTGCGGTGCGGGTCAGAGGCGGCCTTCCGACACCAGGTCGATGGCGGTGCGAACCTGATTGATGGCCTTCTTCAGCTCGCCGCGCTGCTCGCCGTCGAGACGCGCGATCTCGATCTTGGGCGACAGTGCGATGCCCTTCTCGGCGTCGGCAAGCTGCTGCGCCAGGACATGGCCGAGCAGGATGCGGTGCGCCTCGACGACGTTCTCGATGTCCTGCGCCGATCCGATCCCGCGCGCCGCCACGTTGAGCAGGCGGCCGGGCGTCGATCGCTCGCGGATGGCGTGACGGATGGCCAGCACGCGCGCGACCGTGAAGATCGGCATCAGACCGAACTTCTTGAGGTCGATGCGACCGGTCTCGTCGGTCTTGAAACCGCCGATGATGGAGAACGGTGCCGACCACTTGCGCGCAAGCTCGGTGAGCAGCGCCTGGAAGTCCGGAGCCTTGTTACCGAGCTCGAGCGCGTAGTTGCGCACGCCGTCACCGAGGCTGCGGTCGCCGTGCACGGTGACGCCGTCGAAGAAGATGTCGACGTTGAGCAGGTCCTCGGGCCGCTGACGGCGGATCCAGCCGTTGATGACGCCGCGCCAGCCTTCGACGCTGTGACGCCACGCGGCGTTCTTGGCCATGACGCCGCCCTTGCACAGCGGAATGCCGGCTTCGTCGAGGGTCTTCGACATGCGCGTGCCGAGTTCCTCGAACCAGCGATCCTCGCTGCCGCCGGGCTCACCCTTCTCGAAGACGATGGCATTGTCCTGGTCGGCCGCGAGCAGGCTTTCGCCGCGCCCGGCCGAGCCCATGACGAGCACCGCGTAGGGCACCGGCGGCGTGCCCCAGCCGTCGCTTGCCATCGACGCCTCGGCCAGTTCCGCGGCGCGGCGGGTCGCGGCGCAGAGTTCCGCGCTGATGACGCTGGCGATGAGGCGCGGCTCGCTGCCTTCCTCGTTGAGCGAACGTGACACGCGCGTCAGCCGGCTCCACGCCGCGCCGAGGTCGGCCGAGCCGTCGGCGGTGTCGATGTCCTCGCCGAGAATGAGGGCGGCAGTGGCGCGTTGATGCAGCAGATTACGGGGTGTCAGGGCACCGACCACTTCGCCATCGGCATTGGTCACGGCGAGGTGGCGGATGGCGAGCTTCTCGATGCGCGCGATGGCGCGATAGAGGAACGAATCCTCGTCGACGGTCGCGAGCGGCTTGCTCATGATCGACTGCACGGTGGCAGAGAGTCCGCCGGCGCCGCGTTCGTTGATGATCTTCAGCAGGTCACGCTCGGTGACGATACCGGTCTCGCCGCGTGCATCCTTGGCGAACACCGAGCTGGTGCGCTTGTCGAGGATCAGCGCGAGGGCTTCCTGAACTGTTGCGTCGCCGCGGATGAACAGCGGCGGCTTGGCCATGACGTCGGAGACGCGGTGGCTGTAGGGGTAGCTGTCGATCGAGGCGATGCGGTGCGTCTCCGCGTCGCCGAACGACGGCACGAGGCCCGAAGCGGTCTCGCCGAAGTCCTGCGCCATGAGATCGCGGCAGGCGGCGGCCGCCTCGGCGATGGTGCGGATCTCCTTCTCGCGCAGGCGTGGCACGAGTGATTCGAAGATGCGGGCGGTGGCCATGGCGGTAGCTCCGGCGGAGTTGAGGTCGGAGCTCGGCAGCTCCAGCCATTTGCAGTAGTCGGCGAGTCCGTCGCTCGCGAGAGCGGGGGCGACGAGGCGTGCGAGACGGCGCACGTCGATCGCCGCGAGGTCGGGCCAGTGGCGGTTCTGGCGCTGGTACTCGGAGCGCAACACGAAGATGTCGAAAGCGATGTTGTGGCCGACCAGCAGTTCGTCGCCGACGTAGGCTTCGAAAGCTGCCAGCAGCTTGTCCGGCGATGTGAAGCTGTCACGCTTCAGGCGACCCAGGCCCGTGAACTCGGCGACATCCGGAGGCGGCGTCTCGCCGGGCGCGATGAGGCGCAACGATTGTGCCTCGGGCACCAGCTTGCCCTTGCGGATGCGGGCAAGGCCGATGCGGGTGATCCGCGCCGTGGTCGCATCTTCGGAGGTGGTATCGAGATCGAAAGCGACTCCGTCGAGAGCGATCAACGGCGTGGCAGCGAGCAGGGCCGACATGGGCAGGCTCCAAGGCTTCATGGGATTGCAATGCGCGCGAGGCCCCCGGCAGACCTTGACCGTCGTCAAAAGTTTGGGTGCGGTGCAGCAATTTTTTGATGGCGTGTCTGACGTGGCGCGCGGGTGCGTCAGGTTGGCACGGCCGCGGGCGAGGCTTCAAGCATTGGGGCGCGGAACACCGGTTTCACGGCCTGCTGGGGCGGACCGGTTCGGGATGGCTCCCAGCCTAAGGCGTTCCTCTCCTCAGCCGACCTGCGATGCAAGGTTGCAACATTAACCAAATTACAACCATCAATACGCATAACACAACAACACAACCCGTGATTGCATAGTCTGTGCGGCCTTATCCAAGGTTGTCCCTGGGCCAGATCCCAGTGCTTCGGCAGGCACGTTCTCCCCTGCCGGTGTGCGTCGCTCATCGCGTTTCCTCCATGCATTGGCAAAAAAGGATTTGGCGATGGCGCTTCGTCGTCTGGCGTGGATGCTTGCTGTTACGACGGCAATGTCGACCTCTCTCGTGGGAGGCTGCGCGATTTCTCCGCTCGAGCTGTCGCAGGACGAGCTTTCGGTGATCGCCAGCGAAAAGCTGGCCAGCGTCACGGCTGGCCAGGAAGCCGTTTCGGGCCCCGTCGACCTCTATGAGGCGATGGCGCGCGCGCTCAAGTACAACCTCGACCATCAGGTCGAACTGGCCGAGCAGGCGGTGCGGGAGCGTGAGCTTCACCTGTCCCACTTCAGCCTGCTGCCGACGGCCGTCGCCGGTTCCGGCTATGCCGCCCGCGACAGGTACAGCGCTTCGAACAGCGTCAACGTCATCACGGGGACGCAGAGCCTTGCAACCTCGACCAGCCAGGACAAGCGCCTGCGCACGTCCGACATTGAATTCAGCTGGAACGTGCTGGACTTCGGGCTCTCCTACGTCAAGGCGCGGCAGGCCGCCGACAAGGTTCTGATTCAGAACGAGCTGCGCCGCAAGATCGCGCTGCGCATCATGGAGGATACGCGCGCCGCATTCTGGCGTGCCGTCAGTGCGCAGCGTCTGCTCGGCAAGCTGCAGCGGGTGGAGGCGGATGCGCGCGCCGTAGAGGCCGAGGCGCGTCGTCTCGCCACCGACCAGCAGACGTCGCAGATAACGGCTCTGACCTACGAGCGCGAGATCGTCGAAATCCAGCGCACCATCGGCGAGTTGACGCGGGAGTTGAATACCGCGCTCGCCGAGCTTGGCGCCCTCATGAATGTGGCGCCGGGGACGGTCTATCGGGTGACGGGCACAGCCCGGCCCTTGCCGCGCCTGCCCGGCTCGAACATGGCGGAGCTGGTGCACATGGCGGTCATGAACCGGCCGGAGTTGAAGGAGGTCGAGTACCGTCGCCGCATCAACGAGCATGAGGCGCACGCCGCGCTGCTCGAGATGTTGCCGGGCGTAAGCCTCGTCGCCGGCTCCAACTACGACAGCAACTCGTTCCTGCTCCACAACGACTGGACCAACTGGGGTGCGCGGGCGAGCTGGAACCTGCTCAAGGTGTTCGCCTACCCGGCGCGCCGCGAGGTGATCGAGGAGCAGGATGCGATGCTGCAGACCAAATCCCTGGCCGTCACCATGGCGATCATGACTCAGGTCTATGTCAGTCGTATCCGCTTCGCCCACGCCATCAAGGAGCATCGCATCGCGCGCAAGTTCCGCGACGTGCAGAACGATCTGCTGACGCAGATTCGCACCGAAGCAAACGCGGGTCGCGTCGCGCGCCAGACGCTGGTGCGTGAAGAACTCAATGCCGTCGTTGCCGAGGCCAAACTCGACATCGCCTATGCCGCCGTGCAAAGCGCCTATGCCAACATCGAGACATCTCTGGGGCTCGATCCCTTCGGTGGCTTCGCGCCCGGTGAGGCGGATGTCAAAGGCATCGCCGCAACGCTGCGAGAAGCCAGGCAGGGCCGCATGACCACGGCGAGTGCGGGCCAGTAAGCGGGACGGGTCAGGACATGCTCGGTCGCCGCATCAAGAGCCCCGCCGTTCAGGTCCGGGATATGGCGGGAGGGCGTGCTGGTGCGGCCTGCGGTCATGCCGGTTGGCTCGCGATGGGCATCGCGCTGTTGGCGGCCGGTGCATGCGGTGCTGCGGCTGGCGAGGCTCACAACCCGGTTGGTGACACGCAGCCGTTCCGCGGCATCGTCAAGGCGGTGCATCAGGCGGCGATCTCGTCCGATCTGGCGACCCCGGTCGCGGCCCTCAGCTTTCGTGAGGGTGAGCGATTCCGGCAAGGCGATCTCCTCGTCGAGTTCGATTGTGCCCGTCACCGCCATGATCTGGAGGCGCTCGCCGCGCAGGCGCGCGAGATGCACGTCGCGGTGGAAGCAAACGCGCATCTCGCCAAAAGCGGCGCAGCCAATCGCAACGAGGTGCGCACCTCCGAAGCGCGCTACGAACGCGCCAAGGCTGAGCACGCGAGCGTGGCGCAGAGGCTGCAGCGCTGCCGGATCCTGGCGCCGTTCGACGGCGTTGTGACGGAGCTGACGATCCATGCGCACGAGATGCCGGCGGCGAATCAACCGTTCATCACCATCGTCAGCGACACCGTGCTCGAAATGGAGATCATCGCGCCATCACGCATGGTGTCGGTATTGAACGTTGGCAGCGTGCTCCACTTCACGGTCGATGAAACCGGCAAGAGCTATCCCGGCTCGGTTCTCCGGACCGGCGGTGCTGTCGATCCGGTGAGCCAGACTGTCAAGCTCTACGCCGGCTTCACGACCGTCGACGCGATGGTGTTGCCGGGCATGAGCGGCACCGCCAGTTTCGTATCGGCGGGGATGCGCTGACATGGCGGCGACCAGGAGGGATGATGCGAAGAAAGGGCGGGAGACGAGCGAGGCGGCGCGGCTATCCGGCGAGGCGGTGCAGACGCGGGCCACTGTGACGAAGCGCATCGAGGCGGCAACGATCCAGCCGGCGGTGCCGCCGCCAATGGAGCCGCGATCCGTCGCGAGCGTCCGCATCAGCGACGAGACCAGTGCGGCGCTGGAGCTTCTGCTGCGTATCGAACAGATGGCGCGCGGTGCCGCCGATCTCGCTGAACTGCATCAGGTGATGACGAACGAAACGCGCAAGCTCAACCGCGCGCGTCAGATCTTCGTTATCTCCCTGCGCGAGCGAGGCTCGTTCAAGGTAGTCGGCGCTTCCGGAGTCGCCGTCATCGATTCGCATTCGACGCTTGCGGGGGCGATCGGCAAGCTGGTCGCCACCATGGCAGCGGAGAAGGGGGCGGCAGATGCCGTCGAGTTCACGCTTCCCGCATTCTGCGCTGCCGACTCGGAACTCGCACTGGCGTACCCGTTTCGCGAGATGGTCTGGCTGCCGCTCCTCGATCGCCACTCTGTCCCTTTTGCAGGACTTCTGCTGGCACGTGAGAGCATCTGGACCAAGGACGACATCAGGATCACGCGTCGACTGACCGATGCCTACGCGCATGCCTGGCGCGAACTGGCGACCGCGAAGCATTTCGCTTCACGGGTCCGGCCGCGCATCAAGTATGGGCTGATGGTGGCGATCGCGGCCATGGCTGCACTCGGCGTTCCGGTGCCGATGACGGCGCTGGCTCCCGCCGAGATCGTCGCTGCGACTCCGTTCGTGGTCGCGGCGCCGATCGACGCGGTCGTCGACGAGATTGCTATCGAGCCGGGCGCCGCGGTCAGGAAGGGCGACGTGCTGGTGCGCTTCTCGGATACCGTGTTGCGCAACCGGCTGGCGGTGGCGGAACGCGAAGTCGCGGTTGCCGAAGCGCGCGTCAAACAGGCGACGCTGCTGGCCTTCAGCGACGCGAAGGCGCGCCACGAACTTGGCATCGCCGCGGCCGAACTGGACCTGAAGCGGGCCGAGCGCGACTATGCCGCCGATCTCATGCAGAGATCCGTGTTGCGCGCCGAGCGCGACGGCCTCGCCGTCTACGCCGATCGCAAGTCGCTGATCGGGCGGCCCGTGTCGACGGGCGAGAGAATCATGGAAATCGCCGATACGGCGCACGTCGAGGTGCGCATCGATCTTGCGGCACCCGACGCGGCGGCACTCGAGGCGCAAAGCCCGGTCAAGCTGTTTCTCGATGTCGATCCGCTGCGCCCGTGGAGCGGAGCTGTGACGCGCTCCGACTATCGTGCGCGCCCGAGCGACGCGGATGTGCTGAGTTTCCGTACCTTTGCAACGCTGGAGCGCTCCACGCGCGAGCTGCCGCGCATAGGATTGCGAGGTACCGCGCAGGTGTACGGCGCCAGCACGCCTCTCGGGCTCTACCTGTTCCGCCGCCCGCTCTCCTCCGCGCGGCAATGGCTGGGTCTCTGACATGGCTGCCGCGGCGGCCGCGCCTTCGTCCGCCAGCGATGTCCGGCTGCCGTGCTTGCGGGCCGAGATCGAGCTGCTTTCCGGCCATGACGGACGCGACGGTGCGGTTCTGTTCGATCCCTTGCGCATGCGTTACTTCCGCATCGATCGTCGGGCCGCGCACATGTTGTCGCTGTGGATGCGATGCGCGACCGCTGGCGATCTCGTACTCGCGATGGATGAACGCTTCGGCGCATTCGTTACGGCCGACGAAATCGAGGCGCTGGCGGCGTTCCTGTCGCAGAACCAGTTGATCGTCCCGGCCTCGGAGAAGGACTGGCGGCTGCTGCTGGCCAGTGCGCGGCGCGAGCGCCGGAGCTGGCTCTCGTCTGCAATTCACAACTACCTGTTTGCCAAGTTTCCGCTGGTCAGGCCGCAGCGGGCGCTCGAATGGCTGGCCGTGCGTCTGGCGTGGCTCTATACGCCGGCAGCCGCTTTGACCGTCGTCGCCATGGGCCTCGTCGGGCTCTATCTGGTGTCGCGGCAATGGGACGCGTTTCTGGCGACGTTCTCGAATCTGATGTCGCTCCAGGGCGCCCTTCATTACGCGATCGCCATCATCATCGTGAAATCCCTGCACGAACTCGGCCATGCGGTGACGGCAGCACGTTACGGCTGTCGCGTCCCCTCGATGGGGATCTGTTTCATGGTGCTGGTGCCGATGCTCTATACCGACGTAACCGACGCGTGGCGTTTGCCGTCGGCCCGCCAGAGGCTGGCGATCGATGCCGGTGGTGTGATCGTCGAACTGGCACTCGCCTGCATCGCCACGCTGCTTTGGGCGTTTCTGCCGGACGGAACCGCACGTTCGATCGCCTTCGCGACGGCGACGACCGGCTGGGTGCTCAGTCTCGTCATGAACCTCAATCCGCTCATGAGGTTCGACGGCTACTACATCCTTTCGGATCTGACCCGAACCGAGAACCTGCAGCCGCGAGCGTTTGCCATGGGGACGTGGTGGCTGCGTGAGGCCCTGTTCGCGCTTGGCGCGCCACCGCCCGAACGCCTCGCCCCGCGCACACGCCGGTGGCTCATCGTCTACGCCTACGCCGTCTGGCTCTATCGCGTCGTCTTGTTCACGGGCATCGCCCTGCTGGTCTACTACATGACCTTCAAGGTGCTCGGCATCGCGTTGTTCGTCATCGAAATCGCAGTGTTCATCGCGCTGCCGATCTGGCGCGAATTCCTGGAGTGGCATCGCATGCGAGCCCGCATCTTCGCTTCGCGTCGTTTCCTCCTTACCGCCTGCTTCTCCGTTGCGGCGCTCGGGGCTGCGCTGGTGCCGTGGTCGTCGAGCATCGCCATTCCCGCGGTTATGGACTCCGATGACCTCCAGCAAGCGTTTCCGGCGCGTCCGGCCGTGGTGCGGGAGTTCCACGTCGACATAGGCCGGACGGTCGCAGCGGGCGACGTTCTGGCTCTGCTCGAATCACCCGAACTCGAGCATGATCTGATGTTGACCGAGCGGCGGCTGCGGCTCGTCGAAGGGCGACTTGCGCGGCGCGCCGGCGATCAGCGTGAGCGAGCGGAGACGCTGGTGCTCGAGGATATGCGCGCGAGCCTCGAGGCTCGCCGGCGCGGGCTGCAGGAACAACGCTCGGAGCTGCGAATCGTCAGCGATCGTGCCGGTACGATCGTCGAGGCGGAGCCGCACCTGCACGCCGGGCGCTGGCTGAAGTCGACCGACATTGTCGCGCTCGTGCGAGGGCCCGGCGCGGATGTCGTGCGCGGCTACATCGCCGAGGATCGCGTCGCGCTGGTCGACGTGACGCGTCCGGCCCGCTTCGTTCCCGAGGATCCGCTGGCGCCGTCACGCAGCGTTACGCTGACGCGCATCGCCGATACCGGAACATCCGCCATGCAGCTTCCTGAGCTTGCCTCGCACTATGGAGGCGGCGTCGAGGCGCGACGCAAGCCTGGCAGTGGCACCCACGCAGGCACGGCGGCCGAGCACATCCCGACGACCGGCCAGTTCATGGTCGTCGGGTATGTGAGCGATCGGACTGGTGGTACCACCTCACGCGTCGAACGCGGTACGCTCCACGCACAGGGCAAGGGCGAGAGTCTGGCCGCCCGGGTCTGGCGCCAGGTTCTCAAGGTTCTGGTTCGCGAGAGCGGCTTCTGAGCCAGTTGGGGCGCTGCGTTAATAGCCGTTGCACGTCGCCGCGCGCGCTTCTCCCAGTCGTGCGTGGCAGCGCAGGGACGAATCACAAAAGCGCCGGTCCACCTTCGAATAGGTGAGGATTCCCGCACGATCCCCGCATCGCACCACAAGTTCAACAATGAGGCCTTTGTCGACCATGGCCTCGACCGGAGAGCGCCGCGAAAGGGCGCCCGGGTAATCGGAATACGTGACCGTGGTGGCCGCTGCGGCGGCAAGAATGAAATTGAGCATACGCGACTCCTCGTCTCGATCTGGCACAGTCCAGCGATACAAGCGAGGGTTGCAAGCGCCGTGCCGTATCAAACGGTCTGATCCGATGCAGGCTCGGGAGTTTTTGTGCGCACGACGCCGGGTTGCAGGCCGTCGCAATTATCGCAAGTCGCCCATAAAACACAGATATTTTGATTCTTCTATATCCCGTCATTCAGTTCTCAATTCGAGTGCGAGGTTTCAATCCCGAAACACGTTTAGCGCTATTGTTATTGCTTTCTAAACCAATCACTGGAATTCTCTGAACAATCCATGGTTGCGGCGTGGTGTCTGCAACCTGGCACCCCTTGAAAGACGGCGAGGCCAATTGTCATGAAGAAATTCATTCCTGCGCGCGCAAATCCGGTCATTCCCAAAAAGGCCGACGAGGTATCGGCGCTCAGGGCCGAATTGTCAGCTTCGCCAAGTTACCGTGCGCTCGAGCAGCGTATCGCCTTCGATGCGGCAGCGGTTGCGACGGCTGACAGCGTTCTCGATCATGCCGCCGAGTCTGCGCCGGACGCGAGCCCGGACAGCGCGCACGCGGCGATCGACGTGCCTCTCGCCGCCGGTGACATTCGCGGGCTCGCCGAAGCCGTCGCAGGTGCCGCAGCATTTCCCGCCGCCGTGGACGAGGCGATCGGCGTCGCGATCGTATTCATCGATTCGCGCGTGCAGGACGCCGGTGTTATCGCGAATGCTATTCCTGACGGCGCCGAGATCGTTCTCGTCGATGCCTCGTCGGATGGCCTTGCGCAGATCGCAGCGGCTCTCGAGGGTCGCACCGATGTCGGTTCCATCCACATCGTTTCGCACGGCCGCCCGGGCGAACTGATCCTCGGCAGCGGCATCGTCGACGCTGCGACGCTGGCGGGCGATCAAAGTGGCAGCGTTGCCGCCATCCGCGACGCCCTCGCCGACGACGCGGACGTCCTTCTTTACGGTTGCGATGTCGCCGAAGGCGCAAGCGGTGCTGCCTTCGTCACGGCTCTCGCAGAGGCGACCGGCGCCGATGTTGCGGCCTCGACGGACGATACCGGCTCGGCCGAGGCCGGTGGTGATTGGGAGCTCGAGCACACGTACGGCAGTGTTGCCGCCGCTTCGATTGGTCCGGCGGATCATGTGGATCTGCTCTCGGCGACCAATACCGGGGCGTGGTCGATCGCCGGAAGCACGGCCTCGACGACGATCAGCGGCATCACGACCACGGTGACGTTCACGGCGAGCAGCGCAAACTCGGCCTTCACATCCATTTCGAATGCGGCTTTCAATACGATTCCGGTGTTCTCTAACGGAGCTGATGGCGATCCCTCGCTGTCGTTCGTGTTTGCCTGGGATACGACTCCGGAGCCGATCGTCACGCTGCCGCAGCCGCAGGCATCGACCGACAGCGGCATCGGTACGATCACCATCACGTTCTCGCAACCCGTCACCAACCCGATCATCAATCTCGATCGCCTCGGCGGCAATTCGGCCTATGACCCCAACACGTCCGTCACCGGCGATGAGCAGAACTTCTCCAACGGTGCCATGTGGACGGTGACGACGCCCGGCGCCACGTTGACCGAGGTCTCCGGTACCAGTCATTTTGACGTGACGTCGACGACGATCGTTCGCACGCCGAATCAGGCGATGCCCTTCTCGGGCACATCGTCGGAGTCGGGAACCAATCCGCTGACGAACACGGCCGCGGGCTCCGTTCGGGTCAACGGAACTTTCACGACCATCACCTTCCAGCTCTCCGGCGTGGGCGTCGAAGGCGGCGGTCAGGACGGCATCGAGATCGGCTTCATCCTCGATCCGTTGCCGAACGCCAACAACGACACCTTCAACGTCAATGAGGACGCCACACTCGCTGGCAACCTTTTCGCCAACAACGGCTCGGGTACCGATGCCGATCCGCAGGGCGATGCGATCACGGTCACACACATCAACGGCGTCGCGGTGACTGTCGGCGCGCCGGTCACTCTGGCGAACGGAACGCTGACGCTGACCAATGCGTCCACGGGTGCGTTCACGTTCGTTCCGAACGCCGAGTACTCCGGCACGCAGGCCTTCAACTACACGATTGCCGATCCGGCCGGCGGAAGCGACACGGCGACCGCGACCATCAACATCGTCGCCGTCAACGATCCGCCGGATGCGGTCAACGACAGCTACACGGTGGCGGAGGATTCCGGCGCGACCACCTTCGCGGTGCTCGGCAATGACAGCTTCGCTCCGGACACCGGCGAGACGCTGACCATCACCGGCGTGACGCAGCCGGCCGGCGGCACGGTAACGTTCACGGCGACGGGCGTAACGTTCACGCCGAACGCCAACTTCAACGGCACCACCAGCTTCACCTATACGATCTCCGACGGCAACGGCGGCAGCGATACCGCGACGGTGACGGTCGATGTGACGCCGGTGAACGATCCGCCGTCGGGTTCGGACGCGACGCGCAGCATCCTCGAGGGGACCTCGTACGCGTTCGGTATCTCGGACTTCGCCTTTTCCGACGTCGACGGCGACACGCTGCAGGCCGTGACCATCACCACACTGCCGGCGAACGGTACGCTGGCGCTCGGCGGCGCGCCGGTGACGGTCGGGCAGGTCATCCCGGCCGCAAGTCTCAACAGCCTGACATGGACGCCGGCGCCGAATGCCAGCGGCACGCCGCTGGCGAGCTTCACCTTCCAGGTCGGTGACGGCACGACCTTCGATCCGACGCCGAACACCTTCACCTTCAACGTCACGCCGGTCAACGACGCGCCCGTGTCGACCGCGCTCGGCGATCTCGCCAACAACGACGCCGATGTCGTGTCGGTGGATGTCAGCGGCAACTTCAGCGATCCCGACGCAACTGACGCGCTGACGTTCAGCGCGACAGGATTGCCCGCGGGTCTTGCGATCGATCCGTCGACCGGCGTGATCTCGGGCACGATTCAACACAGCGCTTCGGTCACCGGCCCGTACAGCGTCACCATCACGGCCACCGATCCGTCGGGCGCGACGACGCAGCAGACCTTTACGTGGAGCGTCGACAATCCGGCGCCCGATGCGCAGGACGACGACCTCGCCGGCAGCGAGAACGCGACGCTCACCGGCAGCGTGCTCGCGAACAACGGCAACGGCACCGACAGTGATGTCGACGGCG
>DAIMJJ010000060.1:7931-18755 GCA_036722275.1 Rhizobium sp. | reverse complement strand
AGAAGCGCGAATAGAGCAGGTGCAGGATCGCGTGCTCGATGCCGCCGATATACTGATCGACCGGCAGCCAGTGATCGGCGATCGCCGGAACGGTCGGCAGATCCTCGCGCGGCGCCGTGAAGCGGGCGAAGTACCAGCTGGAGTCGACGAAGGTATCCATCGTGTCGGTCTCGCGCCGCGCATCCTTGCCACACTGTGGGCAGGCCACGTGACGCCAGGTGGCGTGACGGTCGAGCGGATTGCCGGGCACGTCGAAGGTGACGTCGTCCGGAAGCTTGACCGGCAGGTCCTTCTTCGGCACCGGCACGACACCGCAATCGTCGCAGTGGATGACCGGGATCGGGCAGCCCCAGTAGCGCTGGCGGGAAATGCCCCAGTCGCGCAGACGGAACTGTACCTTGCGTTCGCCCTGGGGCGCATTGCCCAGCATGGTGGCCGACAGCCGATCCGCCACGACCTTGAAGGCGGCCTCGGTGTCGAGACCATCGAGGAAGCGCGAGTTGATCATGACGCCGTCGCCGTCATAGGCGGTATCGCCGACCGCAAAGGTCGCCGCGTCTCCGTCCTTCGGCATGACCACAGGCACGACCGGCAGGTCATACTTGCGGGCGAAATCCAGGTCGCGCTGGTCGCCGGACGGGCAGCCGAAGATCGCCCCCGTGCCGTACTCCATCAACACGAAATTGGCGACATAAACGGGAAGCTCCCAGGCGGGATCAAAGGGATGACGAACCTTGACGCCGGTGTCGATGCCCTTCTTCTCGGCCGTCTCCAGAGCAGCCAGCGATGTGCCCGCGCGGCGGCATTCGTCGCAGAAGGCGGCGATCTCGGCATTACCCTCGGCAACCGCCTTGGCCAGCGGATGATCGGCGGCAATCGCCAGGAAGGAGGCGCCGAACAGTGTGTCAGGACGGGTCGTGTAGACCGTGATCTCCGAATGGCCGGTCGGGGCCGCACCGGCAATTTCCCAGCGCAGCGTCAGGCCTTCGGAGCGACCGATCCAGTTCTTCTGCATCAGCCGCACTTTTTCCGGCCACTGGTCCAGCGTGTCGAGAGCGTCCAGCAGATCCTGGCTGAAGTCGGTGATCTTGAAGAACCACTGCGTCAGTTCGCGCTGCTCGACGAGTGCGCCCGAACGCCAGCCGCGGCCTTCGATGACCTGTTCGTTGGCCAGCACGGTCTGGTCGACCGGGTCCCAGTTGACCTTCGACTGCTTGCGGTAGACCAGCCCCTTCTCCATCATGTCGAGGAAGAGATATTGCTGGCGGTGATAGTACTCGACATCACAGGTCGCGAACTCGCGCGACCAGTCGAGCGAAAGGCCCATGGACTTCAGCTGGCCCCGCATGGTGGCGATGTTCTGATAGGTCCATTCCTTCGGGTGCACCTTGTTCTGCATGGCGGCGTTCTCCGCCGGCATACCGAAGGCGTCCCACCCCATGGGGTGCAGCACGTTGTAGCCGCGGGCGCGCTTGTAGCGCGCCACCACGTCGCCCATGGCGTAATTGCGAACATGGCCCATGTGGATGCGTCCCGACGGATAGGGGAACATCTCGAGCACGTAGTACTTCTCGCGCTTGTCGTTGTTGTCGGTGACGAAGACGCCCGCCTCGGACCATTTCGCCTGCCAGCGGGGCTCGGCGTCGCGCGGATTGTAACGTTCGGTGGCCATATTTCGCATTTCCGGAATAGCAAGAAAGGATGCGCCGACCTTCACCACGAAACCGGCCAAGCGTCAAGTTTTCGAGGCCATTGCGGCGATTTGCCGGTCACTGCTAAAAGGCGTTGAAAAATCATCGCGACCGCCCTGCTTGCGTCGCGGTGACGAGGCGGGCGATGATGGCCGCCCATCAGGATCTAGGACGGATGACACAGATGACAATCGAGGAGAGACTGGCCGATATCCGCATGCGGATGAAGAAGGCGGCGCGCGAAGCGGGTCGTGAGCCGGATTCCGCGCAATTGGTCGCGGTTTCCAAGACCTTTGAGGCGGACCACATCCGTCCCGTCATCGCCGCCGGTCAGAGGATCTTCGGCGAAAACCGTGTGCAGGAGGCCCAGTCCAAATGGCCGGGCCTCAAGGCCGGGACCGCCGGCATCGAGCTGCATCTCATCGGCCCCCTGCAGTCCAACAAGGCCGCCGATGCCGTGGCGCTGTTCGACGTCATCGAGACGGTCGATCGGGAAAAGATCGCCCGGGCGCTGATCGAAGAGTGCCGCCGCCAGGGACGCAGCCCTCGCTTCTACGTCCAGGTCAATACGGGTCTTGAGCCGCAGAAGGCGGGCATCGCACCCGATGCGCTCAAAGACTTCCTCGCGCTCTGCCGTGGCGAGCTCGGCATGGCCGTGGAAGGCCTCATGTGCATTCCGCCGGCAGACGAGAATCCGGGCCCGCACTTTGCTCTTCTCGCCAAGCTGGCCGCCGAGAACAAGGTCGAGAAGCTGTCGATGGGAATGTCCGGCGATTTCGAGACAGCAATCGCCTTCGGCGCCACCAGCGTTCGCGTCGGCTCGGCCCTTTTCGGGGCGCGCTGACGGCTCCGATGCGCCCGGCCGGGGTTCGCCCGGCCCGGGCCGGCTTGAGGGTATACCGCTTTCGTCTGACTTTCCAGAAACCGGCCGCCTCCTTAGTATCGCGACAAAATGAGCAATAGTCTCGCGTCGCATCGGGAGGAATTCATGCAAGGCAAGTATCTCGAAACCTATCAATCCTGGATGGGTGACCCCGAAGCATTCTGGAAGACCCAGGCGGACCGGCTGGACTGGTTCAAGCCGGCTGATAAGATCTTCGACAAGGACGCCGGCGGCTACGGTCGCTGGTTCGCCGGTGCCGAAACCAATACCTGCCACAACTGTCTCGACCGCAACATCGCCGCCGGTCGCGGAACCCAGAACGCCATCATCTACGACAGCCCGATGACGGGCGCCAAGCAGAGCTTCACCTATGACGACGTGCTCGTCGAGGTGAAGGCGATTGCCGCCGTTCTGAAAAACCACGGCATCGGCAAGGGCGACCGCGTGATCATCTACATGCCGATGATCCCGGAAGCGGTCTTCTCCATGCTGGCCTGCGCCCGCATCGGCGCCATTCATTCCGTCGTGTTCGGCGGTTTTGCCGCGCATGAGCTTGCCACCCGCATCGACGACTGCAACGCCAAGGCCGTCATCAGCGCCAGTTGCGGGCTCGAGCCGGGCCGCATCGTACCCTACAAGCCGCTGCTCGATCACGCCATCGACATGGCCCAGGTCAAGCCGCAATACTCCTTTGTCCTGCAGCGCGACCAGCTGCATGCGCCGCTGCGTTATGAGCATGGCGACGTCGACTTTGCCAAGGCGGTCGAGGTCGAGCGCGTCAACGGCACCGAGGTCGCCTGCGAGCCGGTGGCCGCGACCGACCCGCTCTACATCCTCTACACCTCCGGCACGACCGGCCAGCCGAAGGGCGTCGTGCGCGACAATGGCGGCCACATGGTCGCGCTTGCCTGGACCATGGAGAACATCTACGGCGTGAAGCCGGGCGAGGTCTTCTGGGCCGCCTCCGATATCGGCTGGGTCGTCGGCCATTCCTACATCGTCTATGCCCCGCTTCTGTCAGGCAACACCACCGTGATATTCGAAGGCAAGCCGGTCGGCACACCGGATGCCGGCACCTTCTGGCGCGTCGTCGCCGACCATGACGTCAAGACGCTGTTCACGGCGCCGACGGCCTTCCGCGCCATCCGACGCGATGATTCGGACGGCGAGTTCGTACGCAAATACAACACGTCCGGCCTGCGGGCGCTCTTCCTCGCCGGCGAACGCGCCGACACCGAGACGATCAAATGGGCGGAGAAGATCCTGGGCGTGCCGGTGATCGACCACTGGTGGCAGACCGAAACCGGTTGGGCGATCGCTGCCAATCCCGCCGGCCTTGGCCTCTTGCCGGTCAAGCATGGTTCGCCGGCCGTCGCCATGCCGGGTTATGCGATCGAGGTTCTCGACGATGCCGGTCATCCTGTTCCGGCCGGTACGCTCGGCAACATCGTCGTCAAGCTGCCGTTGCCGCCCGGCTGTCTCGTCACCTTCTGGAATGCGGACGAGCGTTTCCGCTCGTCCTGCCTCGAAGAATTCCCAGGCTATTACAAGACGGCCGATGCCGGCATCATCGACGAAGACGGCTATGTCTATGTCATGGCGCGCACCGACGACATCATCAACTGCGCTGGCCACCGCCTGTCGACCGGCGCGATGGAGGAGGTTTGCGCCATGCATCCGGACGTTGCCGAATGCGCGGTCATCGGTATCGCCGACGAGCTCAAGGGCCAGATTCCCTGCGGCTTCCTGGTGCTCAAGCACAATGTCAATCGCGACTTCAAGGTGATCGAGCGCGAGATTGTCCAACTCGTGCGGGACGAAATCGGCCCGGTTGCCGCCTTCAAGAACGTCATGAAGGTCGATCGCCTGCCCAAGACCCGCTCCGGCAAGATCCTGCGCGGCACCATGCAGAAGATCGCCGACGGCATGCCGTGGAAAATGCCAGCAACGATCGACGACCCGGCCATCCTTGAAGAGATCACCGCGGTCCTGAAGCAGCACGGCGTGGCCAAATAGGCCGTGCTGCATGCGCCCAAAAAGAAAACGCCCCGGCCTGTTTCCAGACCGGAGCGTTGTTCATTCCGGGAGCGGAGGCGATCAGAAGCGATCGTCGTCCTCGTCGTCCTGGCGATCGGACTTCAGCGACTTGAGCTTGGAGAAGACGGCATTGACGTCGATTTCCTTCTCTTCCTCGCGCTCATAGCTGAAGCCGAGGTTTTCGGTCTCACTGGCCGACTGCAGGGTTGCGCCGAGTTCGGCAGCGGTCGGCAGCGGACGGCCCTTCGAGGCCTTTTCGACTTCCATGTCCAGATCGATCTGGCTGCAAAGGCCGAGCGTGACCGGATCCATCGGCGTCAGGTTGGCCGAATTCCAGTGCGTACGGTCGCGGATCTGCTCGATCGTCGACTTGGTGGTGCCGACGAGGCGCGAGATCTGCGCGTCCTTCAGTTCCGGATGGTTGCGGACCAGCCAGAGGATGGCGTTCGGGCGATCCTGGCGCTTCGAAACGGGGGTATAGCGCGGGCCGCGGCGCTTGCTGTCGGGAACGCGAACCTTCGGCTCGGAGAGCTTCAGCTTGTAGTTTACGTCCTTTTCAGCGCGCGCGATTTCGTCGCGCGACAGCTGGCCGGTTGCGATCGGATCGAGACCCTTGATGCCCTGCGCCGCTTCGCCGTCCGCGATCGCCTTCACCTCGAGCGGGTGAAGCTTGCAGAACTGCGCGATCTGGTCGAACGACAGCGCAGTGTTGTCGACGAGCCATACGGCAGTCGCCTTCGGCATGAGCAAAGTTTGAGCCATGGAAACAATCCTTCTCTGCGTCCGCGCCGGGAGCCGCGGGCCGTGGGTCTCAACCACAATTTCCGGAAATCAAGGGTTATATAGCCGCAAAAGTCGACGAATGCAATTCGTCTGCTTAAGAATGACCTTTGTCTAATTGCTGTGGTGCCTTTAGCTGCTATGAATGAACCACAAGGGTCCGGGAGGAGTGCCTGGGACCGTGACAGAGTTGGCGCGTCAACATGAGGAGGTGTTCATGTCAGCCAAGAAATACCCTGTGCTGAAGTCGGCGAAGAGCCGTGCCCTGATCGACAAGGACAAGTACCTGAAATGGTACGAGGAAAGCATCGAGAATCCCGAGAAGTTCTGGGACAAGCACGGCAAGCGGATCGACTGGTTCAAGCCCTATACCAAGGTCAAGAACACCAGCTTCAAGGGCAAGGTTTCGATCAAGTGGTATGAAGACGGCCTGACCAATGTCTCGTACAACTGCATCGACCGTCACCTGAAGACCCATGGCGAGCGCACCGCGATCATCTGGGAAGGCGACAACCCCTATATCGACAAGAAGATCACCTACAACCAGCTCTACGAGAATGTTTGCCGTCTGGCCAATGTGCTCAAGGAGCAGGGCGTCAAGAAGGGTGATCGCGTTACCATCTACATGCCGATGATCCCGGAGGCGGCCTATGCGATGCTGGCCTGCGCGCGTATCGGCGCCATTCACTCCGTGGTGTTCGGTGGCTTCTCTCCCGATGCGCTTGCCGGTCGTATCGTCGACTGCGAATCCACTTTCGTCATCACCTGCGACGAAGGTCTGCGCGGCGGCAAGCCGGTTCCGCTGAAGGAGAACTGCGACACCGCAATCGACATCGCCGCCAAGCAGTATGTGATCGTCAACAAGGTTCTGGTCGTGCGGCGCACCGGCGGCAAGATCGGCTGGGCGCCGGGCCGCGACCTCTGGTATCACGTCGAAACCGCCAAGGCGAAGCCGGACTGCCCGCCGGTCAAGATGCGCGCGGAAGATCCGCTCTTCATCCTTTACACCTCGGGTTCGACCGGCAAGCCGAAGGGCGTCGTCCATACGACCGGCGGCTATCTGGTCTATGCCTCGATGACGCATGAATACGTCTTCGACTACAAGGATGGCGAGATCTATTGGTGCACGGCCGATGTCGGCTGGGTGACCGGCCATTCCTACATCGTCTACGGCCCGCTCGCCAATTGCGCGACGACGCTGATGTTCGAAGGCGTGCCGAACTTCCCCGATCAGGGTCGTTTCTGGGAAGTCGTCGACAAGCACAAGGTCAATGTCTTCTACACCGCGCCGACGGCCATCCGTTCGCTGATGGGGGCCGGCGACCAGTTCGTCAAGCGCTCCTCGCGTTCGTCGCTGCGTCTCCTCGGTTCGGTCGGCGAGCCGATCAACCCGGAAGCCTGGGAGTGGTATTACAACACCGTCGGCGAGCAGAAATCGCCGATCGTCGATACCTGGTGGCAGACGGAAACCGGCGGCATTCTGATCTCGCCGCTGCCGGGCGCGACCGACCTCAAGCCGGGCTCGGCCACCCTGCCCTTCTTCGGCGTCAAGCCGCAGCTGGTCGACAATGAGGGCAATGTGCTTGAGGGTGCCACGGACGGCAATCTCTGCATCGTCGACAGCTGGCCGGGTCAGGCCCGCTCGATCTATGGCGACCATCACCGCTTTGCCGAGACCTACTTCTCGACCTACAAGGGCAAGTACTTCACGGGTGACGGTTGCCGCCGCGACGAGGATGGCTATTACTGGATCACAGGCCGCGTGGACGACGTTCTCAACGTCTCCGGCCACCGTCTCGGTACCGCCGAAGTCGAATCGGCGCTGGTTTCGCACCACTTCGTGTCGGAGGCCGCCGTCGTCGGTTATCCGCACCCGATCAAGGGCCAGGGCATTTATTGCTATGTCACCCTGATGGCGGAACACGAAGCCGATGAGGCGCTGCGCCAGGAACTGATCAAGCATGTGCGTGCCGAGATCGGCCCGATCGCGACGCCGGACAAGATCCAGTTCGCACCTGGCCTGCCGAAGACCCGCTCGGGCAAGATCATGCGCCGTATTCTGCGCAAGATCGCCGAGGACGATTTCGGGGCTCTTGGCGACACCTCGACGCTCGCCGATCCGAGCGTCGTCGATGACCTGATCGCCAACCGCCAGAACAGGAGCGCCTGACCGGCATTCCTGATCTCGAAATCACAAAGGCCCCTTCGATCCGTCGAAGGGGCTTTTTTCGTTTGGCGGGCAATCGCAAGACGCCGGCAGATACGTGTGCCTGCCGATGGTATTCTCTGGCGACGGCCGGGACCGCCATGCCAGTCGGCGAAGACGGTTCAGTTGGTCAGGAGCAGGACGGTGTCTTCTTTTTGCCGCCGCGATAGGGATCGGCCAATCCGGCGGAGAGAAGCACCGCCGCCGGATCGCTGCCGTCAGCGAGCGTCAACGTGGCCACCACGCGGCCGTAATATTTGTCTCCGGAAATCGCGGTCAATGCGACGATCGGCGATGCCTGCAAGAGTGCGGTGAGGGTCGCCTGTGCTTCGACTGCCGCATGGCGGACGGCGGGGCAGCGCGATTTCAGCTCGGGCGCATCGATGCCGCGCAGGCGGACATAGGTTTTGACCTGATGGTCGGGCCATGGCCTTGCACTGACCAGAACGGTGTCGCCGTCGATCACGCGGATCAGCTCCGCCTCGACCGGTCCCTCGATTTGCTCTGCGGCTAGCCCTCGGCTTGTCGTCGTCCCGCCGAAAAGCAGCGTGAGCGGGATCAAGACAGCAATAGAAAGGGCAAGGTTGCGCATGGCTGGAACATATTCCTATATTTCCGGCCAATCAATAGGCTTTTATTCTTAAGGATCAAAAGTCGATCGCACGACCCTTGATCTCCCAGTCGCCGAAGCGGGCGGGATCTGCCCCGCCGCGTCCGCCGATTTCCGGCGCGGGTTCTGCCTTTTGCTCCAGGCGTCGCCGTTCCTCTGCTTCGGCCAGAGCGCGCTTCGCTGCTTCGCTCAGCGGCTTGCGGGGCTCATCGACCACAGCCTCGGTCGAGGTGGCCTGGAGATTGTCGTTGTCGGCGCTGGTGGTCATGTCCGATTCGTTCCGGCGATCATTGAAACTTGCCTTGGGCCATTTACATCTAGTGCAGTCCGCGTCGCCAACCAAGGGCGATGCGGCATTTGCGTCCAGTGACGGAGAAAGAAGTCATGAATCTGATGCGTACCGCCATGCTGCTGGCCTTCATGACGGCGCTGTTTATGGGTGTCGGTTATCTCATCGGTGGCCAGTCCGGCATGCTGATCGCCCTCGTGATCGCTGCCGGGATGAACTTCTTTTCCTACTGGAACTCCGATCGCATGGTGCTTTCGGCCTATCACGCCCAGGAGGTTGACGAACAGACGGCGCCGGAGTTCTATCGCATGGTGCGGGACCTCTCGGCCAATGCCGGTCTGCCCATGCCGCGCGTCTACGTGTTCGACAATCCCCAGCCGAATGCCTTTGCCACCGGGCGCAATCCGCAGAATGCCGCGGTTGCCGCCTCGACCGGCCTTCTGCGACGGCTGACGCCGGAAGAAGTCGCCGGCGTTATGGCGCATGAGCTCGCCCATGTCGAAAACCGCGATACGCTGACCATGACGGTGACGGCGACGCTGGCCGGTGCGATCTCCATGCTGTCCAATTTCGCCTTCCTGTTCGGCGGCAACCGCGACGACCGCAACAATCCCTTCGGTTTCGTCGGTGTGCTCATCGCCATGATCGTCGCGCCGCTGGCCGCCATGCTGGTGCAGATGGCCATCAGCCGGACCCGCGAATATGCCGCCGACCGTCGCGGGGCTGAGATCTGCGGCAATCCTCGCTGGCTCGCCGCGGCGCTGCAGAAAATCGCCGGCGACGCCGCGCATATCGAGAACAATGATGCCGAGCGCAATCCTGCGACCGCGCACATGTTCATCATCAATCCCCTGTCCGGCCAGCGCATGGACAACCTGTTTTCGACCCATCCGAACACGGAAAACCGGATCGCCGCGCTGCTTGAGATGTCGGAAACCGGACTTGGGGGATCGACGCGGCCGGAGCGCACTGCTAATGCGCCCCGTAAATCGCGTTCCGTGCCGAATACCGGGTGGGGCCGCGGTGGCGCCGAACCACCCAAGGGACCATGGTCTTGAACGACGAAAAATCGCGCGGAAAACCGAAGAAATCTGGATCGAATCGCCCCGCGGGCGGCCCTACGCGAGCCGCTGCCGCGCCCAAGGCCGGTCTGGATGCGCGCCTGGCGGCAACCAAGATCCTCGGGGCTGTGATCGACAAGAAGACGCCGCTCGACGGCATGCTGGACGCTGAACACGGCAATCCGGCCGTCCGTGAACTCTCCGAAGCCGACCGGGCTCTTGTGCGCGCCATGCTGCACAGTGCGCTTCGCCACCTGCCGCGCATCGAGGCGATCCTCGACAGCCTGCTGGATACCCCCCTTCCGGACGGGGCGCGTTCGCTGAAGCACCTCCTCATCATTGCGGCCGCGCAGATGCTCTATCTCGACGTGCCGGATCACTCCGCCGTCGATCTGGCCGTCGAGCAGGCCAATCGCGACCCGCGCAATCGTCGCTTTGCCAAGCTGGTGAACGCGCTTCTGCGCCGGATCGGCCGGGAAAAGGCGCGTCTTCTCGAGACCTACAATGACGTCCCGTGCCTGCCGGCCTGGTTCCTCGACCGGCTGACGGCTGTGTACGGCCGCGACGCCGCCCTTTCCATTGCCGAGGCTCAGCTGCAGCCGGCCGCGATCGACCTGACCGTGAAGCAGGATGCCGATGGCTGGGCCGCGCGGCTGAACGGCCAGGTCCTGCCGACCGGCAGCGTGCGGTTGGAGAAATTCCGCGGCGCCATTCCGACGCTGGAGGGCTTCGAGGACGGCATGTGGTGGGTCCAGGATGCCGCCGCCTCCATTCCCGCCAAACTGTTCGGCGATCTCACCGGCAAGCGCGCCGTCGATCTGTGCGCCGCGCCGGGCGGCAAGACCGCGCAGCTGATCGCCATGGGCGCGTCCGTCACGGCCGTCGAACAGTCGCAATCGCGCCTCAAGCGGCTTCAGAGCAATCTCGCGCGGCTCGGGCTCACGGCCGACTGCGTTTTGGCGAACCTCATGGATTTTGCGCCCGAACAGCCCTTCGACGCCGTTCTCCTCGACGCGCCCTGCTCATCGACCGGAACCATGCGCCGCCACCCCGACGTCGCCTGGACCAAGGGGCCGGCCGACATCGCCAAGCTTGCCGAGCTGCAGGAGAAGCTTCTGCGTCACGCGCTGACGCTCGTCTCTTCCGGTGGCATTGTCGTGTTTTCCAACTGTTCGCTTGATCCGCTGGAGGGCGAGGACATGGTCGAGCGTGTGCTCGCCGACACACCCGATTGCCGCCGTGTTCCGATTGCCCCTTCCGACTGGCC
>DAIMJJ010000060.1:0-7831 GCA_036722275.1 Rhizobium sp. | reverse complement strand
TGCTCGCCGACACACCCGATTGCCGCCGTGTTCCGATTGCCCCTTCCGACTGGCCTGGTCTTGAAGAGGCCATTACGCCGCGCGGGGAGTTCCGGACCACGCCGGCCATGCTTGCCGATGCCGGCGGGCTCGATGGCTTTTATGCCTGCGTGATTGCTAAAATTTAACGGAAATTTCACTAAAATTGTTAGACTTTGAAGGAATGCGCGCTCGCCGCCTCATCAACCGGGTCCTGCCGCGCCGTTCGGACGGGCTCGATCCGGCCAGACCGGTGAGCGAGCAAAGGAATGACGGCGCGGTGTCCGCGCATGGTGTTCGTGCTGGAAACGCTCCAGAGCCACGGCTTGGGAAGATCATGCGACTGTCGCAACGCCAAAGGCTGGCCTATCTGTACGTCGCGGAGACCCTGCGTCGTTTGGCGCGCCTCTTTGCGCTGCCGCGGGCCATGGCGATCGGCCTTCCCGGTGCTGCGCCCGGCCGGCTGATCGTCGCTCCGACCGATCTGCGCGCGCTCGACCCCTTCGTGGCGGAGGAAATCTACGAGGGCCGCTTTCCGCTTGCCGGCCGCGTGCTCGATGCCGGCAACCAGTCGCCCTTCCTCCTGGAACTCCCCTCCTATCATTTCGCGGTCCGGCTCCATACCTTCTCCTGGCTGCGCCATATCCGCTCCGACAAGAGCGCCGAGGCCTGTGCCAATGCACGCGCCATCGTCGACGACTGGATCGAGCTGCATGGCTCGCGGATCGACGGCGTCGCCTGGGAGACCGATGTCCTCGCCCAGCGCATCATCGCATGGTTGTCGCACTCCACCGTCGTGCTGCAGGATGCGGACGGCGGTTTCTACAAGCGATTCCTGTCCAGCCTCTCCTTTCAGGTGCGTTATCTGCGGCGCTGTGCCCGCCATGCGCCCGCCGGACTGCCGCGGCTGCGGCTGCGGATCGCGCTCGCCATGGCCTCGATCTCGATGGAGAGCCGCGCTTCGGTGGTGCGGCGAGCCGCGCGTGAGCTCAACCGTGAGATCGAGCGGCAGATCCTTCCCGATGGCGGCCACGTGTCGCGAAACCCGCAGACCGCGGTGGAACTGCTGTTCGATCTCTTGCCGCTTCGGCAGACCTACATCAATCTCGGCCATGACGTGCCGGTGAAGCTCATTCCGGCAATCGACCGCATGTATCCGGCCATCCGCTTCTTCCGCCACCAGAGCGGTGACCTCGCGCTGTTCAACGGTGCCAGTTCGACGCTGGCGAATGATCTGATGTCGGTGCTGCGCTATGACGAGACGGCCGGGCAGCCCTTCAAGGCCCTGCCCCATTCGCAGTATCACCGCATGACGGCCGGCGGTACCGTGCTGCTCGTCGATACCGGCCTGCCGCTGTCGGCCGACCTGTCGCGAACGGCCCATGCCGGCTGTCTGTCCTTCGAGCTCTCCTCCGGCCGCCATCGCTTCATCATCAACAGCGGCTCCCCGCGTTTTGCCGGGGAAAAGCTGCGCCAGCTGGCCCGCACCACGGCAGCGCATTCGACCGTTTCCATCGGAACCACCTCATCGGCGCGGTTTTCCGGCTCCGACTATTTGGGTCCGGTCATGGTCGCCGGCGTGTCGCGCGTCGAGGTCTCGCGCCAGACCGGCCCCGATCGCAGCGACCGGCTGTGCGCCAATCACGATGGTTACCTCTCCCGCTTCGGTCTGTTGCACGAGCGCGAGATCCGCATCAACGAAGCCGGCAACAAGATTGCCGGGCGCGACCGGTTCCTGACGGCCGACGGCCTGCCTGCCACCGAGGCGCCGCCCGAGCCGGCGGTTGCCCGCTTCCATGTCCATCCGGCGATCACGCTGGAGCGCGTCGACGACCGCAAGGTGCGCATGGTGGCGCCGGACGGCGAGAGCTGGACCTTCTCCATCCCGGCCGGCGAACTGGTGATCGGCGAGGACGTCTTCTTTGCCGATGCATCGGGTGTGCGGCCGTCCAGCCAGCTGGAAATCACCTTCCTCGGACCGGAAATCCGCTGGTTTCTCGCCCATCACGCATAGAATGGTTCCATCCTTGGGTCAGCTGTGCTAGGCGGCGGCATCGCGCTCGCGATCTCCCATCCCACGCGGCGCGGCACCTCAGACCGGAGCAGAACCATGGCCGTCGCATCCAAGAAAATCCCCGTTCCCGACCGCGTGAAGATCCGCACCGCGCTCTTGTCCGTCTCCGACAAGAGCGGCGTCGTGGAACTGGCGCGGGCGCTCGACGCCATGGGCGTGAAGCTCCTGTCGACCGGTGGCACGCACAAGGCGATCGCCGCTGCCGGCCTGCCGGTCATCGATGTGTCCGAGATCACCGGCTTCCCGGAGATCATGGACGGTCGCGTCAAGACGCTGCACCCCAATGTGCACGGGGGCCTGCTGGCCATCCGCGACGATGCCGAGCATGTCGAGGCCATGCGCGCCCACGGCATCCAGTCGATCGATCTTTCCGTCATCAACCTCTACCCGTTCGAGGAAGTGCGCGCCGCCGGCGGCGACTATCCGACCACGGTCGAAAACATCGACATTGGCGGCCCGGCCATGATCCGCGCCTCGGCCAAGAACCACGCCTATGTCACGGTCCTCACCGACCCGTCCGACTATCCGGTCCTGCTCGAGGCGCTGAAGGCCGACGACGGCCAGACCACCTACTCGCTGCGCCAGCAGTTCGCCGCCAAGGCCTTTGCGCGCACGGCGGCCTATGACGCGGTGATCTCCAACTGGTTCGCCGAGGCGCTGTCGATCGACATGCCGCACTATCGCAGCATTGGCGGCGTGCTGAAGGAAGCCATGCGCTACGGCGAAAACCCGCACCAGAGCGCCGGCTTCTACGTCACCGGCGACCAGCGTCCGGGCGTTGCCACCGCCACCCTGCTTCAAGGCAAGCAGCTCTCCTACAACAACATCAATGATACGGATGCGGCCTTCGAGCTGGTTGCCGAGTTCCCGGCCGAACAGGGCCCGGCCTGCGCGATCATCAAGCACGCCAACCCCTGCGGCGTCGCCACCGGCCCGAGCCTGGTCGAGGCCTACAAGCGGGCCCTCGCCTGCGATTCCACCTCGGCCTTCGGCGGCATCATCGCGCTCAACCAGATGCTCGACGCGGCCACCGCGGAAGAGATCGTCAAGCTCTTCACCGAGGTGATCATCGCCCCCTCCGTCAGCGACGAGGCCAAGGCGATCATTGCGGCCAAGCCCAATCTCCGCCTTCTGACCACCGGTGCCCTGCCCGATCCGCGCGCCCGCGGCATCGTCGCGAAGACCGTCTCGGGCGGCCTGCTCGTCCAGTCGCGCGACAATGTCATGGTCGAGGATCTCGAACTCAAGGTGGTCACCAAGCGTGCGCCCACCCCGGCCGAGCTCGAAGACATGAAGTTCGCCTTCAAGATCGCCAAGCACGTCAAGTCGAACGCCGTGATCTATGCTAAGGACGGCCAGACGGCCGGCATCGGCGCCGGCCAGATGAGCCGCGTCGATTCCGCCCGCATCGCCGCGCTGAAGGCCGAAGACGCCGCCAAGGCGCTGGGCCTTGCCGAACCGATGACCAGGGGCTCGGCGGTTGCGTCGGAAGCCTTTTATCCCTTCGCCGACGGTCTGCTGGCTGCCATTGCCGCCGGCGCCACGGCCGTCATCCAGCCGGGTGGCTCGATGCGCGATGCCGATGTCATCGCCGCCGCCGACGAGCACAATGTTGCGATGGTCTTTACCGGTATCCGCCATTTCCGCCACTGAGTGCGGATCGGCCGCATGAGACATCAAAAGGCCCGGGGAACCGGGCCTTTTTTCATGCCTCAAGCGGCTTGGCAGGATGGGCGGCGGGATAGGGTGTCTTCAGCAGGATGACGAGGCCGCCAAGCAGGAAGACGATGAGGCTTGCCATGCCGATGCGGGCCGATCCGGTCCAGTAGGTGAGCACCGAGAAGGACAGCGTCGCCATGAAGCTCGTGGCGCGGCCCGAAAGCGCATAGATGCCGAAATAGCGGCCGGCTTCCGAGGGGCTGACGCTGCGCGCCAGATAGGAGCGCGAGGAGGCCTGTACCGGCCCGAAGGAAATGCCGATCAGCAGGCCGTAGAGGATATAGGCCTTTTCCGCCGGGGTGGAGAACAGGCCGTCGGTGGAGGCGATCGGCAAGTCGATCAGGCCGAACAGGGTGAAGTCCGGCCCGGTCGAGATCATGCCCAGCGTCGCAGCCAGGAGCAGCACGAGCGCCAGCACCACGACGAATTTCGACCCAAGCCAACGGTCGAGCGAACTGGCCGCGACGCAGCCGAAGATCGCGATCACGTTGAGGATGATGCCGTAGATGCCGATTTCCATCGTATGCCAGCCGAACATGGCGGCGGCGAAGATGCCGCCGAGCGTCAGCAGGCCGTTGACACCGTCCTGGTAGATCATCCGGCCGACGAGGAAGCGCAGGATGCCCGGCTTGTGTTTCAGTTCGCCAAGGGTGTTTCGCAGTTCCCCAAGCCCGGAGCGCACGGCGGCGCCAAGCGGCTTGCCGCGGCCCGCATCCGGCGTGAACAGGAACATCGGCAGGATGAAGACGAGATACCAGAGCGCCGAGATCGGGCCGGTGACACGGGCGTCTTCGCCGGTTGCCGGATCAAGACCGAAGAGCGGTGTCGCCCCGAGGATCGTCCGGCCGGTCTCGGGGCTCGCGGCGACGAACAGCACGACGCTGATCAGCACGATCATGCCGCCGAGATAACCCATGCCCCAGGCGATGTTGGATACGCGGCCCACGTCCTTCTGGCCGATGAGCCGGGTCATCATGGAATCGTTGAAAACGATGGAGAACTCGGCAGCCGTGGTCGCCAGCACCATCAGAAGGACGATGAAGGATACCGAGGCCCCCGGTGCCGCCGTCCACAGAAGGCAAAGCGCGGAGATCTTGATCGCGGCAAAGAAGGCGATCCATGGCTTTCGTGAGCCGGATTCGTCGGCGATGGCACCGAGGATCGGCGACAGTACGGCAATGATCACCGAGGAGATCGTCGCCATATTGCTCCAGGTCGCCTGCGCCGAAATCGGATCGCTTGTCATGCGCGACACGAAATAGGGGCCGAAGATGAAGGTGGTGATCACCGTGAAGAAGGGCTGGGCCGCCCAGTCGAACAGCATCCATCCCACAACGCCGCGGCTATAGATGCCGCCGTGGCGCTCTCCCGTCGCTTCCACCGTGTTCGTCACGCAAGATCCCTTCCCCGATCGATCGAGGCGGAGACTGTCACTTTGTCCGGTCGTCCGCAAGATCGCTGAGCAGGCTTGCGGCCACGGCGACCTTGGCGAGGCTCGATTCGCCGGCTTCGCTCAGCGCCTGAAGCTCGCTGCCGAGCCTTTCGACGCGTGTCTTGGCTGCCGCCAGCCAGGCATTGACGGGGTTCTTGTCCCGCCCGTGCTGGCTGAGCGCCGAGACCACGATATTGCGCCGCGCGGTCGCGATCTGATCGATGCTGCGGGCCAGCGCCTGGCTCTCGTAATGATCGCTGCTGACGATGCGGTTGCCCGCAGACAGGATGCGGTCGATGCGGAATGCGTCCGACACAGCGAAATAGGCCTCGATCACCCGCACCAGAGGCGCCTTGGTGCGCGCGGCGATCTGCATCACCTCGGGCACGAGAACCAGCGCCAGCAGGGCGACGACCTCTTCGGCAATCGCAGCCGGCGCGCCGGCCTCCACGAGATCGGCGACCTCGTTCTGGAAGGCGGCGCGCAGGTTGGCCGGCAGCGCGCTGGCAAAGGCCTGCCTGGAGGCCTTGACCGCCGTCCTCAGCCGGTTGAGCGCGTCGGAGAGATCGCCGTCGGCCACGCCGGTCTCTACCAGCAGGCGGGTCACGCCGGCATAGACGCGCGCCACGATCGCGTGCAGGCGGTTCTGCGTCTCACCGGGGATCTTGGCGTCGAGCGCGTCGATCTTCTCCCAGACGGCCGGCAACTGCAGGCCGTCTCGCGTGATGAGCGCGGCCTTGACGATCTGCGGCGGCAGGGCGCCGGTCGCATCACCGATGGCGGCCACGAAGCCCGGTCCGCCCCGGTTGATCACGTGGTTTGCGAGCACGGTCGCGACGATTTCCCGATGCAGGCGATGGTTCGCGATGTCGCCGGCATAGGCCTTTCGCAAGCGGGCGGGGAAGTAGTTGGTGAGCGCGCTTTCGCAATAGGGATCGTCCGGCAGATCGGATGCCACCAGCTGATCGAACAGCACCAGCTTGGCATAGGAGAGAAGCACGCCGATCTCAGGTCGCGTCAGCGGCTTGCCGGCGGCATAGCGTTCACCGAGCGTGGCGTCGTCGGGCAGGGTTTCCACCTTGCGGTTCAGGCGGCCGAGACCTTCGAGATAGGTCATCAGGCGGCCGAGTTCCTCGCGGTTGACGGCGCCCTTGCGCTCGGTCAGCGAAATCGCCAGCGTCTGCAGGTAGTTGTTGCGCAGCACGAGGGCTGCGACTTCGTCGGTCATGTCCGAGAGCAGCTTGTCGCGCTTGTCGCGCGAGAGCCGGTTGTCGGCAAGGGCCGGCGACAGGGCGATCTTGATATTGACCTCGACGTCGGACGAGTTGACGCCCGCCGAGTTGTCGATCGCATCGGAGTTCAGCCGGCCGCCCGACAGCGCATAGGCGATGCGGCCCTTCTGGGTGACGCCGAGATTGGCGCCCTCGCCGATCACCTTGGCGCGGACTTCGCCGCCGGTGACGCGGATCGCATCATTGGCGCGGTCGCCGACCTCGGAATCGGCCTCGTCCGGCGCCTTGATATAGGTGCCGATGCCGCCGAACCACAGAAGATCCACCGGGGCCTTGAGGATCGCGTTCATGATGTCGAACGGCGTCGCGACCGTCTTGTCCAGACCGATGACGGCTGCCGCCTCAGGCGTCAGCGTCACGGACTTTTCCGCGCGTGAGATGATCATGGCGCCCTTCGACAGGCGCTTGCGGTCGTAGTCCTGCCAGCTGGAGCGCGGCAGGGCGAACATGCGCTTGCGCTCGGCAAAGGAGACGGCCATGTCCGGATCGGGGTCGATGAAGATGTCGCGATGGTCGAAGGCGGCCACAAGCTTGATCTTTTCCGATAGCAGCATGCCGTTGCCGAATACGTCGCCCGACATGTCGCCGACGCCGGCAACCGTGAACGGCGTGGTCTGAATGTCGATGTTCATCTCGCGGAAGTGGCGCTTGACCGCTTCCCAGGCGCCACGCGCGGTGATGCCCATCTTCTTGTGGTCGTAGCCGGCCGAGCCGCCGGAGGCAAAGGCGTCGTCGAGCCAGAAGCCGGCGGCCTGGGCGAGACCGTTCGCCGTATCGGAGAAGGTGGCCGTGCCCTTGTCGGCGGCGACGACGAAGTAAGGATCGTCCTCGTCGAGACGGACGGTGTCGAGCGGCGGCACGATCTTGCCGGAAACGATGTTGTCGGTGATCGACAGCATGGTGGTGATGTAGGTCTTGTAGGCCTGGGTGCCGGCGGCCAGCCAGGCGTCACGGCTGCCGCCGACCGGCAGCTGCTTCGGGAAGAAGCCGCCCTTGGCGCCGACGGGCACGATGACCGCGTTCTTGACCTGCTGCGCCTTGACGAGACCCAGCACTTCCGTGCGGTAGTCCTGCGCACGATCCGACCAGCGCAGACCGCCGCGGGCGACCTTGCCGAAGCGCAGGTGAACGCCCTCGACCTCGACGCCATAGACGAAGATCTCGCGGCACGGCCGCGGTTCCGGCAGGCCGTCAAGGCGATGCGGACCGAATTTGAAGGCGAGCATCGGGTGCTGACCCTCCGCATAGACCGGCTGGAAATAATTGGTGCGCAGCGTCGCTTCGACGGAGTTTACA
>DAIMJJ010000059.1:0-19017 GCA_036722275.1 Rhizobium sp. | reverse complement strand
GACGCTGCCAGCCTGGGACTGCCTGCCCTATGACCGCGTATCGCCGTCCGCCGACACCTCGGCGCGCCGCCTGACCGCTCTGTCCGGGCTTGTCGCCCACGCCAGGAAGCCGCATGCCGCCATCGTGCTGGTCACGGTCAATGCCATGCTGCAGAAGGTGGCCCCGTCCGAGGTGATCGAGAGCCTCGGTTTTTCCGCCCGGCCCGGCAACCAAGTCAAGATGGACGATATTGCCGCGCGGCTGGAGCGCAACGGCTTCGAGCGCGTCGCCACCGTCCGGGAAGTCGGCGAGTTCGCCGTGCGCGGCGGCATTCTTGATGTCTTCGTGCCCGGCCAGGAAGAGCCGGTGCGCCTCGATTTCTTCGGCGACACTCTGGAAAGCATTCGCACCTTCGATCCCGCCAGCCAGCGCACCATCGGCCAGGCCCGCTCCCTCGACCTTAATCCGATGAGCGAGGTGACGCTCACGCCGGAATCGATCAGCCGCTTCCGCAAGAACTATCTCTCGCTGTTCGGCGCCGCCACCCGCGACGATGCCCTTTATGCGGCCGTGTCCGAAGGCCGGCGCTATGCCGGCATGGAACACTGGCTGCCGCTGTTCCACGACCACCTCGACACGGTCTTCGACTATCTGAAGGGCTTCCGTATCGTGACCGATCATACGATACGGGAAGCGGCGGAAGAGCGTGCCAAGCTGGTACGCGACTATTACGAGGCGCGGCTCAACTCGGGCAATCCGGGCAAGGGCCACCTGTCGCAGGGCACGCCGTACAAGCCCGTGCCGCCGGAGCGGCTCTATCTCGGCGCCGGCGAGTTCGGCCGGTTGCTCGACGAGCATGCGCCGCTCAGGTTGACGCCGTTCGCCGAGCATGACGGCGAGGTCCGCAAGGTCATCGAGCTCGCAGCAAGGCCGACGCCGCGCTGGGCCAAGACGGCGACCGAGACGGGCGAGGGCAACACCCGCACCAATGTCTTCGACCAGGCCGTCAAGTACATCGCCGACAAGCGCGCCGGCGGCGCAAGGGTGCTCGTCGCCGGCTGGTCGGAAGGCTCGCTCGACCGCCTCCTGCAGGTGCTCGAGGAGCATGGGCTGGCCAATCTCAAGCCGGTTGCCTCTCTGAAGGAGGTCGATGCGCTGAAGAAGGGCGAGGCGGGGACGGCCGTGCTCAGCCTTGAAGGCGGCTTTGAGGCGGGCGATCTCGTCATTGTCGGCGAACAGGATATTCTCGGCGACCGTATGGTGCGCCGCTCGAAACGCCGCAAGCGCGCCGCCGACTTCATCTCGGAAGTGGCCGGTCTCGACGAGGGCTCGATCGTCGTCCACGCCGAACACGGCATCGGCCGTTTCGTCGGACTTCGCACCATCGAGGCAGCCGGTGCGCCGCATGCCTGCCTCGAACTGCTCTATGCCGACGACGCCAAGCTCTTCCTGCCGGTCGAGAACATCGACCTTCTGTCGCGCTATGGCTCGGAAGCCTCCGATGCGCAGCTCGACAAGCTGGGCGGTGGCGCCTGGCAGATGCGCAAGGCCAAGCTGAAGAAGCGCCTGCTCGACATGGCCGGTGCGCTGATCCGCGTGGCCGCCGAGCGCATGACCCGATCGGCACCGGTCCTGACAACGCAGGAAGGCTTCTACGACGAGTTTGCCGCCCGCTTCCCCTATGACGAGACCGAGGATCAGCTGAACGCCATCGAGGCGGTGCGCGGCGATCTCGGCGCCGGCCGGCCGATGGATCGGCTCGTCTGCGGCGACGTCGGCTTCGGCAAGACGGAAGTCGCGCTGCGCGCTGCCTTCGTCGCCGCCATGAACGGCATCCAGGTGGCCGTCGTCGTGCCGACGACGCTGCTCGCCCGCCAGCATTTCAAGACCTTCTCCGAGCGGTTCCGCGGCCTGCCGATCCGCGTGCAGCAGGCCTCGCGTCTTGTCGGCACAAAGGAACTCAACCTCGTCAAGAAGGAGCTCGCCGAGGGCAAGACGGACATCGTCGTCGGCACCCATGCGCTGCTCGGCTCCGGCGTCACCTTCGCCAATCTCGGCCTCCTCATCATCGACGAGGAGCAGCATTTCGGCGTCAAGCACAAGGAGCGCCTGAAGGAGCTGAAGTCCGACGTGCACGTGCTGACGCTCTCGGCCACGCCGATCCCGCGCACGCTGCAGCTGGCGATGACCGGGGTCCGCGAACTGTCGCTGATCACCACCCCGCCGGTCGACCGCATGGCGGTGCGCACCTTCATCTCGCCCTTCGACCCGCTCGTCATCCGCGAAACGCTGATGCGCGAGCATTATCGCGGCGGCCAGAGTTTCTATGTCTGCCCGCGGCTGGCCGATCTCGCCGACATCCAGGCCTTTCTGCAGTCCGACGTGCCGGAGCTGAAGGTCGCTGTTGCCCACGGCCAGATGCCGGCGGGCGAGCTCGAAGACATCATGAACGCCTTCTACGACGGGCGTTACGACGTGCTGCTGTCGACGACGATCGTCGAATCCGGCCTCGACGTGCCGACCGCCAATACGCTGATCGTCCATCGCGCCGACATGTTCGGCCTGGCCCAGCTCTACCAGCTGCGCGGCCGCGTCGGCCGCTCCAAGGTCCGCGCCTTTGCGCTCCTGACCCTGCCGGTCAACAAGGTGCTGACGACGACGGCGGAGCGCCGTCTGAAGGTGCTGCAATCGCTCGACACGCTCGGCGCCGGCTTCCAGCTGGCGAGCCACGACCTCGACATCCGCGGCGCCGGCAATCTCTTGGGCGAGGAACAGTCCGGGCACATCAAGGAAGTCGGCTTCGAACTCTACCAGCACATGCTGGAAGAGGCGGTCGCCGAGGTGAAGGGCGTCGACGAGGTGGCCGACAGCGGCTGGTCGCCGCAGATTTCGGTCGGCACGTCTGTGATGATCCCCGACGACTATGTCCCGGACCTGCATCTCAGACTCGGTCTCTATCGCCGCCTGGGCGAGATCACCGAACTCAACGAGATCGACGCCTTTGGTGCCGAGATGATCGACCGCTTCGGCCCGCTGCCGATCGAGGTGCAGCATCTGTTGAAGGTGGTCTATATCAAGGCGCTGTGCCGCAAGGCCAATGTCGAGAAGCTCGAAGCCGGCCCGAAGGGAGTCGTCGTCCAGTTCCGCAACAAGGAATTCCCCAACCCGGCGGCGCTCGTCGGCTATATCGCCAAGCAGGGATCCATGGCCAAGATCCGCGCCGACCAGAGCGTGTTCCTGACCCGCGACCTGCCGACCCCGGACAAGCGCCTGACCGGCGCGGCTGTGGTGATGACCCAGCTGGCAGAACTGGCGAAAGCTTAAGGCATCCAGTGGTTGACAAGAGCGGAGCATACACCATCATGTCGGCATTGGTTTCCCATGGATGGTCGTCGTGTCAGAAGTACTTTTCCGTTCCGGCAATATTGAGATCACTGACTCCCTCGCTAAATTTGGCAACGCCACTTACCCGATAGCGAATATCGGGAGCATAACGATCGTGGAGATCCCTAAGTCCCATGGGGGTGCAATCTTCGTAGTTGCGTTGATCGTTGGCTTAGTCGTCAGCGCTGGCGCAGGTGCGGGTATTGGGGCGGCTGTCGGATTTGGCTCGTTCGTCTTACTTATGGCCTTGGTGGGCAAGGCACCTCCAACGCACCATCTAACGCTCAAGACATCAAGCGGCGATGTGACAGCGCTCGAGACTAAGGACCTGCGCCTTGTCTCAGACGTAAAGGGTGCCATCGAGACGGCCTTCTCGAAGAGATAGTTTCACCCAGATTAGGCGTCTGGGTTGTTGTCTTCCGGCTTGATCGCCAGCGCCGCCTCGTCCTTGCCGGCGACCGCCGGGGGCAGGGCGACGCCCTTCTTGCGCTCGCGGCTGATGGTCAGAAGGCCGGAGCCGACGATCAGAACGATGCCGGCGATCATCGGCAGGTCGACGCGGTCGCCGAAGATCAGATAGCCGAACAGGATGCCCCACAGCATCTGGCTGTACTGGATCGGACCGACCACGGCGGCCGGCGCATAGAAGGCGGAATACATCAGAAGCACATTGCCGAGCGCCCCGAGCAGGCCATAGCCGGCCAGCAGCAGCCATTCCTGCGCCGTCGGCCAGCGAAAGTCGCCGAGCATCATCATGCCACAGATGACGAGGCCGCCGAGCAGGCCCGCACCGTAAAGTGAGATGTTCTTCTCGGCCGGGCCGATGGCGCGGTAGATGACGATCGACAGCGCGCCGCCGAGCCCGGCAAAGACCGCGCCGACATGGCCGATCGACAGTTCGCGGAAGCCCGGCCTTAGCACCACCAGCACGCCGATGAAGCCGGTGATCACGGCGCTCCAGCGACGGATTCCGACCGGCTCCTTGAGGAACACCACCGACATGATGGTGACGAAGGACGGCAGAAGGAAGATCAGGCAGAAGGCCTCCGCCATCGACAGGTGGGTGAAGGCGGTGACGCTACCGATGATGCCTGCGCCTGCGGAGAAGAACCGCAACAGCCAGAGCGGGCGGTTGGTGGTGGAGAACATGTCCTGCCAGTGGTCGCCGCGCTTCATCAGGAAGGGCAGGGCGGCAATCCCGAAGACGGCGCCGAAGAAGCCTGATTCGTATGGGCTGACGCGCCCCTCGATCAGTTTCACACAGGCATCGGAAACCGCATAGGCGGCAAAGGCCACAAAGGCGATCACAACGCCTTTGAATACAAGATCGGAGCGCACGGCAGGGTATCCCGGGAGGAAGGATGTCAACCGTGCTTACGAAGCTTGCCCGCGAAGGTCAATTGAGTTTTGCAAGCGCTTCGGATTTCATCCGGGCGATGTCGCGCAGGGCGCCGACGAGCACGTCCGGCGTCTGGGCGCCGCTCACCGCATATTGCTGGTCGAAGATCAGGAACGGCACACCGTTGACGCCCATCTGCCGGGCCGCGTCGATTTCGCCCAGCACTTCGGCCTTATCGGCGTCGCCGGTTAGAAGCGCATCGATCAGTGCCCGATCGAGACCGGCGGCCTCGGCGATCTCGAGCAGAACGCCCGCGTCGCCGACATTGCGGCCCTCTTCGAAATTGGCTTTGAACAGGGCCGTCACGACCCGGTCCTGGATCTCGCGCCCCTCGACGCCGGCCCAGTGGATCAGGCGGTGGGCGTCGAGCGTATTGGGACCGACCTTGATCGCGCCAAAGTCGAAGGCGATGCCGACGGCCGCGCCGAGTTCGCGCAGTTGGGCATGCGCCCGGTCCATGTTGTCCTTGCCGCCGAGCTTTTCCGCCAGCGCCTTCTGATGGTCGACGCCTTCCGGCGGATAGTTCGGATTGAGCTGGTAGGGCCTCCAGTTCACGTCGATGGCGATCTCGTCCTGTACTTCGGCGATGGCGAGATCCAGCCGCGCCTTGCCGAGATAGCACCAGGGGCAGACGACATCCGAGACGATGTCGATGGTAATGCGTTCCATGATGCTGATCCTTTCCGGAAGGGTGGGCCGTCTTGACCGTTTCGTGCCACGTAGGGCCATTTGCTTCCGGTTTCAACCGGTTACCTCAAGGTAACCGGCCGGAGGCAGGCGCGCTGCCCCGGACCGCCGCCGATCACTGCGCCCGCGCATCCCACCAGACGGGCAGCTGGTAGCCGTAGAGGGGTGTCTTCTCAGGCCGGCCGATGTGCTTCCAGCGCGCAACCCACTGTTCGCCCACATGGTAGAGCGGCACGACATAGTGCCCGGCCACCAGCAGCCGGTCAAAGGCACGCACGGCCGTCTCGTAGTCTTCACGGTTTCGAGCGTTGACAAAGGCTTCGATAGCCCGATCGATATCGGGATCGGCGACGCCGGCATAGTTGAAGCTGCCGAGGGGGTCGCGCGAGGCAGAGCCCCACCGGTTCGCCTGTTCTACACCTGGTGAGAGCGTGGAAGGGTAAGCCTTGATGATCATGTCGTAGTCATAGCTGTTCGAGCGCGCCTGATACTGGGCGTCGTCGACGGTGCGGATGGCCATCTGGATGCCGATCAGGGCCAGCGCGCGCTGATAGGCGATCGCCATCTTCTCCTGGCTCTCGTTCTGCGTCATCACCTCGAAGGCGAGCGGCTTGCCCGCGGCGTCGACCATCTTGCCGCCCTTGATGGCATAACCGGCCTCGGCAAGCAGGGACACGGCCTGGCGCAGGATCTTGCGGTCGGCGCCCGAGCCATCGGAGACCGGCATGGCATAGGTGCCGGCGAGGATCTCCGGGCTGATGCGGTCCTTGGCGGCGCCAAGCAGGGCCAGCTCCTTATCGTCTGCGGCATTGCCATAGGCGCCAAGCGCGGAATTTTGCCAGAAGCTCTGGCTGCGCTTGAAGGCACCGCCATAGAGGTTCTTGTTCACCCATTCGAAATCGAAGGCGAGCGACAGCGCCTCGCGCACCTTGGCATCGGCAAAAATCGGTCGGCGGGTGTTGAAGACGAAGCCGAGCATGCCAGACGGCAGGCCGGGCTGGAAGACTTCCTTGATCACATCGCCGTTCTGCGCCGACGGAAAATCATAGGCGCGCGCCCAGTGGCCGGAATCGCCCTCCGGATAGACATCGACATCGCCCTTCTTGAAGGCCTCGAACAGCGTCGAATCCTGCAGGAAATAGGTGACCGAAATCTCGTCGTAATTGTCGAAACCGACCTTGGACGGCAGATCCTTGCCCCAATAGTTCGGGTCGCGCGCATAGGTGATCTTCTCGCCAGGCTTGATCGCCTTGATCTTGTAGGGCCCGGATCCGATCGGGACAGTGAGCGAGGTCTGGTCGAAGGTCGCCGGATCGACCGCGTGCTTGGGCAGGATCGGCGACATGGCGATGATCAGCGGGGTTTCGCGGTTGGCCTTGTCGTTGAAGGTGAAGCGCACGCTGTTGTCGCCGACCTTCTCCATCTTCTCGACCACGGCCAGCCGCTTGTTGTAGGGCGGGCGGCCCTTCTCCTGCAGCAGGTTGAAGGAGAAGATCACGTCGTCGGCGGTCACCGGCTTACCGTCGTGCCAACGCGCCTTGGGGTTGAGGTTGAACTGGATGAAGGTGCGGTCGGCGTCCCATTCGACACTTTCTGCCAGAAGCCCGTAGAGCGAGAAGGGCTCGTCGCTCGAGCGCGTCATCAGTGATTCGTAGAAGAGGTTGCCGTATTCCGGATCCCAGATCCCGCGCGCCGTCGTGCGCATGCCTTTGAGGACGAAGGAGTTGAGGCTGTCGAAGGTGCCGACGACGCCATAATTGATCTTGCCGCCCTTCTTAACGTCCGGGTTGACGTAAGGAAAGTGCTTGTAGTCGGCCGCCAGCGCCGGCTCGCCATGCATGGCGATGCCGTGGACGGGCTCGGCCTGGGCGAGGCTGCACTGGGCGATGAGAAGCAGGCTGAGAGCGATACGGCGCACCAGGGATCCTTTCTGCGAAGTCCGAGATTCTTGCGGGAGGCTAACACGAACACCATAAAACAAACACATCGGCATGCAAAAAGCCGCTTCACAACCCTGTGCGCCCAAAGAAAGACTGGATATTCGGGACTTCGCGATGTAACAGGGGTGCCGGGTTCAAGGTCATGTATTTGCCTCAATTGGACGACAGTTGACTGGCAGCACGACCGGAGAGTTTCGCGGCCTTTCGAGTGGCCCGATATCGGTTTTCAGGAGACGGATTAGGTTATGATGTTCAATGCAACCAAAGCTACGCGGACGGCACTGTCTGCTCTCGTTCTGACCCTCGGTGCAGCGACGGCCCCGACGGTCGTCAGCGCTCAGGACGCAGCAGCTCCCGCAGGCGCAGGCCCGGCCAAATGGTTCAAGACCTGCACCAAGCAGGAAGAAGCCGACGTCTGCGTCGTGCAGAACCAGCAGCTCGCCCAGAACGGTCAGCTGATCACGGCTGTCGGCCTGATCTCGATCGAAGGCAAAGTCAACCGCAAGCTGATCCAGGTCACCGTTCCCTCGGCCCGCCTGATCCCGCCAGGCATCATGATGCAGATCGACGGTGCCAAGGGCGTCAAGCTCGACTACACCGTATGTCTGCCCGATCGCTGCACGGCCGAAATGCCGCTTACCGACGCCATCATCGCCAGCCTGAAGAAGGGCAACGAGGTCGTCTTCACCTCGATCAATTTCCGCCGCGCGCCGAACCCGATCAAGATCGCCCTCGACGGCTTCACCGGCGCCTATGACGGTGAGGCCATGTCGCAGTCGCAGGCCGAAGAACGCCAGCGCCTGCTGCAGGAAGCCATGCAGAAGAAGCAGGAAGAGCGCAACAAGGCGATCAACGAAGCCCAGGACGCGGCCAAGCAGGCCAACTGATCCGAGCGCATTCCCATGCAAGAAGGCCCGCGAACCAAGTTCGCGGGCCTTTCTCGTTTCTGCACGGCGCTCGGCCGAGAAGGGTTTCGGTCCACCCCGTGTCCGTCAGTGGGCGAAGGTGACCTTGGGCTTGTAGTGGCCGGCCTGCTCGCGCACGAAGATCTGCTGAACCTGCGGATTGCGCAGCGGTTCCTCGCTCAGATCCCTTTCGAGGTTCTGCTCCGAAACATAAGCGACGTATTCCGTCTCGGCATTCTCCGCCAGCAGATGGTAGAAGGGCTGGTCCTTGGCAGGCCGCACTTCCGCCGGAATGGCATTCCACCATTCCTCGCTGTTGGAAAATTCCGGATCCACATCGAACACGACGCCACGGAACGGAAAAACCTTGTGGCGAACAACTTCCCCGATGCCAAATTTTGCGTTGCGTTGTTTCATGGGCTCACTTCCTTTCCCCATTGATTTGGGGAGGGAAGCGGCAAACATCAAGGCCTGACGACGTCTTCGCTCAGGCGCCGGAAGCGCTGCCACTTCGGCCGGGCGCCGTCGCCAGCACAAGGCCGCCGGTGACCAGCACGATGCCGACCGCGTGGTAGACCTGGAACTGTTCGCCAAGAAAGAGCACCGCCATCACGATCGACATCGGCGGCATCAGATAGAGCGTCACTCCGGCCATGGCCGGTCCGAAGACACGGACCGCGTGCTGGAAGCAGTAGAAGGCGGCGAGCGAGGCGAACAGGATGATACCGAGCAGCTTTGTCCAGTCGCTGGTCGTGTCGGGCAACAGCCCTCCCGTCAGTACCTCGTAGAGCGCCGGGGGCACCAGCACCAGCATGCCGGAGATCGCCAGAAGGCCGAAGAGAGGCAGTGGCGGCATGGCCTTCACGGCGGGGTGGCGCAGCAGCAGCGAGTAAAGCGCAAAGGCGATGGCGGCGGCGAGGATGCCGAAATCGCCGATGTTGAACCGCAGGTGAAAAAGCGCGGTCCAGTCGCCCTTCAGCACGATCACGGTCACGCCGGAGAAGGCGACGATCATCCCGAGCAGTTCGGCCGGCGAAATCCGCCGTCCCTGGAACAGCCATTGTAGCAGGATGATGAACAGCGACGAGGTCGTGTAGATCAGTGTGGCGTTGGAGGCGGTGGTCAGGGTCAGCGCCCAGTAGACGAAGCCGCCGCAAATGCCCATGCCGAGAATGCCGAGCACCAGCCAGATCCCGGTATGGGCCCGCACGAAGGCAAGGCAGAGTTTGCGCTCGGCATAGACGAAGGGAAAGATGATGAGCGCGGCTCCCGCCCAGCGCAGGCAGGCCGTGGTGAAGGGCGCAATCTCGCCGGTAATGCCGCGGCCGAAGATGAGGTTACTCGAGAAGAACACCGGCGCGAGCAGGAAGAGCAGCCAGTCGAGCGGTCTCGGGGCTGCCGAGGCTTGGGATTGAGGCATGGGGAAACCGGTCTTTCGGAAGCGGGTATCGGGGCGCGTCCGGCCAGAGACGGCAACGGACCAGTTAAGCCTACAGGCGACGGCTCGGGATGAAAAGCTGCGAAACCTTGCCCCGGTACGCCGGGGCGAAAACTTGCACGGGCAGGGGATTCACGCTACCCAGACGGCGACGGACACAGGCCGAAGCGGAGATGCCGTGAGCAATCAATGGGGCAGGGATACGCAGGTGAGCCAAGCGCGCGGCGGATCGCCGCTCGGGCTGCTGATCGCGATCCTGGGGAGCCTGGTGCTCGGGGCAGCCGCCGGATATGGCGCCATGCGCTATCTTGGCCTGCAGGATGCCGATCGCCTGGCCACGGTCGATCGACAGATCGCCGACCTCTCCGCTCAGCTGAACGACAGCAACCGGCGTCTCGCCGAAGCGGTCGAGGCGCGCAAGCGGGCAGAGACGGCCCTTGATGCCGGGGACCCGGCGACGGCTGCACTCAGACAGACGATCGACAGCCAGCGCAGCGAACTCGACACCATGGCCGATACGCTCGAGGCGACGAGCCGCGAACTGCTGGCGGAGAAGGAAGAGAACGCCCGCCTGGCGAAGGCGCTGGCGGAAGCGCAGAAGCAGCGCCGCGCCCAGGACAAGGCGATCGAGGGCGCGAGACAGGAAGCCGCAAACGCCAAAGCATCTGCCGATGCCGCCCTTGCCGACCTGAGGCAAAGGCTGGACGCGTCGGAAGGTGAAGCGGGCAAGGCGCTGGCCGCGCTGAAGACCGTCGAAATCCCGCGTCTTGAGGCGCAGATCGCCGCGCTTTCGGACAAACTGGCCAAGGCCGAGGCGGCTGGGGACAAGATCTCTGCCGAGCGCGACGCCCTTGGTGCCCAGCTGGCCCGCGACCGGGATGCCCTGAAGAACGCCGAGGACCAGCTCGCCCGCGAGCGCGAGCGCAGTGCCGGACTGCAGGCCGAGCTGGCCGCGGCAAGGGCGGACAGCGCGCCCGGTCAAGACACAGCGCCCGATGGTCCACCTTCAGCACCACCGGAGACTGCGGAAGACCTGCCACTCATCGCCAATGCGCCGCGTGACCCCGCCGCCGTCGATGCCGTGCTCGCGAGGACTCCGGGCCTCGACCGGCTGTCGGCGGACGACTACCAGCGCCTGCGGAACTTGCTGGTGTCCGGTGAGTGCGTGACGACCGGCCTGCAGTCGGTGTTCCGTTCGGTGCCGGTGGTGACGCTTCGCAACCTGATGCGCGATCTGAAGAGCGGCTGCTGAGCGAAAGGACCCTCGCCATGCCATCGAAACTTGCCATATTTCTCTCCGCGCTGGGGCTCGCCCTTGTCGCCACGACAGCGGTAGCGGACAACTTCGAGCGCAACATCATGACCGGCGGGCCGAGCGGCACCTATATCCGCATCGGCCGCGACATTGCCGCGCTCGGCGCGGAATGCGGCCTTGGCCTCAACGTCGTGGAGAGCGCCGGCTCGCTGGAGAATTTCGTCGGCGTGCGCAACCGGCGCAACACGCAGTTCGGCATCGTCCAGAGCGACGTGCTCGAATATCTGAAGACCTTCGAGGCCAACGACCCGGAAGTGCAGCAGGCGGTGCGCGGCGTGCGCATCATGTTCCCGCTCTATAATGAGGAGGTGCATGTCCTGGCGCGAAGCGGCGTGGCTGATCTCAAGGGCCTCGCGGGTCAGAAGATCGCCATCGGCAAGGCGGACAGCGGCACGTATCTGACCGCCACGCTGATGCTCGACATATTGCAGATCAAGGCTGCCGAACGACTGACAATCAATCCGGATGAGGCGCTGCCGAAGCTCTTGTCGGGCGAGATCGACGCCTTCTTCTACGTGGCGGGCGCGCCGGCCCCGCTCTTTGCCAATGCCCAGATCGACGGGACGAAGTTCCATCTGCTGCCGATCAAGGATGCGCCGCTGCTGGCCACCTACACGGCCGCGACGGTGCCGGCCGCGACCTATTCCTTCCAGCAGGAACCCGTCGACCTCGTCGCCGTCAAGGCCGTGCTGATGACCTATGACTACGATCCGAAGAAGAACGCCTATCACCGCGAGAGCTGCCGCTCCGTCTCGGATTTCTCCAGCCTGATCCTCAATGGCATGCCGGCGCTTGAGGCCAAGGGCCACCCGAAGTGGAAATCCGTCGATCTCACGGCCCTGCCGCCCGGCTGGCAGGTGGGCACATGCGTCAAGGTGGGCATGGCCATCGACTACAAGCCGGTCTGCACGGTGCCGGCAGCACAGCCGGCGCCGGGCCCCGACGCCAACGAGGAGTATCTGAACCTTCTCAAGCAGCGCCTGAAGAAGCAGCCGTAACACACCGAAATCACTTCACAAGGATGCCGCAGGCTTACTGGGCACTAAAAAACCGGCGCGGTCGAGCAGACCGCGCCGGTTTTGCTGTTTTTTGTGACCGGCCCGCTCGGAGGCGAACCGGTCGGGGCCATTAGACCGAGTAGTACATGTCGAATTCGACCGGATGCGGGGTCATTTCGAAACGCATGACTTCCTGCATCTTCAGTTCGATGAACGAATCGATCTGGTCGTCGTCGAAGACGCCGCCGGCGGTCAGGAACTTGCGATCCTTGTCGACGCTTTCGAGCGCTTCGCGCAGCGAACCGCAGACGGTCGGGATCTTCTTCAGTTCCTTCGGCGGCAGATCATAGAGATCCTTGTCCATGGCCTTGCCGGGGTGGATCTTGTTCTTGATGCCGTCGAGGCCGGCCATCAGCATGGCGGCGAAGGCGAGATAGGGGTTGGCGGTCGGATCCGGGAAGCGGACTTCAACGCGCTTTGCCTTCGGGTTCGAGCCGAACGGAATGCGGCACGAGGCCGAACGGTTGCGGGCCGAGTAGGCGAGCAGAACCGGTGCTTCATAGCCCGGGACCAGACGCTTGTAGGAGTTGGTCGACGGGTTGGTAAACGCGTTCAGCGCCTTGGCGTGCTTGATGATGCCGCCGATGAAGTAGAGGCAGCTCTCCGACAGGCCGGCGTATTCGTCGCCGGCGAAGGTCGGCTTGCCGTCCTTCCAGATCGACAGGTGCACGTGCATGCCCGAGCCGTTGTCGCCGAAGATCGGCTTCGGCATGAAGGTTGCCGTCTTGCCATAGGCATTGGCAACCTGGTGGACGACATACTTGTAGATCTGCATCTTGTCGGCGTTGCGCACGAGCGAGTCGAACTTGATGCCGAGTTCGTGCTGGGCGGCAGCCACTTCGTGGTGGTGCTTTTCGACCACGACGCCCATTTCGGCGAGCACGGTCAGCATTTCGGAGCGCATGTCCTGCAGGCTGTCGATCGGCGGAACCGGGAAATAGCCGCCCTTGACGCGCGGACGGTGGCCGAGATTGCCGGTCTCATAGTCGGTGTCGTCGTTCGACGGCAGTTCGGTCGAGTCGAGCTTGAAGCCGGTGTTGTAGGGGTCAGCCTTATACTTGACGTCGTCGAAGACGAAGAATTCGGCTTCAGGGCCGACAAAGGCGGTGTCGCCGATGCCCGAGGCCTTGAGATAGGCTTCGGCCTTCTTGGCGGTGCCACGCGGGTCGCGATTGTAGGATTCTCCCGAGACCGGATCGAGAATGTCGCAGATGATGACCATGGTCGACTGCGCGAAGAACGGGTCCATGTGGACCGTGTCCAGGTCCGGCATCAGGACCATGTCGGACTCGTTGATGGCCTTCCAGCCGCCGATCGAGGAGCCGTCGAACATGACGCCGTCGGCGAACATGTCTTCGTCCACGCAGGCGATGTCCATGGTGACGTGCTGCAGCTTGCCCTTCGGATCGGTGAAGCGCAGGTCGACGAACTTGACGTCGTTGTCCTTGATCTGCTTCAGGATATCGTGTGCGGTCGTCATTTTCGAATTCCTTGAGTGTGATGACGATGATGAAGTCCGGCCCCGATTGTCCGGGGCGGTCTTGTTAGATGGCGTCGACGCCGGTCTCGCCCGTACGGATGCGAACGACTTCCTCGACATTCGATACGAAGATCTTGCCGTCGCCGATCCGGCCCGTCTGGGCGGCATTGCGGATGGCGTCGATGACGGCTTCGACGTTTTCGTCGGCCAGCACGACCTCGACCTTAACCTTCGGCAGGAAGTCCACCACATATTCCGCGCCGCGATAGAGCTCGGTGTGACCCTTCTGCCGGCCGAAGCCCTTGGCTTCCGTGACCGTAATGCCCTGCAGACCGACTTCCTGAAGGGCTTCCTTCACTTCGTCGAGCTTGAAGGGCTTAATGATCGCTTCGATCTTTTTCATGAGAAAATATATCTCCGCTTCCTCAAACTGGCGGAAAGTCCCGCTCGGCCAACTCGATGCATGTAACGTGCCAGATTTGGCAGAAACTGCGATCGAAAACGGGAAAAATTCGCATTCCCGAAGCAAATCTCCTCCAAGACGGGGCAAAAGGCCAGCGGATTCTGTCAGGAATCCTCAGAATCCACGCGGCTCTTTCGTCGCAGCCGATGACGTGATTTTGCGGTTGCTGCACAAATAGGCGCGCACAAAAGGTCGAAATGTGTGCAAATGAGCAAAAGATAGTCATTTGCTGGTTTGCTACGCGATGCGTTTCCCGGCGACCGGGAATCTGCTTTGATGGTCGCATGAAAAGCGATCCCAAACACTGGTTTCTCACGCCCAAGGCCATGGGGCGCGCCGATCAGGCGGCCGCCCGATCCGGCATCTGGTCGTTCGGCCTGATGGAAAAGGCGGGGCAGGCGGTTGCGGCGGCGGCGCTGCGCCTTATGCCCGGCGCGCTGCGTTTTGTGGTGCTGTGCGGACCGGGCAATAATGGCGGCGACGGTTATGTCGCAGCTCGCGCGCTGAAGGAGGCCGGTGCCGATGTCGCCGTCTTCGTGCTCGGCGATCCGGCACGGCTGAAGGGCGATGCGGCAACGGCGCTTTCGCTGTGCCCGGTAGCGGGCCAATCACTGGGGCTCTACAGACCGAAGGCGGGAGACGTCGTCATCGATGCCGTCTTCGGCGCGGGTCTTGACCGTCCGGTTCCGGAAGAGCTTGCCTGCGCGATCGATCGCGTCGAGGAAGCCTGCGTGCCGGTGATCGCCGTCGATCTGCCCTCCGGTCTCGACGGACGTACGGGACGGGTTCTTGGCCGCGCCTTCTCTGCCCTGCACACCGTTACCTTCATGGCGCTGAAGCCCGGACACGTGCTGCTGCCGGGGCGGGCGCTGTGCGGCACGGTTGACGTCTACGACATCGGCATTCCGCTGCGCATCGTGGAGGCCGAGGCCGGGCCCGCATCCATCAACGCGCCGTCTGTCTGGCAAGACCTCCTGCCGCGCCCGGCGCTCGGCGACCACAAGTTCCGTCGCGGACATCTCACCGTGTTTTCCGGAGGGGCTTCGGCCACGGGCGCCGCCCGGCTGTCCGCCTCGGCGGGTCTGCGCGCGGGCGCTGGCCTGGTCACCATTGCGTCGCCGGCCGAGGCTCTGGCCGCCAATGCCGCGCATCTGACCGCCGTGATGGTCAAGGCGATCGACGACGCAAACGCCCTTGGCGCCTATCTGGAGGATACGCGCCACAATGCCTTCGTGCTCGGTCCCGGCTTTGGCGTCGGTGAAAAGGCGCGCACCTTCGCCATGGCGCTGAGCGCGCGCCGCCTGGTGCTCGACGCCGACGGCATCACCGCTTTTCGCGACGATCCGGACGCACTGTTTGCGGCCTTCGCCGGCGGCGATGTGCGGCTGGTGATGACACCGCACGAGGGCGAGTTCGCACGGCTGTTTCCCGATCTGGCGGCCGACGAGGGGCTGAGCAAGATCGACCGGGCCTTGGCCGCGGCCGCGCGGGCGCAGGCGGTCATCGTCTACAAGGGCGCCGACACGGTGATTGCCGCCCCGGACAGCCGTGCGCTCGTCAATTGCAACGCCCCGGCCACGCTGGCCACCGCCGGCTCGGGCGACGTGCTGACCGGCATCATCGGCGCCTTTCTGGCCAATGGCGTGCCGGCCTTCGAAGCCGCCGCGGCCGGGGTTTGGCACCATGGCGAAGCGGGCCGGAGGGCAGGGGAAGGCCTGACGGCCGAGGATCTCATCAATCATATTGAACGATGACATAACGACTATGCGCTTTTGTGCGCGACCCTCGGTGTAGTATCGAACGGCGAGCCTCAAGAGGAGAATCGTGTGAGACCCGTTCATGTGCTGATGCTGGTGCTGGTCGCCGCGCTCTGGGGCTTCAATTTCGTCGTCATCAAGCTCGGGCTTGACAACTTCCCGCCGCTGCTGTTTTCCGCCTTGCGCTTCCTCTTCGCCGCGATGCCGCTCGTCTTCTTCATCCCGAGACCCGACGTGCCCTGGCGGATCATCATCGGCATCGGTGTGATGCTTGGCGTGGTGAAATTCTCCTTTCTGTTCATCGGCATGGATATCGGCGTGCCGCCAGGACTGGCGTCGCTGCTGCTGCAGTCGCAGGCCTTTTTCACGGTTCTCCTCGCTTTCGTGGTTCTCGGTTCGAAACCACGACCGCTTCAGCTGGCGGGCATGGCGGTCGCGTTTAGCGGCATCGCGCTCATCGCCTCCTCGATCGACGGGAGCTTCACCATCACCGGGCTTGCGCTTGTGCTTCTGGCGGCGCTGGCATGGGCTTCGTCGAACATGCTGATGAAGAAGGCCGGCAATGTTCCCATGCTGAACCTCATGGTCTGGGTCAGTCTGGTTCCGCCGATCCCGCTGATCCTCATCTCTCTGCTGTTTGAGGGGGTAGACCGTGATCTTGCGGCGCTTTCCCATGTCAATCTGACCGGGGCAGGGGCGGTGATGTTCGTCGCCTATGGTGCCACCATCTTCGGTTTTGCCGTCTGGGGAGCGATGATCAGTCGCTACGGCGTGTCGATGGTCGCGCCCTTCTCGCTTCTGGTGCCGGTTTTCGGGATGACGTCCGCGGCGCTGGTGCTCGGCGAGGCTTTCGGCCCCTTGCGCATCCTCGCGGCCGTGCTGATCGTCATCGGTCTGGTGATGAACGTGTTCAATCCGCAATGGCTAGGGCGCAAGCCGGCCGCGGCGTGACAATACGACCTACAGGAGTCGGCTGCGGCGCAGCATGCCTTCATCCTCAAGCAGCGGATAGCCGATCGAGGCGAACAGCGAGTTGATCTCTTTGAGATCCCGCATCGTGTCGATATGCAGAGAGCTCGATTCAAAACTGGCCGCATTGCCGTTGCGCAGGCGCTGGAGGTGCTGCTCCTCGCTTACGCGCACCAGGTTGCGCACCGCCTCCTTGCGTGCCACCAGCTGGCGCGCGTGCTCGACATCGCGGTTGACGAGCAGGTTGAAGGCAAGACGCGCATTCTTGACCACTTCGTGATGCATGGCCGTGAGTTCTGCCCAGCCCTCGGGCGAAAAGGTGGTGTTGCGCTCATGCTTCTTGCGGGCGCGGTTGAGCATGTTCTGGGAAATGATGTCGGCGGCCTGCTCGATCTTGATCGTGGTCCCCAGCAAAGCCTGACACTGCGCCGCCGAGGCTTCGTCTAGCGCGGTCTCCGAAATGCGGGCGAGATAGAATTTGATGTCGCGGTGGATCGCGTCGATCTCGTCGTCGAGGTCGGCAATCCGCTGCATCTTCTTCGGATCCCAATTTTCGTAGAGATCGAAGATCCAGTTGAGCATCACTTCCGACTTCTCGCAGACGGTGAGCACCTCACGCGTGGCATTACTGATCGCCTGTCGCGGATGGGCAAGGTCCGCGGGGTTGAGAACGGAAATGCGGCCGGGACCGACGGCTTCGGGTTTGTCCGGGGCCAAGAGCCCTTCCAGCATGCGCGCAACGAGGCCGCTGAACGGCAGCCCGAACACGAGGACCGCAGCGTTGATGGCCAGATGGATCATGACCACCGCATCGCCCGGCAAGGCGGCAAAGATGAGCGGATCAAGCCCGACCGCAAACTGCAGCGCCAGCGCCACCACGGTTCCAAAACCGCGGATCACGACATTGCCGAGCGGCGCGACGCGGGCCGCAGGCTCGGCATTCTTGGTGAGGATCGCTCCGATCACCGCGGCGCCGAAATTGGCGCCGAGCACCAGCGGGATGATCAGGGCCGCCGGCAGCAGATGACGGTCGGCGAGCGAGGCAAACAGCAGGATCGTCGCCACGCTCGAATGGAAGGCCCAGGCGAGCAGGGCGGACAGCAGGAAGGCGGTGATCCAGTCGCGTGACAGATAGTTGAACACCAGAGGCAGAATCTCGCTGGAGCGGAGCGGATCCGACGCCTCGCCGATCAGCCGTAGCGACAGCAGCAGCAGGCCAAGGCCGAAGAGGATGCGGCCTGCCTGCCGCCAATTGCGCTCCTCCGAGGCCCGGAAGGCGATCGTGCCCATCAGCAGGAGAACCGGGATCAGCAGCGACAGATCGTAGCGCAGCACTCGAACGACGAAGGCGGAACCGACATCGGCGCCGAGCAGGGTGGCGACCCCGATGCCGGAGGCGACATAGCCGCCGGCCACGAAGGACGAGACGATCAGCGCCACCGCGGTCGCGCTCTGCAAGACGATCGCAAAGAAAAAGCCGCCAAGCGCCGCCGAGAAGCGGTTGCTGATGGCCAGCCGCAGCCGCTCCTTCAGAAGGTTACCGTAAGCGCGCTCGATCCCGGTGCGAACCATGCGGGTGGCCCAGAGCAGCAGAGCGACGGCCCCGGCCAGATTGATGAAGACGACGATCCCTGACATGCGGCATTCCCGGAGCAAATGGGCCGAATTCATGCGACAGCATGCACCGGCAAAGCTGGTGAGCGTTGGACGAATCCACGTCAAATGCGCCCGGCCAAGCGACAGACGCTAGTCCAGAATCGCCATTGTCACAACTTGCTGCCCATGCAGGCACGGGCGGCGGCGGACGCCTCTAAGCGACCGCCTTCTGCAAGGCGCGCGCGCCGTTCGGCGCATTGACCTTGCCGCCGGAAATGAAGAAGGCAAAGACGTCGCGCGGTGAATTGTCGATGGTCCGATCGGGGGCCATGGCCCGCAGGTCGTCCGGCATGCCACCGCGGGCATAGGTCTTCAACCTGGCGGCCCAGGCGTCGATCTCCTTCGGCGGATAGCAGGTTGGGATGTCGTCCTCGCCCTTTTGCAAGCGGGCATAGACAAAATCGGTCGTCGGGTCGGCGAACATCGGATAGTCGTGATGGTCGGCACAGACCGCCGCAACGCCATATTTCGCCAGAAGGGCGACAAATTCCGGCACCTGGAAGGATGGATGGCGCGGCTCGACCACATGGCGAAGGGCGATCCCGTCCTGGCTCTTGGGCAATAGCGCGAGGAAGGCCTCGAAATC
>DAIMJJ010000058.1:0-19235 GCA_036722275.1 Rhizobium sp. | reverse complement strand
GATCTTCGGCGAGCGTTCACGCACGACCGCGCCGTTTTCGCCGAGCTTCGGGTCGATCGTATAGGCCTGCAGGCCCTGACCGTAGACGGTGCGCACGTCGTCATGCAGCATGCCGGTCTTCAAAAGCTCCTGAATGAGGAAGCCCATGCCGCCGGCGGCGTGGAAATGGTTCACGTCGGCAAGCCCGTTCGGATAGACGCGGGCGAGCAGCGGCACGACGTCGGAGAGGTCGGAAATGTCCTGCCAGGTCAGATGGATGCCGGCGGCGCGCGCCATGGCGATCAGATGCAGGGTGTGGTTGGTGGAGCCGCCGGTCGCGTGCAGGCCGACCACGCCGTTGACGATCGAGCGCTCGTCGATCATCTCCCCGGCCGGCGTGAAATCATTGCCCTGGGCGGTGATGGCGAGCGCCCGCTTGGCTGCTTCCTTCGTCAGCGCGTCGCGCAGCGGGGTGTTCGGGTTGATGAAGGAGGCGCCGGGCATGTGGAAGCCCATGATCTCCATCAGCATCTGGTTGGAATTGGCGGTGCCGTAGAAGGTGCAGGTGCCGGGGCCGTGATAGGACTTGGATTCGGCTTCCAGCAGTTCGGCGCGGCCGACCTTGCCTTCGGCATAGAGCTGGCGGATGCGCGACTTCTCGTCATTGGGAAGCCCGGTGGTCATCGGCCCGGCCGGGATGAAGACCGACGGCAGGTGGCCGAAGGTCAGCGCCGCAATCACGAGGCCCGGCACGATCTTGTCGCAGACGCCGAGGAAGACGGCGGCGTCGAACATGTTGTGGGACAGGCCGATGCCGGCGGCCATGGCGATCACGTCGCGCGAGAACAGCGACAGCTCCATGCCCGGCTGGCCCTGGGTGACGCCGTCGCACATGGCCGGCACGCCGCCGGCCACCTGGGCGACGCCACCGGCCTCCGCCGCTGCCTGCCGGATCAGCGCCGGAAAGGTCTCGAACGGCTGGTGGGCCGAGAGCATGTCGTTATAGGCGGTGATGATGCCGAGATTGGGGATCTGGTCGCCGGCCAGCGCCGCCTTGTCCCCGACGGAACAGGCGGCAAAGCCGTGGGCAAGGTTGCCGCAGGAGAGCACGGACCGGTGGACGCCGCGGCCGATCTGGGCGCGTACGCGATCGAGATAGGCTTCGCGGCTCGGCTTCGAGCGTTCGACGAGGCGGCGGGTGATGGCTTCGATACGGCTGTCTGCGGACATCGGATGTCACTCCTTCAAGAGAGGCGCGCCTCGGCCTGCCTGCGGCCCGGCACGCTCAACGAGCCCGCGACCGGCGGGCGTGGCAATCGCCGTCCCGCGGATCGGGGCGGCGCTGGGCGAGTTGTCTCGCCGGGTATCAGGGCGCCCAGTAGATGTCGGGCGCGGTGGCCGCCCGTTCAAGCACGGCGCGGATGGGCATTGCCGCCTCGTCGCCGCCGGCCAGCGCCTGTTCGAGCACCGCCATCTTCTCCGCACCTTCGATGTGGAGGACGAGCAGGCGGGCATCGTGAAGGGCGGCAAACGAGAAGGTCAGGCGCGGTTCGCCGGCGCCCTCCGCCTGCATGGTCATGACCCGGCGCGGGGTTGCCAGATCCAGCGCCTCGGCCAGATGGTCGCCGCCGGGAAAGAACGAGGCGGTGTGGCCGTCATTGCCCAAGCCGAGGATCACGACGTCAAAGGGCCGGCCGAGATCGGCCGTCTCCCGTGTTGCGATTGCCGCGGCCTCTTCGGCGTCGCCTGCCGCCTGGTAGAGCGGCACGAAACGCGCCGCGGCCGCCTTGTCCTTCAGGAGGTGGGTCGACACCAGGAGATGGTTCGAGCGGGGATGGTCGGCGGGCACAAAGCGTTCGTCGACCAGCGTGACGGTGACCCGGTCCCAGGCGATGTCGCGGGTGGAGAGGGTCTCGAAGAAGAGTTTCGGCGTCGAGCCGCCGGACAGCGCAAGCGAGGCGGCGCCGCGGGCGGCGATCGCCGCCTGGAGGCCGGCGGCGACACGGTCGGCCAATGCATCGGCAAGGGCGGCGCGGGTGTCGAACTGGTGCATCCTGTGAGCCATGATCGGTGCGCCCTAGTCCGCTTCATGCCAGGTGCGGCCGTCGCGCTCGATCAGCGCGATCGCCTGGCTCGGGCCCCAGGTGCCGGCGGTATAGCCCTGCGTCTTCTGCCCGGTCTCTTCCCAGCCCTTGAGGATCGGGTCGACCCAGCGCCAGGCGGCCTCGACCTCGTCGCGGCGCATGAACAGCGTCTGGTTGGAGCGGATGACATCCATCAGCAGGCGCTCATAGGCGTCGGCATTGCGCGCGTCGAAGGCCTGGGCGAAGCTCATGTCGAGCGAGACGTGGCGCAGGCGCATGCCGCCCGGGCCGGGATCCTTGATCATCAGCCACTGCTTGACGCCCTCGTCGGGCTGCAGCCGGATGACCAGCTTGTTGGCCTCGATGCGGCCGGCGCCGTCATCGAAGATCGAATGCGGGATCGGCTTGAACGAGACGACGATTTCGGAGACGCGCGAGGCGAGCCGCTTGCCGGTGCGCAGGTAGAAGGGCACGCCGGCCCAGCGCCAGTTGGCGATCTCGGCCTTGATGGCGACGAAGGTTTCGGTGTCGGACGGCCCGCCGAGCTCTTCCGTATAGCCCTTGACCGGGCCGCCGGCCGAGGCACCGGCCTTGTACTGGCCGCGCACGGTGAGCTTTTCGATATTGCCGTTTGTGATCGGCTTCAGCGAGCGCAGAACTTTCAGCTTCTCGTCGCGCACGCTTTCCGCCTCCATGGAATTGGGGGCTTCCATGGCGACGAGGCAAAGCAGCTGCAGGATGTGGTTCTGCACCATGTCGCGGAGCGCGCCGGCCTTGTCGTAATAGCTGACGCGGCCCTCGAGCCCGACGGATTCGGCGACCGTGATCTGCACATGGTCGATATGGGCGGAGTTCCACAAGGGCTCGTAGAGCGCATTGGCAAAGCGCAGCGCCATCAGGTTCTGCACCGTCTCCTTGCCGAGATAGTGGTCGATACGGAAGATCTGTTCTTCCTTGAACACCTTGCCGATGGTGTCGTTGAGCACCTGCGCGGATTCGAGATCGCGGCCGATCGGCTTTTCGACGACGATGCGGGTCGACTTGGTGATCAGCTTGAAATCGCGGATCTTCTCGGCAATGTCGCCGAAGATCGCCGGCGAGACGGCGAGATAGAAGGCGCGCACCAGGTCCTTGCCCTCGTCGAGCAGGGCCTTCAGCTTGTCCCAGCCCTCCGGCGACTTGGCGTCGACCGAGACATAGTGAATGCGGGCGCAGAACTTCGCCACCTCGTCCTCGGCGAACTCGCCTTCCTTCAGATGCTCCTTCAGCGCATTGGTGGCGAACTGGCGATACTCGTCGTCGCTCATCGGGGTGCGCGAGGCGCCGATGATCCGGGTTGGCTCGGTCAGCTGGCCGGCGAGCTGGCGGTGATACAGGGCGGGAAGGAGCTTGCGCTCCGCAAGATCGCCGGTGCCGCCGAAGACGACATAGTCAAACGGCTCGACGGGGATGATCTGGCTGCTCATTCGGGCTTCTCTCGATCGAAAACACTGATGGCAGATGTAATCTAATCGATTTAAAAAAGCCAGTGGGCAGGTGCGAAAACCGCACCCGCCGGACCAGAAATCAGACTACAGCCTGTCGCGCAGTGCGTACCAGGTGAGCGCGAGGAACAGTAGCGGGCTGCGGAACTTTGCGCCGCCGGGGAAGGGCGGGATCTTGAGATCGAGCAGATGGTCGAGCTCGCGACCCTTGCCGGTGACGCTGTCGGCATAGAGCTTGCCGCAATAGTTGGACAGCATGACGCCGTGGCCGGAATAGCCGCCGATCGAGGTGACGCCGGGCATGACTTCGCGGGCAAAGATCTTGCGCGGCAAGGTGATGCCGACCGAGCCGCCCCAGGAATGGGTAATCTCGATGTCCTTGAGCTCCGGATAGATCTCGGCGATCTGCCGGCGGATATGGGTGGAAATGTCGCTCGGGCTGTCGGCGGTATAGGCCTCGCGCCCGCCGAACAGCAGCCGCTCGTCGCGGGTCTTGCGCCAGTAACGCACGACGAAGCGCGAATCGGCGAGCGATTCCTTGCCCGGAATGACCGACGGGAACCTGTCGAGCGGCACGGTTGCGCCGATGAAGGAGCGGATCGGCATGACATGGGCGGCCGTCACCGGCTCCAGATTGCCGATATAGGCATTGGTGGCGATCAGCACCTTGTCCGCCGTGATCGTGCCGGTCGGCGTCTCGATCACGGTGCGGGTGCCGGCCGTGCCCGTCTGCTGGCGGATCGATTTCGCCGGGGTCATCTCGTGAATGGCGGCGCCGGCAAGGGCTGCCGCCTTCGCAAGCCCGACGGCAAGCTTCAGCGGATGGATATGGCCCGTGCCGCTGTCGCGTACGCCGCAGAAGAAGCGCTTCGAGCCGACGCGCTCGGCCGTTTCCTTGCCGTCCATATAGGCCAGGTGCGGATAGCCGTAGCGGGTGGCCGCGATCTCGACCGTGCGCTGGTAGTCCTTGTCGTGCCCCGGCTTGTGGCTGACATTCATCTGGCCGGGCATGAACTCCATGTCGATGCCGTGCTCGTCGGCAAAGGCGAGCACGTATTTCTTGGCGTTTTCGGCAAGATCGAACAGCGCCCTGGAGCGCTCGTAGCCGAGTTCCGCTTCCATCTCCTCCGGGTACCAGCGCTGGCCGGTGCCCATCTGGCCGCCATTGCGGCCGGAGCCGCCGTCACCGATGCGGCAGCCTTCGATCAGGACGACCGAAACACCCGATTTGGCGAGATTGTAGGCGGCCTGCAGGCCGGTGCAGCCGCCGCCGATGACGGCGACGTCCACGCTCTTCGAGCCGTCGAGGGCCGGATATTCCGGCCGTTCGGACACGGTGGATTGATACCAGGAGATCCCCGGTGCAATCGGGCTTTGCCAGGCCATGGAAAACTCCCTGCAATCAGACGTTCAGCAGCAGGAACTCGCGTTCCCAGGGGCTGATCACCTGCATGAAGGTTTCGAATTCCCCGCGCTTGACGCCGGCATAGAGGCCGATGAACTCCTCGCTCAGCACTTCGCCGAGCGCCGGATCGGATTCGAGCAGCGACACCGCCTCGAGCAGGCCGCGCGGCAGATCGACCGATCCCTCATTGGCCGTGCCCTCGGACGCCGCCGTCGGCTCGACCTGCTTGATGATGCCGAGATAACCGCAGGCAAGCGAGGCTGCGAGCGCCAGATAGGGATTGGCATCCGAGCTCGGCAGGCGGTTTTCCACGCGCCGGGCGCGGGCGTCGGACACCGGCACGCGGAACGCGGTGGTGCGGTTGTCGTAACCCCAGGCATTGTTGACCGGAGCCGACATGTCGGGGGTGAGGCGACGATAGGAGTTCACATAGGGCGCCATCATCACCAGCGTCTTCGGCACATAGGCCTGCATGCCGCCGATGAAGTGGAAGAACTCCTTCGACGGCGAACCGTCGGGGTTGGAGAAGATGTTCTTGCCGGTGTCGGCATCGACCACCGACTGGTGGATGTGCATGGCCGAGCCCGGCTGGCCCTGCATGGGCTTCGCCATGAAGGTGGCGTAGATGCCGTGCTTCAGGGCGGCCTCGCGGATCGTGCGCTTGAACAGGAAGACCTGGTCGGCCAGTTCGATCGGATTGCCGTGGCGCAGGTTGATCTCGAGCTGTGCCGGGCCTTCCTCATGGATCAGGGTGTCGATCTCGAGGCCCTGCTTTTCCGAGAAGTGGTAGATGTCGTCGATCAGTTCGTCGAACTCGTTGATGCCGGCGATCGAATAGCCCTGGCCGCCGAGGATGGAGCGGCCGGAGCGGCCCTTCGGCGGATGCAGCGGATAGTCCGGGTCGTCATTCATGGCGACGAGATAGAACTCGATCTCCGGCGCCACGACCGGGCGCCAGCCCTTGGCGTCATAGAGCTTCAGGACGTTTTTCAGGACGTTGCGCGGCGTGTAGGAGACGTTCTCGCCGTCGGAATTGACGATGTCGCAGATCACCTGCGCGGTCGGATCCGTTTCCCACGGCACGACCGACAGAGTCGACAGGTCCGGCACGAGCTTCAGGTCGCTGTCGCGCGGCTCATAGCGGAAGTTGCCGGTCTCTTCCGGATATTCGCCGGAGATCGTGTGGCGGTAGAGCGCCGAGGGCAGCGCCAGCGAGGTGTCGCCGGTAAACTTCGACGACGGCATCATCTTGCCGCGCGGAACGCCGGCCAGGTCGGGGGTGATGCACTCGATGTCCTCGATCCCGCGGGCGCGCAGCCAAGCCGTTGCCTCTTTCCACGACTTGACGCCACGGGTGAACTTGGGGTCCGGAGGAATGCTCGCCTTTTTCGACGCTGCGCCTTGGGGTCTGAGCATATTCTTCTTCGGAGGCATGTCTCACCGGTTTGGTTGTTGATGGCAGCATCATAACCCGACTTCGGCAATTGGCGAGGGGGGAAACGCCATTGACTTTGCCTGATCGATCGAAAACACAGGCATTCTCTGTCGCAGGATGCGGAAAATTGGCGCCTATATTTGATGTTGCTGTCATAGGAGCGGGAGCTGCGGGCATGATGTGCGCCCTGACGGCCGGCCGTCGCGGCCGTTCCGTGGTGCTCATCGACCATGCCCGGGCGCCGGGCGAAAAGATCCGCATTTCCGGCGGCGGCCGCTGCAATTTCACCAATATCCATGCCGGCCCGAAGAACTATCTGTCCGGCAATCGGCATTTCATGAAGTCGGCGCTGGCCCGCTACACGCCGGCCGACTTCATCGCCATGGTCGACAGGCACGGGATCGCCTGGCATGAAAAGACGCTGGGCCAGCTGTTCTGTGACGACAGCGCCAAGGACATCATCCGCATGCTGCTGGAAGAGATGCGCGCCGGCGGCGTCGACATGCGGCTCGGCGTGGAGATGGAAGCCGTCGAGCGGAACGAGACGGGCTTTCGGCTGCAGACCTCAGACGGCGAGATCCGGGCAACCGCGCTGGTGATCGCGACCGGCGGCAAGTCGATCCCGAAAATGGGCGCGACCGGTCTGGCCTATCGTATCGCCGAGCAGTTTGGTCTTTCCGTTACCGAAACGCGGCCGGGGCTCGTGCCGCTGACCCTCGATCCCATGCTGCTGGCCGAGCTTGCGCCGCTCGCCGGTGTTGCGGTCGATGCTGAGGTGCGCCACGGCAAGACGGCCTTTCGCGAGGCGCTGCTGTTTACCCATCGCGGCCTGTCCGGTCCCGCCATCCTGCAGATCTCGAGCTATTGGCGCGAGGGCGACGAGATCACGCTGTCGCTGATGCCGGAGGTGGATTTCGCCGAACTGCTCAAGGCTGCCAAACGGCAGAACGGTCGTCAGGCCGTCCAGACCGTGCTCTCCCAGCACCTGCCCAAACGGCTGGCGCAATATGTGGCCGAACGGCAGAAGATCGAGAAACCGCTGGCCGATCTCTCCGACAAGGCGCTGGAGGCGGTTGGGGCCTTTCTCCACGGCTGGATCATCAAGCCGGCGGGGTCGGAGGGCTACCGCACGGCAGAGGTCACGCTCGGTGGCGTCGATGTCGGCGAACTGGATTCCAGGACCATGATGGCCAAGGCCGTGCCGGGTCTCTACTTCATCGGGGAATGCGTCGATGTCACCGGTTGGCTCGGCGGCTATAACTTCCAGTGGGCCTGGGCTTCTGGCCATGCGGCCGGCGAGAGCGTCTGAGCCGCAACGCGCTGGTGCGCAGCACAAAAATCCGTGATGCATCGCGGTTTTTACAAGCTTTCCGCCATAATTCAGCTATTGTTAAGGTGCCGTAGTCATTCTGGTTCGATGCCGGCATCCGTCGCTGGATGGACATGACGTCGAACCGGATTGCCGCATCGAGACGGCATGTTTTTCCTCAACGGCAATCGTCAAGGTAGAGCCGATGAACAGACAGAACAGCAAGCCCCGGGCCATCGCCATCGCCAGAACCCGCGAAGCGGAGACCGCCCGCCTTTGGCAGATCGGCCTCCTCAGCCTCGCAGCCATGAGCGCACTGGCGCTGATCGCGACGGCAGCCCTGATCGGCTGAAACGGCAGGAACCGGACGGGGCGATTGCGACCCGTGCCGGCATGATGACCCGCGCGTGGCCTAGAACGGCCCTCGGGTCATGACGGCGGACGGCCCTGCGCCGCGCCGGTATTGCGCACAGAGGGGCCTCGAGCCTTCCCCTGCGCTGTCCCTCGACCCGAAGAACCGCGAAAGCTTTGCAAGCGGGCTCTCTGCGAAACGCGCATAATAGGCATCCTCGGCCAGGCTCCCTTTCAGGGCGATCTGCGGCGACGGGGCGGCGAGAAGCGACAACAATCCATAAGTCATGTCCATGATGGGTCTCCTGTGTGGGGTGAGCCATCGCCTGATCTATACCGCCATTTTCGGCTGGCAAACGCGCGATTTCGCGCTATGTTTTTCACTGATGAAAAACATCTCCTGGGACAGCTATCAGCTTTTTCTCGCCGTGGCCCGCCATGGCGGGCTCTCGGGCGCGGCCGGTGCGACGGCGCTCAGCCCGGCGACGCTCGGCCGGCGGATGATCGAATTAGAGCGCGAGATCGGCCGTGCGCTCTTCGTGCGCAGCCAGACCGGCTATCGCCTGACCGCCGACGGGCGGCGCTTGTTCGAGCATCTGGCCGAGCTGGAGGCGGCGGCCCGCAAGGTGGACGGCTGGCGCAGCGAGGCGGCGGCGCCGGCGCTGGTGCGCATCACCGTCGGCACCTGGAACGGCTGGCTGCTGGCGCAGAATTTTGCGGCGCTGTGCACCTCGCGTGACGCCTTCCGCATCGATCTGCACCTTGCCGAACAGCGGGCAAGCCTTGCGCATCGCGAAACCGATATCGGTTTGCGCGCCTTCGAGCCGGAAGAGGCCAACCTCGCCGCGGTGGCCGCCGGCGAGGTTGCCTATGCCGCCTACCGGGCGCTCAACAGCGACGACGCCGGCCCGGACCGCTTCCTCGCGGTCGATGCCGAGACTGCCATCTCGGCCTATCTGCGCTGGCCGCACGAGAACCGCGCGGAAAACATCGTTGTCACCGTCAACCGGCCGCGCTCGCTGCTCGACCTGGCGCTGGCCGGCGCGGGCGTCGCGGTCCTGCCGTGCTTCGTCGGCGATCTGGAGCCGCGGCTGGAGCGGGTGGGCGGCGAGATCGCGGCGCTCCGCCACCGGCAATGGATCGTGATGAACAATGACGACCGCCACCGGCGCGAAATTCGCACCGTCGTCGAGCGCATGCGCCGGCTGATGAAGGGCCATGCGGAGCTGATCGCCGGCCGCCGCCCGAGCCGGGCCTAGCCGCGGCGCGGAGCGGATGTCGCTGGTGCCGCAGGTGCCGCTTGTCCGAGGGCGCGGACCGGCATGAAGGCGCCATGGGCAAGCCGGCTGCAGCCGAAGGCCGCGGCCAGACCGAGAAGCGTCACGATCGCCCCCATCAGCTGCGTGCCGATCGGCTGGACGGCGCATTGGTCATCGCCAGATCGATGAAGGCGTGGAAGAGCGCAACGACGATCAGCGAACGGCCGCTCAGATGGAAGAGATAGGTCAGAAGCACGGCGCCGGTGGCCAGGCTGACGAGCCAGCCGACAAGCCCGGCGGGGCCGAGCGCCTGATAGGTCGGGCTGGAGACGAGGAGCGGCAGATGCCAGACGGCCCAGGGCAGCGTCATCAGGAGCGCGCTCGACAGCCCGCCGAAACGGCGGCTGAAGAGCGGCAGGGCATAGCCACGCCAGCCGATCTCCTCGCCGAAGCCGTAGAACAGGACGGAGACGGCGACGACCGCAAGGGGTCCGAGCGCCGGATATTCCAGCGACCGGCCGATGCCTTCGAGCAGCACGGGTGACCCGGCAGTCACCGCCTGTCCGACGAGGCCGAGCGCGGCGATGGCGACCGGAAGACCGATCGCGAGAAGGAGTGGGCGCGCCGTCATGCGCCGGAGCGAGAGGCGGTCGATCAGAAGGGACAGGCGCACCGGCGAAAAGGGCAGGAGGCTGACGATCACCGCGGATGCGGCGGGGCCAAGGCTGCCCAGCAGGTGCCAGACAGGGCTCGCCGGCGGGCCATATCCGAGCCGGAAGGCGACGAGCGGTGACCAGACGGTCCAGCTCAGCAGGAAGGCCAGAGCGTAAAACAGGACGAGCGAGAGACGGGGGCGAGCCATCGGCCGGTTCCGGTTGATCCTGGAAGCGGTCATAGCATGCCGGCGGAGCAGGAGGCCATCCGCCGGAGGCGGACATGAAAATCCCGCGCAGCGACCGCATGAAGCTCCCCCCGAAGCCAGCGATCATTGCGCGGGAGCCGACCCGGGGTTTTGACGCCCCGGATGGTCCTTGGATGGGTTAGCGGCCCTGGGTCACGATGACCGGGATCAGCAGGTCGCCCCAGTTGCCTTCGCCACCATGGTGACGGGCGGAGCGGACGAGTTCGACGGAGACGCCGGCATCGACGGCCTTCATGACGGACTGGTTCAGGCGGTGCAGGTCGTTGGCGACCATGCGGATCATGGCCTGCTGGTCTGCCGTCATGGCGGAAGCCTGTTCTTCAGCGCGTTCTTTAACTCGGGTCTGCGGGGTCATGGCATTTCTCCTCTTATATGTGGGGTTCTTGAAGGGGCCTAGAGCGTGGACTTCGTTTCGCGCGAGCCGCCGATCCGCTTGACGTCTTCGACCGGGCAGGGGCGGACGAGGCCGTCATGACGGCATCCGGCTGCCGATGAAAGGCGGTTGTAAAAACCAGTCATAGCAGTCTCCCTGTTGCTCGGTTTCGCCGTGTTGCGGTTCTTTGAACGATCGAAGTTCCGCTTTCGATGTGACTGGATTTACAGCGTGCCGCACAAAACGTCCAGAAAAATGCGGAAAATGGCGCCCTGAAAGAGGTTAGCCTGTCTTGTCTTTGACATTGCACCCGTGTAAATTTGTAAAGATTGTAAATCGATGAGCGGTCGCCGTTTGCGGCGAATGTTGTAAAAGGTGTGTCAAAATGGCCGAGAACAAGATTTTCGCCGGTCCCCGGGTGCGGCGCATCCGCAACGGGCTGGGGCTGACGCAGACCGCCATGGCCGAGGCGCTGGAGATCTCGCCCTCCTATCTCAACCTCATCGAGCGAAACCAGCGACCGCTGACCGTCCAGCTGCTGCTCAAGCTGGCGACCGTCTACAAGGTCGATCTCGACGAGCTGCAGGGCGAGGCGGGCGGCACGGCGGGGCAGTTGCGCGAGGTCTTCGCCGATCCGCTGCTGTCGGGGGAGGTGCCGGGAGACCAGGAGCTGATCGAGGTGGCCGAGGCTGCGCCGAACGCCGCCGCCGGCGTCGTCAAGCTCTACCGCGCCTATCGCGAACAGGCCGCGCGGCTCACCGATCTGGCCGAGCTTCTGGCGCGCGAGGGGCACGAGACCTCGATCTCCGGCACGCGGCTGCCGATCGACGAGGTGCGCGAGAAGCTCGAGCGGCGGGCGAACTTCTATGCCCGCATCGAGGATGCGGCGGAGGCCTTCCATGCCTCGCTGGGCCTGTCGCCGGGCGAGGACCTCGCGCCGGCGCTGAAAGCCTGGCTTCGCACCAAGCACGGCATCGTCGTGCGCAGCCTGCCGATCCACACCATGCCGAACCTGCGCCGGCGCTATGACCGCCATTCGATGCGCCTGTTTTTGTCCGAGCGTCTGTCACCCTTCGACCAGCTGCACGAGGTGGCGATGGAGGCGAGCCTGCTGGCATTCGGCGAAGAGATCGCGGCCGAACTGGAGGGGCTTGCCTTTTCCACCGGCGAGGCCAAGCGCCTCGGGCGCTTCGAGCTGGCGCGCTATGCGGCGCTGGCGGTGATCATGCCCTATGGCGCCTTTTTGGCCGCAGCCCAGCGGGCCCGCTACGACATCGACATGCTGCGCGCGCGCTTCAGCGTGTCCTATGAGCAGGCGGCCAACCGGCTGACCATGTTGCAGCGGCCGGGGGCCTCGGGTGTTCCCTTCTTCATGATGGAGGTGGACAATGCCGGGCATCGTTTCCGCAAGGCCGGCGCCCAAGGGTTTCCCCAGGCGAAGTTCGGCGGCAGCTGTCCCAAGCTCAGCATCCATGCCGCCTTCGCCCAGCCGGGGCAGGTGCTGGTCGATGCCGTCGAGATGCCAGACGGCACCGGTTTTCTCACCGTGTCGCGCACGCTCGACGGCCCGCAGGCCGGTTTCAACGAGCGGGTGCGGCGCACGGCGCTGCTGGTCGCCTGCGACATCGCCCACCGCGAGGAGGTGGTCTACGGGCAGGTCGCGGCCGGAGCCGGGCTTGGTCCGGTCGCCGTCGGAACCGCCTGCCGGCTGTGCGAGCGACAGGGCTGTCTCGCCCGCGCCGAGCCGCCGGTAACCCGTCCGCTCGGCCTCGACGAAATGGTCACCGGGCTCTCCGCCTTCGATTTTCAGTAGTCCGGCAAAGGGTTTGCGCCGAGGAAGATTCCCCCTTGTCGCCCGTCCATTTCCTTTCTAGTCTGTTAAAAAAAAGAGGGAATGGCTGCTCGGGTGAAGGCTCGGAGGCTGGAACAGGAGAGAAAATGAAGACCGATCTCATGCGTTTTTTGGCGTCTGCCGCAATGGTAACCCTGGCTATGGCCTCCGCTGCCAAGGCCGAGGGCGTCGTCCATGTCTACAACTGGTCCGACTATATCGACGAATCCGTTCTGGAGGATTTCACCAAGGAAACCGGTATCAAGGTCGTCTATGACGTCTTCGATTCCAACGAGATCCTGGAAACCAAGCTGCTCGCCGGCGGTTCCGGCTATGACGTCGTGGTGCCGACCGGCCCGTTCCTCGCCCGCCAGATCCAGGCCGGCGTGTTCCAGAAGCTCGACAAGTCGAAGCTGCCGAACCTGTCGAACATGTGGCCGGACATCATGCAGCGTCTGGCGACCTATGATCCGGGCAACGAATATGCCGTCAACTACATGTGGGGCACGACCGGCATCGGCTACAATGTCGAGAAGGTGAAGGCCGCGCTCGGTCCCGACTTCAAGATCGACAGCTGGGATGCCGTGTTCAAGCCGGAAAATGCCGAGAAGCTGAAGGCCTGCGGCATCAACATTCTTGACGCTTCCGACGAGACCTTCGCGATCTCGATGAACTATATCGGCAAGAACCCCGACAGCAAGGAGACCGCCGATCTGGAAGCCGGTGGCGAGGTCTATATGAAGGTGCGTCCGTTCGTGAAGACCTTCAATTCCTCCTCCTATATCGATGACCTCGCCAATGGCGACATCTGCCTGACGATCGGCTGGTCGGGCGACATTCTCCAGGCCAAGGCCCGCGCCGAGGAAGCCAAGAACGGCGTCGAGATCGATTACGTGATCCCGAAGGAAGGCACCTATATGTGGTTCGACAACCTGGCGATCCCGGCCGACGCCAAGAATGTCGAGGAAGCCCATGCCTTCATCAACTTCCTGATGAAGCCGGAAGTGATCGCCAAGGCCTCGAACTATGTGCAGTACGCCAACGGCAACCTCGCCTCGCAGGCGCTGCTCGACGAAGAAGTCTTCAAGAATCCGTCGGTCTATCCGGATGCTGAAACCGTCAAGAAGCTGTTCACCATTTCGCCCTACGGGCCGAAGGAACAGCGCGTCCTGAACCGCGTCTGGACCCAGATCAAGACCGGTAACTGATCGCTGACATAAAACCGGGCGCCTTGAAGGCGCCCGGTCTCTTCGGGCGGCATTTTCAATAAACATTTGGATTGGGCGATGGCGAAGTCTCTGGGACCGGTAAAGCGCAAATTCTCTCCTTGGACCGATCCGGAATCGGTTCCCTTCATCCGGTTCGAGAACGTCACGAAGCGCTTCGGCGACTTCACCGCCGTCAAGGATTTGACACTCGACATCTACGAGCGCGAGTTCTTTTCGCTGCTCGGCCCGTCGGGTTGCGGCAAGACCACGCTGATGCGCATGCTGGCCGGCTTCGAGGAGCCGACCGAGGGCCGCATCCTGCTGCAGGGCAAGGATATATCCGGCGTTCCGCCCTATCGCCGGCCGACCAATATGATGTTCCAGTCCTATGCGCTCTTCCCGCACATGACGGTGGCCAAGAACATCGCCTTCGGTCTTGAACAGGACAATGTTCCGAAGGCTGAGATCGAGGCGCGGGTCGCCGAGATGCTGAAGCTCGTCAAGCTCGAACAGTTCGCCAAGCGCAAACCCAACCAGCTCTCCGGCGGTCAGCGCCAGCGCGTGGCGCTTGCCCGTTCGCTCGCCAAGCGCCCGAAGGTGCTGCTGCTCGACGAGCCGCTCGGCGCGCTCGACCGCAAGCTGCGCGAGGAAACCCAGTTCGAACTGATGGACATCCAGCAATCGCTGGGGCTGACCTTCCTGATCGTTACCCACGACCAGGAAGAGGCGATGACCGTCTCCGACCGCATCGCCGTCATGGACAAGGGCGAGATCATCCAGGTGGCGACGCCGGCGGAAATCTACGAGGCGCCGAACAGCCGCTACGTCGCCGACTTCATCGGCGACATCAACATTGTCGAGGGCAAGCTGGAAAGCGTCGAGAAGGTCGCCGAGGGCGATCTGGCGACCGTGGTCTGCGACACCGGCTTCCGCGTGGTCGTCGACCAGCCGTCCTGCAAAGCCACCCCCGGCGCGGCCGTCGCCTTCGCCATCCGCCCGGAAAAGGTGCGCATCGGCACCGAGCCGCCGGCCGACACCTCGGTCAACGCCCTGTCCGGCGAGGTCTGGGACATTGGTTATCTCGGCGACTTCTCGGTCTTCATCGTCAAGCTCGCGGACGGCTCGACCTTCCGCGCCGCCCAGGCCAATACCCACCGCCTGGTCGACCGCCCAATCACCGTCGACGACAAGGTCTGGCTCACCTGGCCGGTCGATGCCGGCCTCGTGCTGACCCGCTGAGGAGCACGAGGATGAGCGACACCACGCTGGCCGCCACACCGACATCGTCCCCCGCCCGCTGGCTGGTGGTCCTTGTTCCCTATGTCTGGATGGCGCTATTCTTCCTGGCGCCGTTCTTCATCATCGTGAAGATCTCGCTGTCGGACACCGCGATCGCCATGCCGCCCTACACGCCGGTCTTCGGCGGGCTGTCGGCGATCGGCGACTTCTTCTCGCAGCTCGACTTTGAGAACTATGTCTTCCTGACCGAAGACTCGCTCTACATGAACGCCTACCTGTCGTCGCTGAGGATCGCCGTCATCTCGACGCTGCTGCTGCTATTGATCGGTTATCCGATCGCGCTAGCCATGGCGCGCGCCTCGGTGACCATCCGGCCGACGCTGCTGATGCTGGTGATCCTGCCGTTCTGGACCTCGTTCCTGATCCGCGTCTATGCCTGGATCGGCATCCTCAAGCCCGAGGGCCTGCTGACGCTGCTGCTGCAGACGATCGGCCTCTACGGCCCGGACGATCAGGTCCAGATTTTCCGCACCGACACCGCCGTCTTCATCGGCATTGTCTATTCCTACCTGCCCTTCATGGTTTTGCCGCTCTATTCGGCGCTGGAGAAGCTCGACGGTACGCTGCTCGAGGCGGCGAGCGACCTTGGCTGCCCGCCGTGGAAGGCCTTCTGGCGCATCACCTTCCCGCTGTCGATCCCCGGCGTGGTCGCCGGCGCGATGATCTGCTTCATTCCGATCACCGGCGAGTTCGTCATTCCCGACCTGCTCGGCGGCGCCGAGACGCTGATGATCGGCAAGACGCTGTGGACAGAATTCTTCGGCAACCGCGACTGGCCGCTTGCTTCGGCCGTGGCTGTCCTGCTCCTGCTTCTGCTGGTGGTGCCGATCGCCATCTTCCAGAACCAGCAGCAGAAAGTGTGAGGGAGATCGGTCGATGAAACCCGGAAAATTCGACGCGACGATCCTGACGCTCGGCTTCGCCTTCCTCTATATCCCCATCGTCATCCTGGTGGTCTATTCGTTCAACGAATCCAAGCTGGTTACGGTCTGGGGCGGTTTCTCGCTGAAATGGTACGGCGAGATGTGGTCGAACGAGGGCCTGATGAGTGCCGCCTGGGTGACCGCCCGGGTCGGCCTGATGAGCGCCACCATCGGCACCGTGCTCGGAACGCTGGCGGCGCTGGCGCTGGTGCGCTATGGCCGCTTCCCCGGCCGGCTCTTGTTCTCCGGCATGGTCTATGCGCCACTGGTCATGCCGGAAGTCATCACCGGCCTGTCGCTGCTTTTGCTGTTCGTGGCGCTCGGCATCGACCGCAGCCTGCTGACCGTCACCATCGCCCATACCACGTTCACGATGTGCTATGTGGCGATCGTCGTGCAGTCGCGGCTTCTGACCTTCGACACCAGCCTCGAGGAGGCGGCGCTCGACCTCGGCTGCCCGCCGGTCAAGACCTTCTTCAAGATCACCCTGCCGCTGATCATGCCGGCCGTCATTTCCGGATGGATGCTGGCCTTCACCCTGTCGCTCGACGACCTGGTCATAGCCTCCTTCACCACCGGCCCGGGGGCAACCACGCTGCCGATCAAGATCTACAGTCAGGTGCGATTGGGTGTGACGCCGGAAATCAACGCCGTCTGCTCGATCCTGATCGGGCTCGTCACCATCGGCGTCATCATCGCCTCGATCACCACCAAGCGCCACGAGCTGCAGCGCCAGCGCGACGAGCACGTGGCCGCCCAGGCTCCGTGACGGCGACGGCGTGCCTCAGCCGTCGCCCGGCGGCATGAGGATATAGGTGATGAACCACACCGGCAGAACGATCGCGGCGCCGAGCACGATCCGGGGGCTCGCCCAGGCGACCATGGCCTGCAGCCCCGACCAGATCTGTTCGGGTGTCAGGCCGAGAAAGAGCAGGATGCTGTCGGCGGTGATCCCGAGGAAGCTCAACAGGCTGCCGGCAAGCAGCGAGGCCAGCACGATCTTGATCAGACCGGTTACAAATCGGTGCACCGCACGCCCCCAAGCTCGGGCAGGAAGACCAAACCGCTCTCCCGACCCCACGGTTGATTCGCTCTTATTTTAGGGGATTTGCAGGCGGGAGATAGATGGGGGTCAGAACCGGATCCGGCCAGGCGCCGCCGATGAAGAAGCGCAGGCGCGGATAGGTCGCGTCAGCGGCGGCATCGGTGGCGAAAAGCTCGCCCGACAGCGCCAGCGCATTGTCGGCATAAGGAACCACGCCGCTCACCGTCAGCGTCTCCTCCGGCCCTTTCAGGCGGGCCTCGAGCACCTCGGCCTTGCCATTGGAAAAACGCGCACTGTAGTTCAGGCTGTCATAGGGCAGTTCGCCAGCGCCGCCGGCGCTCAGCTGGAAATAGGCGCTGGTCTCGGACAGTTTTCGCAGGTCCGCCGTGTCGATGCCGGTGACGACGCCGTTTTCGGACGTGAAGCGGATCGTCCCCGCCATGTCGGAGAGACCCGTTTCCCAGGCCGGCCGGCGGGTGTTGAGCGTCAGGTCCACCGAACCCTTGCCACGGGCGACCGGTCCCTTGACCTTCAGGTGATCGGCAATCGCCGCAAAATCGGCGTCGCGGATGGACAGGCTCAGATCGCCGCCGCGGGCAAAGCCGCTGCCGGCGCCGACGAAGCTGGCCGTCAGGTCGCCGCCTTCGAACACGGCGTCGGCGACATCGAACTGCGCGGCCTTGCCGGTCGCCATGATGCTGGCGGCGACGTCTCTGAGTTCGAAGGGCGGCAGGTCGGCGCGCCCAGCCGAGAGCGTCAGATCGAAGTCGAGCCATTGCAGCAGCCGCGGCGGGCGCTCGGCCGCCGTCTCCTCTTCCTCGGCGGAAGGCAGGTCGAGCGAGAATGCCGACAGCAGCCGGGTGATGTTCAGCCGGTCGAAGGCGAGCGTGCCGCTGACGCGCGGCTTGCTCTGCTGCGCATGCGACAGCGACAGGATGCCGGTGCCGTGGGTGTCGTTGATGTCGAATTCGAGGTCGTCGAGCCGGAGTTCGTCTCCCGCCCGCTCGATATTGGCGGAAAGCTGCGCCTGCTTCAGCGTGTCGATCCCGGCGAGCCTGAGGCCCGTCCAGGCCTTCAGCGCCGCGACATCCTTGACGCCGAGCGACAAGGCGCCCGCGCGGATCAGGCCGCCGGCAAGATTGGCGATACCGTCGAAGCGGGCGGAGAAGGCGGCGGCATCGACGGTCGCATCCATCGCCGCATCGCGGCCGCCGAACAGCAGGAGCGGCTGCGGCGCGGAGAGGTCGAGCTTGAGCCCAAGGCCGGCGACGTCGAACAGGGCGGTGGCTTTCAGCCCCTGCGACAGGCGCGGCCAGGCGATCTCGGCGGCAATGCCGTTCGCGGTCCAGAGGCGACCGGAGGCGGTATCGGCAAGCTCGAGCGAACCGTCCTCGATGGTGATCGCGCCGACCGTCTCGTCAAGCGCCGGGTCGAGCGTCTGCGCTCCAGCGCCGTCGGCCACCACCTGGCGCACGGCGGCGCTGAGCAGGCCTTCGCTGGCCCAGTCGAGCCGGCCTTCGGCATCGCGGTCGACATGGAAGCGCGGCCGCTCGAGGTGGAAGGTATCGAAATGCGGGCGCCCCCGCATGGCCGAATAGAGCCCGAAGGTGGCCGAGAGGCGCTCGATGCGGCCGAGCACCTTGACCCCGCCCGGGGCCGGCTTGGTGATCGTCACGCCGGTCAGCGTCACCCGCGGCTTCGGCCAGAAGGCGATCTCCGGCGCGCCCGACATGGTGACGTCATGGCCGGTCCATTCGGCGACTGCCTGTTCCATGGCGGAGCGAACGATGTTCGACGAGACGAGATAGGGAGCTGCCGTGCGCGAGACGAGGAACAGGGCGGCCAGCGCGGCAAGACCGATCAGCGCAAGCCGCAGCAGCCGGCGCGCGGCCGGACGCTGACGGCACTCTGCTGCAGTTCTCTTCGCATCCGGCATGGGAACCCCGGTCTCGTCCGCCGGGCATCGACCCGGCCTCATCGTTCCTGCCGGATATAGGAATTGCCGCCGGCTTGCAAACCTGCGAAAGGCCGCGGCCGGTGCCGGCGCCCCGGATTGCGCAGCAGCCGTGGCGAGCCGGGCTTTATATTGCGTTGCAAACTGCTATACAGGCAGGGTTTTCGAGGAGGAACGCATGCAACAGGAAATGCCGCTCTGGACGCCGTCCGAAAGCCAGATCAAGTCGTCGCCGATGTATCGCTTCATGACCTGGTGCGGCAGCCGCGCCGGGCGCGACTTTTCCGATTATGACGCCTTCCACCAGTGGTCGATCGATGACCGCGCCGGCTTCTGGTCCGCCGTCTGGGACTATTGCGGCGTTAGGGGCGAGA
>DAIMJJ010000057.1:0-19269 GCA_036722275.1 Rhizobium sp. | reverse complement strand
CACGCGCACCCAGATCGGAGGAATCATGACCGATACCGTCCTCGACCGCCTTCTCCGCTATGTCGTCATCGACACCCAGTCGGATCCGTCGTCAGAGACCCAGCCGTCCACCGAGAAGCAGAAGGATCTCGGCCGACTGCTCGTCCGGGAACTGCTGGAGATCGGGCTTTCCGACGCCCATCTGGACGAACACGGCAATGTCTACGCGACCCTTCCCGCCAATGTCGATAAGGCCGTCCCCGTCATCTGCTTCTGCTCGCACATGGACACGGCGCCCGATTTCACCGGCACCCATGTCCGTCCGCAGGTGGTGCGCAATTATGCCGGTGGCGACATTGCGCTGCCCGGCGACCCGAGCCGGGTAATCCGTGTTTCAGACAATCCGGAACTGAAGGACAAGATCGGCCATGACATCGTCACCACTGACGGCACCACACTTCTCGGTGCCGACGACAAGGCCGGCATCGCCGAGATCATGACCGCGATGGCCTTCCTCGTCGCCAATCCGGAGGTCAGGCACGGCACGATCAAGGTTCTGTTCACGACCGACGAGGAAATCGGCCGCGGCGCCGACAAGGTCGATCTCGACAAGCTCGGCGCCGATTTCGGCTACACGCTGGATGGCAGCACGGTCGGCGAAATTGAGGACGAGACCTTCTCGGCCGACAGCGTCGACATCGCCATAACCGGTGTCGCGATCCATCCCGGCACGGCCAAGGGCAAGATGGAGAATGCGATCAAGATCGCGAGCGCGATCGTCGCGAGGCTGCCGAAGGACCAGGCACCGGAGACGACCGAAGGCTGGCAGGGCTTCATCCACCCGACCGACATTTCCGGTGCGATGGAAGCGGCAAGCCTGCACTTCATCATCCGCGACTTCGACGACAAGGGTCTTGCCGAGAAGGAAGGGTTGCTGGAACGGATCACCAAAGATGTAATGGCCGGCTATCCGGGCTCGTCCTTCAGCTTCGTCGTCAAGGAGCAGTATCGCAACATGAAGGTCGTGCTCGACCGCTATCCGGCCGTCGTTGACAATCTGGTCGAGGCGGTCCGGCGCGTCGGGCTGGAGCCGGTCCGCCACAGCATCCGCGGCGGCACCGACGGCTCGCGCCTTTCCTTCATGGGCCTGCCCTGCCCCAATATCTACACCGGCGGCCACGCCTATCACTCGCCGCTCGAATGGGTGAGCGTCCAGGACATGGAGAAGTCGGTCGAGACAATCGTCGAACTGGTGAAGATCTGGGAGGAAAGGGCCGTCGTATGACCGGCCCCTTCCATCTCGAGCGTTTCGTCGAGGCGCAAGAGTCGGTCTTCGCCGACGTCCTTGCCGAGCTGCGGCGCGGCCGCAAGGAGAGCCATTGGATGTGGTTCGTCTTTCCGCAGATCGACGGACTCGGCTCAAGCCCGACGGCCCGACGCTTCGCTCTACGCTCGCTCGAGGAGGCGCGCGCCTATCTCGACCATCCGTTGCTCGGCCCGCGTTTGCGCCTGTGCTGCGAGATCCTGCTCGAGCTTGAGGGCCGATCAGCGGAGCAGATGTTCGGCTATCCGGACGTCATGAAACTCCGATCCTCGCTCACGCTGTTTTCCCGGGCGGCAGAGGATGCCGGCCCGTTCGAGGCCCTGCTCGACAAGTACTACCGCGGAGAGGAAGATCCGCACACGCTCGCCCTGCTCGGATAGCGGGGCGACCTATTCCGCCGCCGAGGGAACCTCGCAGTCATCCGTGGCATTGGGGTCACCCGGCGCCGTTTCCGCCTGCAGGTCCGGGAAAGCGACGATGCGCTTGCCGGCGAAATCGGTGTGCACGACGATCAGGTTGTGCTCCTCGAAATAGCCGAGCAGGCGCCGGGCGCGGCGCGCCGAATGGGTACCGTAGGCCTTGGCGATGCGCTGGTCGGAGGGACAGGCCTCGCCGCGAAGCGCCGCCCGCGCCATTAGCAGGAAGACGCCCTGCAGATCGTCGGAGACACGCTGCGACAGATCCAGCGCCATGGCCCAGCCTTCGCTTGCCGCCGTCTCTTCGTCGACACCGGAGCGGGCGATCGCCACGCGGCGGCGGAACTCGCCCATGGCCATCGGCGGACCGGAGACGCGCCGCATGCGGGCACGAACCAGAAACTCCTGATAAAGCACGGAATCGGTGCGATAGGCCGCCTGCGGATCGGCAAGGATCTCGGCAAGCACATTGGCCAGACGCTCCTCGCGCTCTTCCAACGACATCTCGGGCTGAGACGGACGCGTCTCACCGCTCGTCCCCTGCCCGCCCGTCGCGGCCGGCGCGGCCTTCGACAGTTCTGCCAGGATATCGGTGGTCGGGCGCGGCGCCGGCGGCGCGCGGCGCACGATCGGCCGGGTGAACTCTTCCGGATCGGGCGTGAAGATCAGATCCTCGACGTCCTGCGGCGCATCGGGAAGCGGCATCAGCTTCGGGCTGGACGAGCGCGCCGACGTCTCCACCGCGCCGATCACGATCGGCAGCGGACGGCGTGACAAAGCCGGACCGAGGGCAACGAAATTGCCGCGCTTCAGGTCGCGGAACATTTCCGCCTGGCGCCGGTCCATGCCGAGCAGATCGGCCGCACGCGCCATGTCGATGTCGAGGAAGGTGCGGCCCATCAGGAAGTTCGAGGCTTCCGCCGCGACGTTCTTGGCGAGCTTGGCGAGGCGCTGCGTGGCGATCACGCCGGCAAGCCCGCGCTTTCGGCCGCGGCACATCAGGTTGGTCATCGCACCGAGCGACATCTTGCGCGCGTCTTCCGAGACGTCGCCGCCGACGGAGGGGGCAAACATCTGCGCTTCGTCGACCACCACCAGCACCGGATACCAGTATTCGCGCTCGGCATCGAACATGCCGTTGAGGAAGGCGGCAGCGGCGCGCATCTGCTGCTCGATGTCGAGGCCTTCGAGCGTCAGCACGCAGGAGACGCGGTGCTGGCGGATGCGGTTGGCGATACCGGCGAGTTCCGCCTCGGTGCGCTCTCCGTCGACGACTAGGTGACCGAAGCGATCGGACAGCGTGACGAAATCGCCTTCAGGATCGATGATGACCTGCTGGACCCACTGCGCCGACTGCTCCAGCAAGCGCCGCAGCAGATGCGATTTGCCCGAACCGGAATTGCCCTGCACAAGAAGACGCGTGGCCAGAAGCTCCTCGATATCGAGCTTGGCCGGCTCGCCGCCCGACAGCGTACCCATATCGATCCCAACCTGCACCAATGCCACCTCGTTCCGTCATGCTGTCGCCGAGCCAACCGCCCCGGCAATCTCGATGCTTTAGCAAATAATTCCTGAATCGGCGTCGCGAAAGAGGAGACCATCAACAGGCAATTACGTCCGCGCAAGGGCAAATCGCGCGTTTCGCTCCATGGCTTTGCCTCGGGGCAAGTCGCAGGCGCCCAGAAGGACGCCTGTCGCCCCGCCGGTCATGACCGACAGGGCGACAGGCGTGCACTACGGTGGCAGGCTGCGCCTCAAAACCGCAGGTCCCAGGGGTCGAAGCGCGCGGGCCGGTGCCAGCGGTGTTCCGGCGGAAGGCCGATATCCGCCCGCATGCGATCGGACAGATCGCTGACCGCGTTCGGTCGCCGGCGGCCGCGCACGGCGACATGGAGCAAGGCCTTTGCCGAGCGCCAGAAGCCGAAGGTGCGGCAGATCTCCTCGATCGCCGCGAGGGGACTGGATGCAATTACTGATTGTTCTTTGTGCATGACTGTTCCGTCCCGCGACGCTCAGGCGCCCGGGTCCCATGGAGAAAAAAACGGGATGAACGACGGACCGCAGGACGCGGTCAGGCGCCCCGGGGGTCGATCACATCAATGTCTTGAAAATGGGCGCAAACGCCGTAGATCCTGAGCGGATGGACCGTTCAGGCGGTGGTTCGTGGTGCCGAGGCGGCAAGCGCCCTATTGAGAACCACCATTCCGCCGGAAAGGCGCATGCGCATATAGCTATGATTCATGGTCGCCTCCCTCGTTTGATTTGCGGACGATGAAAACCTGACACGACACCGGCTCGCCCGCAAGTCCGCAATTTCGGATTGCAGAACTCCAGGGACGAGCGTTGCATAACGGCAACAGCAACGAGACCGGTCCAGGACCCCGCCGCGGTCGGCGCCTGGGACGGCGGGCGTCAGGCTCAGGCGGGAGCGAGGGCGCGGATCTGCGTTCAGATCGATGGCTCGCCGACAGGGGAAACGAGAAGCTTGTCGATCCGCCGTCCGTCAAGGTCTATGACCTCGAAGCGCCAGCCATTGGCGACGAAGCTCTCACCGAGGTCGGGGATGCGCTTCAGCTCGGCAATCACATAGCCGGCGACGGTGGTGTAGTCGGGATCGTTCTCGACCGGAATGCGGATGCGTTCGACGAATTCGTCGATCGGCGTCCAGCCGGCCACGAGATAGGAGCCGTCTTCCCGCCGGACAACGGAGGGTTCGTCGTCCTCGTCCTCCTGGAAGACGCCGGTGATCGCCTCGAGAATGTCGCCCGAGGTGATGATGCCTTCGAAATGGCCGTATTCGTCATAGACGAGCACCATATGCAGCGGCGTCTTGCGGATCGCCTGAATGATGTCGACGGCGCTCGCGAGGTCCGAGACGATCGGCACCTCGGACATGTGTTCGCGAATGTCGAAGTCCGTGCCGAGGGCGATCGCGTCATAGACCCGCTTGGAAAACAGCACGCCGACGATCTCGTCGGAATCACCGGAGCGGACCGGCAGGCGCGAATGCGAAGCATTGCGCAGTTTGGTCCGGATCTCTTCCAGCGTGTCATCGATGTTCAGAACCTCAACGTCGCGCCTCGGCGTCATCAGGCCGCGGGCGGTGCGGTCGGCAAGCCGCATGACGCCGGAAATCATCGCCGATTCCTCGTTTTCGATGACGCCGGCACTCTGCGCCTCGGCCAGCACCGACTTGATTTCCTCGTCGGTCACGGTCCCGGAGGTCGCGCCGCTTTGACCCAGCAAGGCGAGCAGCAGCCGGCCGGAATTGTCGAGAAGCCAGACCAGCGGCGCTGCGACCCTGGACAGAAGCACCATGGGCCCCGATATCCGCGCCGCAACCGCTTCCGGATTACGCAGCGCGATCTGCTTGGGCACGAGTTCACCGACGATCAGCGACAGATAGGTGATGATGACAACGACCGAGCCCACGCCGAGCGCGTTCGAAAGGCTCTCGGACAGCCCCTGGGTCGACAGCCATGCGGCCAGGCGCGCACCGAGCGTCGCGCCGGAGAAGGCACCGGACAGAACGCCGACGAGCGTAATGCCGATCTGCACCGTGGAGAGGAAGCGGCCCGGCTCTTCGGCCAGCCGGAGTGCGATGGCGGCACCGCGATTGCCCTGTTCGGAAAGCACTTTGAGGCGCGCGGTTCGCGACGATACGACCGCCATTTCGGACATGGCCAGCACACCATTGAGGATGGTCAGCAGGCCGACAATCAGAATTTCCGTAAACAAGGTAAGCTCAAGGCTCCAGTGAACAATCAGCCGATCCGGTGGCGGCGACGATGTCATGTCGGTCCGCCGCTTTCCAAACGGCCACGGGAAGATTTAGCGGTGCGAGGCGGCCTTTAGCAAGGGTTGCGCCACATCGAGACCGAAACCCTGCATCAGCCTACGGGTGGAAAAGTCCGGCTTGCCGGAGGTGAAGACAGCAAAGTCGAAGCCCTCCGGGTGTTCGGCCCCCTCAATCAGCGGCACGAGCCGGCGCGCCTGGCGGGCGATTGCCTCGGCGGGATCGAGCCAGTCGACCGGCCAGGGCGCGAGACGCCGAAAGACATTGGCGAGAAAGGGATAATGGGTGCAGGCGAGAACGACGATGTCCGTGCGCGCCCCGTCCTTTTCGACGAAGCAGGGCTCGATCTCGGCCCGCACGGCCTCGTCCGAGACCGTCTCGCCGCGGATATAGGCCTCGGCCATGCGGGCGAGGTTTTCCGATCCGACCAGCCGCACATGGCACTTGGCGGCGAAGGACTGGATGAGATCGCGGGTATAGGCGCGCTTGACCGTGCCGGGCGTGGCAAGGACCGAAACGAGCCCCGAGCGCGTGCGCTCGGCGGCCGGCTTGATCGCGGGCACCGTGCCGATGAAGCGCATGTCGGGAAAGGCGTGACGCAGATCGTTTCCGGCAAGCGTAAACGCGGTGTTGCAGGCAACGATCACCGCTTCGGGATCGTAAGTCGAGAGCAGGTCGGCAAACAGGTCGAGGATACGCTGGCGCAGCGGCGCTTCGTCCCACCCGCCATAGGGAAAGCCGGCATCGTCGGCCACGTAAATGAAGCCGCGTTCGGGCATCAGCACGCGCGCCTCGCGCAGGACGGTCAGCCCGCCAATGCCGCTGTCAAACACCAGCACCGGCTTCAGTTCATGCCCCGTCTGCACCATCGTCCGTCCCGTCCCCGTCCTGATCCGGTCCCGCCTTGCCGCGCGGGTTCTTGCGGCTGTATCGGTCGAATGTGGCGAAAACGCCGCGCATGATGCTGATCTCTTGTTCGGAATAGGCGCGGCGCGTCAACACGGCGCGCAGATTGTCGACCATTTTCGGCTTCTTGGAGGCCGGGCGGAAATAGCCGCGGGCGTCGAGCGCCTCCTCGACATAATCGACCATTCCAAACAGCTGTTCCTTGGTCGCCGGCTTCTGCTCAAGCGGCTGGAAGGACGTTTCCGCCAGATCCTCCAGTCCGCTCTTCATCCACTCGTAGGACATCAGCAGCACGGCCTGGGCGATATTCAGCGAGGCAAAGGCGGGATTGACCGGGAAGGTGACGATCTCGTCGGCAAGCGCCACTTCCTCGTTGGTCAATCCCCAGCGCTCGCGTCCGAACATGATGCCCGTCGCCTCGCCGGCGGCAAACTTGCTCCTCAAGGTGGCGGCGGCAACGACGGGAGAGCGCACGGGCTTGAAACCGTAGCGCTCGCGCGCGGTTGTCGCATAGACGAAGTTGAGGTCGGACAGCGCCTCCTCCAGCGTGTCGTATACGCGTGTGCCGTCGATGACATGATCGGCCTTGGAAGCGGCCGCCCTCGCCTTTTCGCTCGGCCAGCCGTCACGCGGATTGACCAGCCTCAGCTCGGACAGACCGAAATTGGCCATGGCTCGCGCCACCATGCCGATATTCTCGCCGAGCTGCGGTTCGACGAGAATGATCGCCGGGCCTTCGGCCAGAAGTTCGCGTTCGCTGTTGGTGCCTGACATGCGTGAGCCTCTTGAAGAAATCCGGGCTCCATTCGCACAAAAACCGGCAAATTCAAAGGGCATCGGCCCTGGACGTCACTGCGGATTGCGGGATCCGGTCAGCATCAGCTCGACATCGCTCTTCACCAGATCGGCAAAACGCGCCTTGACCGAGGTCTCGAGCCGGCCGTCCTCGTAGTCGCTGTTCCAGAAATTGTCGATCACGTAGCGCCCGTCTTCCTCGATCACGTGAAAGTACAAAGCCGGCTTCGTCATGTCGGGCTTGTTGCCCCAGCAGGAGGAGACATCGAAGAACACCTCGACCGGCGTCACCGCGCCCTTCGGCTTGCCGGCGACGATCTTGAGGTCCTTCATCTCGCAAGGGTCCTGGCTCACCACCACCTCGTCCTGGCCCGTCATCTCGCCTTGCATGTCGAGAAGGTCGTCCCCGAAGGCCGCCATGCGGTAGATCTGAGCAAAACTCTGACTGTAGATCGACTGCAGCAGGATCTCGTCGTAATAGCTCGTCGCGTCGCTGTTGCCCTCGATGCCGTCGGCAACCTTCATCAGCGTCACGACCGGATCCTGCGGCTCAGCGGCCTCGGCCGCGCCGCCGGCCAAGGCCGCCATCAAGATGAGCATGGGAAGTCTCATGGCGCCGTCTCCTCTTTCGGGTTCTGCCGTGATTGTGCGAGATAGGCGGGACCCTACCTCGCCAGCGTATCGAGAAGCGTCCTCAGGGGCTCGCGGCCGACAAAGGCGATGTCGTCGACCACATAACGCTTCTCGCCGACCTCGTCGTCTTCCTGTACCAGCCGGTAGGTGACCTCGGTCAGCGCATCCTTGCCCTCGTAGGTGCCGTCGTAGCACCAGTTGGTCTTGAACTGCACCTTGATCAGGGTCACGCCGCCCGTCGCCTGCGGCGTGCCGTAGGACACGTCCTTTGGCGCGCAGCCGTCCTGGCCGCCCAGGATCGGGTCATGGTCGAGCAGCATCGTGTCTCGATCCTTGCGGCGGGCCATCAGTGCCTGGGTATAGGCCTCGACGAAGCCCTCGCTGAAATAGGTCAGCAGCATGCCCGCCGAAAAATAGTCGTCATAGACCGCCTTGGCGCCCGGCTCGACGCCGGCATTGTAGACCGCCATGTCCAGCAGCACCTGCACGGGTTCGACCGGCTCGTTGGCCGCAGACGGCCCGGCGGCGAAGAGGGTCAGGCCCAAAGCAGCGACGGCCGTCCTGATCATCTCCATGGAGAACCCCCGGTGCACAGGACCGCCCACGCGCATCATCACTCGGAGATCTTCCGCAGCTCGTCCTTGAAGGATTCGCTCGCTTCGGCATTGCCGTCGACCACGATATGCATGTCGTCGATCACGGGGTGCCCATTTTCAACCTGCACGTGGAAGAGCAGCACCCGGTCTTCCAGGTTCTCCGGCGCGTCGCCGAAGCACTTGCGGTTGTTGAACCGCGCCGTCACCTGACCGTCGCCGTCATCCTCGACGCGGATGTTCTCGAACGGGCAGCCGTCCTGGCCGCCGGCGATCGGGTCGTAGTCGAAGGGCGAGCCGGTCGTTTCGCCTTCCGGCGGATCATAGGCCGGGAACTTCGACGCCTCGCGATAGGCGGCGGCGAAGTCGGCGCTGAACAGACGGTCGAGGCGATCATTCGAGAAGGCGTCTTCGGAGGTCGGGTTCTCCGCGCTCCAGTTGCCGGCCACGACATCGATGAACTCCTTCACGGGTGCGGTCATGTCGGCGGCAGCGGCTGTGCCCACCGATAGGCCCAGGGCAAGGAGGACAGCTGTGGCATACGACTTCATGGCGCGGATCCTGGAGAGATTGGGAAGGTTTTGGCGGCACTCTAGCCGAGGGGGAACAAACCGCAAGAGCGCCGAAAGCCCGGCGATACGGCCAAAGTTGGTATGATTTTGTCAACGAAAAGGGGGTAGAGCGTGGGGTGTGCGCTTTCCGTTCCCGAAGCGGAATGCTATAGGCGCTGCCAGACAGAAACAGGGACACTGTCCCTCCCCCCAAAGCTGCGAGGATACTCATGGAAAAGATCAAGGTTGCCAACCCCGTCGTGGACCTCGACGGCGACGAGATGACCCGCATCATCTGGCAGTTCATCAAGGACAAGCTGATCCTGCCCTACCTTGATCTGCAGATCGAATACTACGACCTCTCGGTCGAGAATCGCGACGCGACCAATGACCAGGTCACGATCGATGCCGCAAACGCCATCAAGAAGCACGGCGTCGGCATCAAGTGCGCCACCATCACGCCGGACGAAGCCCGCGTGAAGGAGTTCAACCTCAAGGAAATGTGGAAGTCGCCGAACGGCACGATCCGCAACATCCTCGGCGGCGTCATCTTCCGCGAACCGATCATCTGCAAGAACGTTCCGCGCCTCGTCCCCGGTTGGACCAAGCCGATCGTCGTCGGCCGTCACGCCTTCGGTGACCAGTACAAGGCAACCGACTTCAAATTCCCGGGCAAGGGCACGCTGACCATCAAGTTCGTCGGCGAAGACGGCGAAGTCATCGAGAAGGAAGTCTACAAGGCTCCGGGCGCCGGCGTCGCCATGGCCATGTACAACCTGGACGAATCGATCCGCGACTTTGCCCGTGCGTCGATGATGTATGGCCTGATGCGCAAGTGGCCGGTCTATCTGTCGACCAAGAACACCATTCTCAAGGCCTATGACGGCCGCTTCAAGGACATCTTCGAAGAGGTCTACCAGAACGAGTTCAAGGCCAAGTTCGACGAAGCCGGCATCATCTACGAACACCGCCTGATCGACGACATGGTCGCCTCGGCGCTGAAGTGGTCCGGCGGCTATGTCTGGGCCTGCAAGAACTACGACGGCGACGTGCAGTCCGACACGGTCGCCCAGGGCTTCGGCTCGCTCGGCCTGATGACCTCGGTTCTGCTCACCCCCGATGGCAAGACCGTCGAGGCCGAAGCCGCCCACGGCACCGTCACCCGTCACTACCGTCAGCACCAGAAGGGTCAGGAAACCTCGACCAACTCGATCGCCTCGATCTTCGCCTGGACCCGCGGCCTCGCCCATCGCGCCAAGCTCGACGACAATGCCGAGCTCGCCCGCTTTGCCACGACGCTGGAAAAGGTCTGCATCGACACCGTCGAAAGCGGCTTCATGACCAAGGACCTGGCGCTGCTGATCGGCCCGGATCAGCCGTGGCTGTCGACCACCGCCTTCCTCGACAAGGTCGACGAGAACCTGCAGAAGGCCATGGCCGCCTGAGGTCAGAACGACAGCAGACGCGCCGGTGCAGCCTTGCCGCATCGCCCGCATGACCATCACCCCCGGCCTCGGCCGGGGGTTTTTCTTTGGCCCGGGTACCAGGATTGCACCCGGTAGCACCTGCCCCCTCAAAAAAAAGCCGTCGCCAAATGGACATAGCGGGGCCGCATTGCGGCCCGCTCGGCGCGCTAGCCTGTGTTCATGGCTCTGTAGATCGCAATCGGCGTCGCCTTCGGCGCAATGTTCGGCGTGACCGTGTTCGACAATGTCGGCATGGGCATCGCCTTCGGCATCCCCATCGGCTTGGCCGGCTGGCTTGCCGTCGGGCGTCGCTGACCGCCACCGCGCGCACCCGACAAGCGAAATACGAAAACAGCTCATCCGCTCTCTATCTATTTAGCCAATTACCTAATTGACTCTTTTATGGCCAACGCCGAAGCCTGCCATTGCCTTGTTCCGGCACACTGCAGTGGAGTCTGCGCAAGCATTTGTTGATCCTGCGCGTTCACGCTTTTTCCAGAGCTGCTGCGATAGGCTCCTGAGGCTATCGAAGAGCCGGGGTTAGGCATGACACTTTCAGCAGTACTCAGCATTGCGACGTCCGGCATGCAGGCACAGACGATCCGTCTCTCGGCCTCCGCCAACAATGTGGCCAATGCGCTGACGCCAGGCTATGACCGCGCAAGGACGTCCTTTTCGTCCGAGCCCACGGGCGGCGTCTCCGCCGAGGTCGCGCCTTCGGGCGCGGAAACCCTTCCCGGCAGCTCCAATGTCGATCTGGCTGACGCGCTTGTCGACGCCATGGGCGCCGAGCTCGCCTTCAAGGCCAATGCATCCGTCTTCGAAACGGGTGCGGACCTTTGGGATGTTCTGATCCGCATGAAGCGCGACTGAGGACCACCCTGCCCGGCCCCTTGTACGAGGCCGAGCCGACGCCGCCGGTCGTCCGGCGTTCTTGCCAGGATCAACCGTCCTCGTCGACCGCCTCTTCCTCGATCGGCGCTTCATCGGCGGTATCGTCGCCGCCGTCATCCTCGATGACCTCGTCGGCCTGAGTATCATCTTGATCGTCGGGCATATCCGCATCCTGACCGTCCGGCATGTCGTCGGCGACGTCTTCAGGGCCATCGGCCTCTTCCATGACGTCATCATCGGTTAGCGCATCATCGCTCTGCAGATCGGATGGCTCTTCCGCATTCGGCTGCTCGTCGGCGACGTCGCTCGCCTCGACGAAACCGTCGTTCACATCATCGACGACGTCCTCGGCGAGCTGGTCGCCGGCCGCATCTTCCGGCGTATCCTGGTCCAGATCGCCCTCGGCATAGTCCTCGACCTCCTCGTAGACGACCTCCTGGGTCTCCTCGTAGGTGACCTCGACATATTCCTCGGTGACGGAGATCTCTTCGGTTGTGATGATAGTGTAGCTCTCATACACGGTCCACTCGACGGTGTAGCCGAAGCTGTAGCTGAGATCGACAAAGTGGCGGCCGCGCGTGCCGCTGGCGATCTGGGTCACGCCCGAGCCGAGCTTGAGCACCAGGAGACCGATGATCTCCGCGCTGTAGCCATCGACCGCCATCAGAGCTTCGGTGCCGAAGCGATCGCTGACATGCAGGAAATAGACCTGGGCAAGACGGCGCATGCCGATCACCTCGATCCCACGCTTGTCGAGGGATGTGACGATGAAGTGCGGTGAACGGAGCCGGTGCATCCGATGATTGGCCGCCTCGGCGTAATGGAAGGGCACGGCGGCGACCCCCGCCGCCAGTTGAAGGGTAATCAGGGTTGAGCACAGGAGTTTGCGCACGAGAACGATCCTTGGGAGGGTGTGACAGATCGGTCGCTACCTCCCCATGCCGGCGACCGGATGAAGGCTGCACGGCGGTCGAAGAACAGTCATCGGCCAAAAAAGGTTGGATCGTGTTCCGCCCCAACTTGGGCGCATCAGAGGAGAAGCGTGCGCGCCGCAAGGGCAAGGGCCAGGGCCCCAAAACCGATCAGTACGATGCCGGAAGCTCGCGACACCCAGAGCGCGAAGCTCTCCGGAAGGCGCCGATGCAACAGCGCCACCGTGCCGCTCAGCACGATCCACCACAGCATCGAACCGGCAAACACCCCGGCGACGAGGGCGGCCGCGGACGCACCGCTGCCCGCGGAGGCGAGGCCGAGACCGGCAAAGATCGCGGCGAAAGACAGAACCGTCGCCGGATTGGTGGCGGTGAGAAGGAAGGTCGCGCCCGTGGTGCTCAGCAGGTCCCGCGCTCCCGTTCTGGCCGCGGTCGCCGGTGGCTTCGGCTGGAAGCTTTTCCAGCCGAGCCAAAGCAGGAAGAGGCCGCCGAGCAATTGCAGCGGCACCGAAATCGCCTCCAGCAAGGCGGAGAAGGCGGCAAAGCCGGCAGCCGCCATCAACGCATAGGCGCCGTCGGCGAGCGCAGTGCCGAGGCCGCCGGCGACGCCGGTCCAGAAACCGCGCTCCAGCGTGCGCGCAATGCACAAAGCGCCGATCGGGCCGAGTGGCGCGGCGATCGCAAGCCCGAGCAGGACACCCTTGCCGACAAGCATCCATTCCATTGGTCAGACCTCCCCGGCGGTGAAGCCGCGCTCGACGGCCGTCGACAGCGCGATCATGGTTTCGCTGCGGGCGAGGAAACGCCGCACCTTGAGTTCGGCGAGAAAGGCCTCAAGCGCCGCAAGATCCGCAAGGCGGACCTTGAGAAGATACGACCAGCCTCCCGTTACGTGATGACATTCCGCTACGGAAGGATGGGCCGCAGCAAAGGCCCTGAAGGCCTCCTCGCCGGCCTCGTAGTCGAGGCCGATCAGAACGAAGGCGGTGACGCCGAGCCCGAGCGCCACGGGATCGGCATCGACGGTGAAGCGCCGGATGGCGCCCGAGGCGGTCAGGCGACGAATCCGCTCATTGACGGCGGAGGGTGACAACCCGACCGCCTCGCCCATGTCGGCGAGCGAGCGGCGGGCATCTTCGGCCAGCAGGGTGGTGATTTTCAGGTCAATTTTGTCCATGACCGCATCTTATGCGGCGAACACGACCCACACAAGATATTTTATCATCACCTGTCATTTTGGCGCGATTTCTTGCGGCCAAGGCGAGAACCATCCGCAAAAACAAAGGCCATTCAACGAACGGGCCTTCTGCGCAGACGAGAATGGCGTTTGGACTCAGCCGGCGAGCGCCGACTCCTGCTTGCGACGCGCTAGTTCGGCGAGGTCGGCCGCCTTCAGCTCCACCGATTCGCCGCAGCCGCAGGCCGAGGTCTGGTTGGGATTGGTGAAGGTGAAACCGGAGCGCAGCGTGGTGGTTTCGAAATCCATGCGGGTTCCGAGCAGATAAAGCACCGCCGCGGGATCGACCCAGACGGTAGCCCCGTCTTTCTCGATGACATCGTCCTTCGGATTGGCCTCGCGCACCAGATCGATGGTGTATTCCATCCCGGCGCAGCCGCCTTTCTTGATGCCGACGCGGATACCCTTGGCGTCCGGTCCGGAATTCTCGACGATCGCTCGGACACGGGCAGCCGCCGCATCCGTCATGGTCATTACCTGAAAGCCCATTTCGCTTCTCCAGTCGCGAGCGGGTTCAAGGCCCGACGCTTCTCGTCATCCAAATGTAGTGGGCGACTTGGCTTCTATCAATACCAACCGACGGCGACCTGCGCCTCTTCCGACATGCGGTCTGGCGTCCACGGCGGATCGAAGGTCATCTCGACCTCGACGCCGGACACGCCTTCGACGGCGCTCACGGCATTCTGCACCCAGCCGGGCATCTCGCCCGCGACCGGGCAACCTGGGGCCGTCAGGGTCATCATGATCTTCACCATGCGATCGTCGTCGATGTCGATCTTGTAGATCAGCCCGAGTTCGAAGATGTCGGCCGGGATTTCCGGATCATAGACGGTCTTCAGGGCAGAGACGATATCGTCGGACAGGCGGGCGAGCTCGTCCTGCGGAATGGTGGACTGGACGATGCCTTCGCGCACGTCCGGCTTCTGTTCGCTTTCGTTGACGCTCATCGACGTTTCCTTACGCGAAGAAGGTGCGGGCATGGTCGAGCGCATCGGCGAGCGCATCGACTTCCGCACGGGTGTTGTAAAGGCCGAAAGAGGCCCGGCAGGTAGAGGTCACGCCGAATCGGGCCAGCAGCGGCTGGGCGCAATGGGTTCCGGCCCGCACGGCGACGCCGCGGCGGTCGATCAGCATCGACACGTCATGGGCATGAATACCGGCCAGCTCGAAGGAGAAGATCGCTCCCTTGCCAGGCGCGTTGCCAATGATTCTGAGCGAATTGATCGCCGAGAGGCGTTCATGCGCATAGGCACGCAGGCCTTCCTCGTGGGCGGCGATCGCCTCTCGACCGAGACCTTCGATATAGTCCAGCGCATAGCCGAGTCCGATGGCCTGGACGATCGGCGGCGTGCCGGCTTCGAAGCGGTGCGGCGGGTCGTTGTAGGTGACGGTGTCTTCCGTCACCTCGACGATCATCTCGCCGCCGCCCATGAAGGGCTGCATGTCCTTCAGGCGGTCCATCTTGCCATAGAGCACGCCGATGCCCGACGGACCGTAGAGCTTGTGGCCGGTAATCGCATACCAGTCGCAATCCAGATCCTGGACGTCCACCGGCATGTGCACGGCGCCCTGCGAACCGTCGACCATGACCGGAATGCCGCGCGCATGGGCGATGCGGCAGACGTCCTTGATCGGCACCACGGTGCCGAGCGCGTTCGACATATGGGTGATCGCGACGAGCTTGGTGCGTTCCGTCAGGCACTTTTCGAAGGCTTCGAGATCGAAGGCGCCGTCGTCGCTCACCGGCGCCCAGACCAGTTTGGCGCCCTTGCGCTCACGCAGGAAATGCCAGGGCACGATGTTGGAGTGGTGCTCCATGATGGAGAGAACGATCTCGTCACCCTCGCCGATATGGCTCATGCCCCAGCCATAGGCGACCGTGTTGATCGCCTCGGTCGAAGACTTGGTGAAGACGAGCTCGTCGACCGATCCGGCGTTCAGGAAGCGCCGGACCTTTTCGCGGGCAGCCTCGTAAGCGTCCGTCGCCGCATTGGACAGGAAATGCAGGCCGCGATGCACGTTGGCATATTCGTTCGAATAGGCATGGGCGATCGCCTCGATCACCTGCCGCGGCTTTTGGGCCGAGGCGGCATTGTCGAGATAGACCAGCGGCTTGCCGTAGACTTCGCGCGACAGGATAGGGAAGTCGCGACGTACCGCCTCGACGTCGTATCCGACCTTTGCGGGGAGATGATCAGCCATGATGATCCAGCCAGTCGGTGATGATCGTTTCCAAGGCCTCGACGAGCGGTTCGTCCTCGAGCTCCTCGATGACCTCGGCCACGAAACCGTTGATCAGCAGCGCCCGCGCCTTTTTCTCCGGAATGCCACGCGACATCAGGTAGTAGAGGTGGCTCTTCAGGATGTCGGCAACCGTCGCGCCGTGCGCGCACTGGACGTCGTCGGCGAAGATTTCGAGCTCGGGCTTCACCGAAAACTCGGCGTCGTCGGACATCAGCAGCGTGTTGCAGGCCATGCGCGCATCGGTCTTCTGGGCGTCCGGCGCGACACGGATCATGCCCTGGAAGACGCCCTTGGCGCGATCAAAGACGACGTTGCGGATGATCTCCGTCGAGGTCGTGTTCGGCACGTCATGGCCGAGCGTCATGGTGACGTCGGTATGGGTGTCACCGCCAAGCAGGTTGACGCCGCGCAGCGTGAAGTCCGCGCCCTCGCCGGCCGTCTTCACATGGACTTCCTGGCGTACGAGCTTGCCGCCGGCGTTGACAATGAAAAGACGGAACTTGGCGTCTGCGCCGAGCTCGGCACGGATCTGGCCGAGATGGGTGTCGGCATCGCCCTCGCCCTGCAGGACGACCCAGGTCACCTCCGCGCCCTCGCCGAGCTTCAGATCGGCGACGATCGAAGCAAGAGCGGCCGAACCGCTCTCACCGACATGGCGCTCGATGACGGTGGCCTTGGATCCCGTTGCGAAGGTGGCCGGCACGCGAACATGCACCTGTCCGGTCGCATGCACCGACTGCAACTCGATCGGAGCTTCGATCGTGGCATTCTCTGCAACCTTGAGCACGAAACCATCGCGCACGAAGGCACCGTTGATGCGCCCGATCGTGTCGTCACCATTGACGGCCGTCAGGCCCTCGGCGGCAGCACCTGTCGAGAGCGCCTCGCGATAAAGGGAAACGCTCATGCCCTCCGGCAGTCCGGCAGGGGCCTGCGCGACGCCCTGCAGCAGGGAGATCACGGTCGAACCCGCGACGAGCGGAGCCGCGGCCTTGGCCACGGCATGCGGCTCGTCTGCCGGCACGGCGCGCAGAAGCGCCTTCAGATCAGTATAGTGAAAGGTTTCGACCCGGCGGGTCGGCAGCCCCTGGCGTTTCAGGGCGTCGAACAGGCCGTCTCGTTTGGACAGCACGGCGCCATCCCCCGGGAGGACACCAATCTGGTCAGTATAGGCGTCGATGAGCTGGGTCTCGGCTGCGGTGAGCCGGTTGGCCGCTTGCAAGGTCATCGGATGAACTCCTTCAAACTCGGCCTGAACTCAGGCTGCCTGCCCCGTGATATCGGCGTAACCGTTGGCTTCCAGCTCCAGTGCCAGGTCCTTGTCGCCGGTCTTGACGATCTGGCCCTTGTAGAGAACGTGAACGGTGTCCGGCACGATATAGTCGAGCAGGCGCTGGTAGTGGGTAATCACGATGGTGGCGCGGTCCGGGCGCTTCAGCGCATTGACGCCGTCGGCGACGATCTTCAGTGCATCGATGTCGAGGCCGGAGTCGGTCTCGTCGAGGATGCAGAGCTTCGGCTCGAGCAGCGCCATCTGCAGGATCTCGGCGCGCTTCTTCTCACCGCCGGAGAAACCGACGTTCAGCGGACGCTTCAGCATGTCCGGATTGATCTTCAGCTCGGCAGCGGCTTCCTTGACACGGCGCATGAATTCCGGCGTCGTCAGTTCGTCCTCGCCGCGCGCCTTGCGCTGCGAGTTCATCGCGACCTTCAGGAACTGCATGGTGGCCACGCCCGGGATTTCCACCGGATACTGGAAGGCCAGGAAGATGCCCTTGGCGGCGCGTTCGGCCGGATCGAGCTCGAGAATGCTCTCGCCGTTGTAGAGGATATCGCCTTCGGTCACTTCATAGTCTTCGCGGCCCGACAGGATGTAGGACAGCGTCGACTTGCCCGACCCGTTCGGGCCCATGATGGCGGCCACTTCGCCGGCCTTCACGGTCAAGTTCAGGCCGCGGATGATCTCGGTGCCGTCTTCGGCGATGCGGGCATGGAGGTTTCTGATCTCAAGCATGTCTGTCTTCCTGTCCATCGGGCGGTTCAAGGCCGCCTGTCGTTTCCTGTTGCGCGGTTGGGCGCCTGTTCAATTCCGTCATCCTCGGGCTTGTCCCGAGGATCTACTGCCGTTTCAGTTATAGTCCGACCATTGCGGAGAATTCGGATGCGGTGAATAGACGTTGTCGATCTCGTAAATACGGTCGTAGAGATCGAGCCATGTCGGGTTAAGCCCTTCGATCAGCTTGATCTTCCATTCCCGCACATAGCGCTTCAGAGACTTCTCTCGTCGGATCGCGAGGACGATGTTCGGATGCTGCTCAAACCACACCAAAAGCTTCGCATTGTATCTGGACGTAAAACCTTTCCTCACGTCATTCCGATGCTCCCATATGCGCCCCTGAAGGTCGCTGGTTACACCGGTATAGATCACACCACGTGGCTTGTCCGACATCATGTAGACGAAGCCGGACATCGCGCATCAGCCTCGCCGGCAGTAGATCCTCGGGACAAGCCCGAGGATGACGACCGCAAAGGGCGGATCGCGCCGCCTCATCAGCCGACCGACCCCTCGAGCGAGATGTTGATCAGCTTCTGCGCTTCAACCGCAAACTCCATCGGCAGCTGCTGGATGACGTCGCGGACGAAGCCATTAACGATGAGGGCGATTGCCTCTTCCTCCGGAATGCCGCGCTGCATGGCGTAGAACTTCTGATCCTCGGAGATCTTCGAGGTCGTCGCCTCGTGCTCCACCTTGGCCGTCGAGTTCTTCACCTCGATATAGGGCACGGTATGCGCGCCGCAGGTATCACCGATCAGGAGCGAGTCGCAGTTGGTGAAGTTGCGGGCGTTTTCCGCCTTGCGGTGCATGGAGACCTGGCCGCGATAGGTGTTTTGCGAAACACCGGCGGAGATGCCCTTGGAGATGATCCGGCTCTTGGTGTTCTTGCCGAGATGGATCATTTTGGTGCCACTGTCGACCTGCTGGTGACCGTTCGAGACCGCAATCGAGTAGAACTCGCCCTGGCTATCATCCCCGCGCAGAATGCAGGACGGATATTTCCAGGTGATCGCCGAGCCGGTTTCGACCTGCGTCCAGGATATCTTCGAGCGCGCACCACGGCAATCGCCACGCTTGGTGACGAAGTTGTAGATGCCGCCCTTGCCGTCCTTGTCGCCCGGATACCAGTTCTGGACGGTCGAATACTTGATCTCGGCATCGTCGAGCGCCACCAGTTCAACGACGGCCGCATGCAGCTGGTTTTCGTCGCGCTGGGGGGCCGTGCAGCCTTCGAGATAGGAGACGTAGGCGCCTTCCTCGGCGATGATCAGCGTGCGCTCGAACTGGCCGGTATTCTTCTCGTTGATGCGGAAATAGGTCGACAGTTCCATCGGGCAACGCACACCCTTGGGCACGAAGACGAAGGAGCCGTCGGTGAACACCGCGGAATTGAGCGTCGCATAGTAGTTGTCGGTCACCGGAACGACGGAGCCCAAATACTTCTTCA
>DAIMJJ010000056.1:0-19305 GCA_036722275.1 Rhizobium sp. | reverse complement strand
TCTTGAAGCAGGAAGGCACAGACTGATGATCGACGCGGCCACCGCCCAAAAAATCCCCGGCCTCGATGCAGCGCTCTCCGCAGGCCATGCGCAGCGCAGCGACGCCCAGGCGGGCAATGGTTTCCACGATGCGCTCTCCCATGCCGGCCAGAGCCGGCAGCGCCGGGAGGGCGAGGAGACCGTTTCCGAGGGCAAAGCCGGTGAGGCCTCGCCGTCTGGCGACGAATCCAAGACGGGTGCGGCACAGTCGGCCAAGCCAACGCGACCGTTGATCGACATTTCCCAAACGGCTCTTTCGCGCGCCACTGGCTCGAGCGCCGCTGACGATGGAATGACTCTTACGAGCGAGACGAAGGCGGGCACTAGCACGGTCGCCGATACAGCCGACGTCCGCAAGGCAGGCAAGGTTGTCGCCGGCCACGGATCCGTGCGCCGGGAAAATGCAGAGACCGTGGATGCCCCCCAGGCGGCGGCGGTTGCAAGGCACGTGCAGTCGACCAAGGTTGGCAAGACTGAGGCCGCAGAAGAGACAGCCGGCAACAGCGAGGTTGACACGGCGCTCGAAGGTGCCGTTGAGACGAAGGCCGCAGGCGGCGAGGCCGATCTCGGCGATGTCCTGACCTTGCTCAGCAATTCTGCCGGCTCTGCCCAGGCTGCGGCCACCACCGTGCGCGGCGAACGCGGTGCCGCGGGACAGGCCGCATCCGGCGACATCCCCGCGGCTGTCATCGAAGCTGGCGGCCTGCATGCGGCGGGCTCGGCTGACGCATCCGAACTCCCGGCGACCGACGCGGGCGAGACCGGCGCCACCGAGGTCGACCAGACCTTCCGCTTCCTGCGCTCCGACGGCAAGGGCCAGGCGCTCTCCATGCGCGTCGGCCAGTCGGATGGCGAAACGGTGAACTATGACGTCGGCACGGCCCGGGATGCCGGCCAGACGGTTGAAGTCGTCGAGGCGCGACGCTTCCTGGCGCCGGTATCCAACAATGCGGCGGCCCTGACGTCGGCGATGATCGGTGACGGCGAATGGGCCAGTGCCATGCTACCGGGGTCCGAGCTTGCCAATGCCGCCACCCAGTCGAGTTCCGGCAAGGTGGTCAACACCCTGAAGCTCCAGATGAGCCCGATCGAACTCGGCAATGTCACCGCCACCCTGCGACTGCAGGGAGAGGAGTTATCGGTGGTGATCACCGTGGAGACCCACGCGGCGCACAAGCAGCTCGCCAAGGACCAGGACGAAATGCTGAAGGCGCTGAGAGCCCAGGGCTTCGCGGTCGACCAGATCCAGATCAATGTGAACGTCGGCGCGGCCGATCGTGCGGACAGCGGCCAGAACGGCGCGCAGGGGCAGCCCCAGGGCCAGCAGGCGCAGGGCGGCAATCCCGGCAGCAATGGCGGCAGCGAGCGCCGTGAAGGCGCACAGCAGTCCGAGCGCGCCTCCGGCATGGGGATGACCAACGATGACACGAGCGCGCCTCAGACGGCCTCTGGCGGGGCTTCTGCTTCTCGTCCTGGCCACGTCTATCTCTGACGCGGCGTTTGCCGGGGCCTGTGAGCGCGAGATCCAGGCGGCGGCAGCGAAATATTCGATTCCGGAAGGCATCCTCTATTCCGTCGGGCTGACGGAAACGGGGCGGAAGGGATCGTTACAACCCTTTGCGATGAACGTAGAGGGAAAGCCGATGTTCTTCGACAGCGAGGCGGACGCCCTGCGTGGCTTCGTGACTGCACGCAGAGGCGGCGCCAAGCTGATCGACATCGGTTGCATGCAGATCAACCAGCACTATCACGGGGAGCATTTCACCTCCGTGCAGGCCATGTTCAACCCCCGGGCCAATGTCGAATACGCGGCGCGCTTCCTCAGCAACCTGCGCGATCGTCACGAAACCTGGACCATGGCGGTCGCGAGATATCATGCGGGGCCGAACAACGACCCTGCGCAGAAGCGATATGTGTGTCGGGTGATCGCGAATCTGGTGGCAACGGGTTACGGAAACTGGACGCCAAATGCGCAGAAATTTTGCGGTGAATAGCTAGATTTAGGGATAGACAAGCGCGAAGGTGCTGATTTGGACATTGTGTCCGGAATGTGGACGGCCCTCGGCTAATCAAGCACTCTGTTAACCATGTGTTAACTTTTGCACTAAAAAATAGTGCCTGATTTCGTGCGCCCATACTACATATGGTTCAAATCGGCACGCAAATCTTAATCAACTGTTAATACCTACCATTAACATCATCTAGTTGTCCGTGATTCGCTCGATTCGTACCGATAGTGCATCGAGGCACCACACACTGATTCGGAGGCGGACGATGATCGTAGTGGTAGACGAGCGAGAGCTCGTGAAAGACGGGTACACATCCCTATTTGGACGTGAGGGTATTCCATCGACCGGGTTCGACCCGATCGAGTTCGGCGAATGGGTCAACACGGCTGCGGATTCTGACATTGCTGCGGTCGAGGCCTTCCTGCTGGGGCAGGGCGAATGCACGCATGAGTTGCCGCGAGCAATTCGTGACAGAACGCAGGCGCCGGTCATCGCGGTGAGCGACCAGCCGTCGCTTGAGGCGACGCTGGCGCTGTTTGACTGCGGCGTCGACGATGTCGTGCGCAAGCCGGTTCATCCGAGAGAGATTCTGGCACGGGCAGCGGCCATTCGCCGTCGTCTGAAGGCGATCGCCAATTACACCGAGATCGGTCCGATTCGGGTCTTTTCCGACGGTCGCGATCCGGAAATCGCAGGCGAGATCTTCCCCCTGCCGCGGCGCGAACGCCGCATCCTGGAATATTTGGTCGTCAATCGCGGTCGTCGCGTTTCCAAGACCCAGATCTTCAACGCGATCTACGGCATCTTCGACGAAGAGGTCGAGGAAAACGTCGTCGAAAGCCATATTTCCAAGCTGCGCAAGAAGCTGCGCAAGAAGCTCGGCTTCGACCCGGTCGATTCCAAGCGCTTCCTCGGCTACTGCATCGATTGGAGCTGATTCTTCAGCCCCTGGCCGCGTGCGGCGGGCCTTGTGAGTGAATTTCACCGAGGCCCGCAAATTCCAGACAGCTTCACGCAAGGCCCACTTCCTATTCTCTGCAATGACTAGGCAAACGAGGATTTTCAATGAGCCTTTACGGAACCATGCGCACCGGTGTGTCCGGTATGAATGCCCAGGCCAATCGTCTGAGCACGGTGGCTGAAAACATCGCGAACTCCAGCACGGTTGGCTACAAGAAAGCCTCCGTGCAGTTCTCCTCAATGATCCTGCCGACCACGTCGGGTGCCTACAACTCGGGCGGCGTTGAGACTGACGTGCGCTACTCGATTTCGGACCAAGGTACGTTCAGCTACACCACGTCTTCCACGGACCTCGCAATCAACGGCGACGGCTTCTTTATCGTCCAGGGTGCAGACGGCGTCGACTATCTCACGCGAGCCGGCTCTTTCGTCATTCAGGATGACGGCACGTTGAAGAACTCGGCCGGCTATACGCTGATGGGCTACGAATATGATTCGACGACCGATCCGACGATCGTCGTCAACGGCTTCAACGGCCTCGAGCCGATCAATCTCTCGTCTACGGCGATCTCCGCGACCGCTTCGACCGCCGGCTCGCTGAACGTGAACCTGCCGTCCAACGCCGCTGTCGGTGACAGCGAAACAACCTCGCTCGTTGCCTACGACAGCCAGGGCAATAGCCGCCTGATCGAGTTTACTTACACCAAAACTGCAGACAACGAATGGGAAGTGAGCGCCACCTACGACAGCACGCCGGTGACCACGGTCCTTTCGGCCACGACCATCACCTTCGATTCTGACGGTCAGATCGTATCGCCGACTTCGCTCACCACGACTGCATTCTCCGTTTCCGGCGCGGATATGGAAGAGATCACGCTCGACATCAGCACGTCGAGCCAGCTCGCCGCCGACTTCTCGGTTGAGGAAGGTGAGATCAACGGTAACGAAGCCTCCGAAGTGGTTGGCTACGAGATCGATGAGAACGGCGTGGTCTCCGTGGCCTACGATAATGGCGATCTGACCCCGAGGTTCCGTGTAGCCCTTGCCAGCGTGCAGAGCCCGGACAACCTGAATCCGGTCGCCGGCAACCTCTACACCCAGAGCAACTCCTCCGGCGTCATCGTCATGGGCTATGCCGGAACGAGTGGCTTCGGCTCCATCATCTCCGGCGCGCTTGAGGACTCCAACGTCGACGTGGCGGAAGAACTGACCGCTATGATCGAATCCCAGCGGAATTACACCGCGAACTCCAAGGTGTTCCAGACCGGCTCCGAATTGATGGAAGTCCTGGTCAACCTGAAGAGATAACCGAAAGGTTAAGGCAGTCACATGTCGCTTACTTCTGCACTTAATACGGCTCAAGCCATTTTCAGGAATACGGGGGAACAGACCTCCGTCATTTCCACGAATATTGCCAATGACGGAAATGCAAACTATGTGCGGCGTGCGCCTGTTGTCGTCAATACCATCTATGGTGCCTCGACGGTTAACACCGAACGGGCCCAGCAGATGGCGCTTCTGCGTCAGCTGACGGGAGCAACCTCGGCCTCCAGTGCCCAGGATACGCTTCTCGAAGGACTGACGACGCTCTCTGACGCTCTCGGGGGGAATGACTACGAGCTTTCCCCTTCGACCTATCTTGCAGAACTGCAGAACAGCCTCGAAGCCTTCGCAGCCTCGCCAGGCGAATACACTCTCGCGGCCACCGTGGTCACCGATGCCCAGGATGTGGCGAAATCGCTGAACACGGCCACCGTCACCGTGCAGAAGTTGCGGGCCGAAGCGGATGCGGAGATCGTCACCCAAGTGGCGGAGCTGAACCGCCTGCTGGGCGAGTTCAAGATCGTCAACGACGCCGTGGTCCAGGCCACGGCAACCGGCGTCGATGCAAGCAACGCGCTCGACAGCCGCGACACGCTGCTCAAGGAGATCTCGCAGATCGTCGGCATCGACGCGAGCACCCGCGCCAACGGCGACATGGTGATCTACACCTCGGACGGCACGACGTTGTTCGAGACCGAGCCGCGTTCGGTGACCTTCACCCGCACGCTGAGTTATGATGCGACCGTCACCGGCAACTCGATCTACGTCGATGGCGTGGCGGTCGAACCGGGCGAGGGGGGCAACACCACGGCCGAAGGTTCTCTTGGAGCGCTGCTGCAGCTGCGCGACGAAATCGCCCCGACCTTCCAGATCCAGCTTGATGAAGTCGCCCGCGGGCTGGTCGAGGCCTTCGCCGAAACCGATCCTCTCGGGGTCGCGGTGGACATGCCGGGTCTCTTCACCTGGGCCGGCGGCACCATTCCGTCCTCCGGGACGCTTGAGCCCGGTCTGGCCGCCACGATCACCGTGTCGAGCGCGGTTATCGCCTCTTCGGGTGGTGATCCGATGCTGGTGCGCGACGGCGGCATCAACGGCGCCACCTATGACTGGAACACCGACGACAATTCCGGCTTCACCACACTGTTGATGCAGTATTCCGACGCGCTTGACGCCGACCGGTCCTTCGATGCCTCGGCCGATCTGAAGACGACCATGAGCATCATGACCTTTGCCAGCGGCTCGATCGGCTGGCTTGAGGAGCTGCGCTCGAACGCCACCACGGCCTCGGACAACAAGGTCGCTCTCTATGAGCGTTCCTTCCAGTCGTATTCGTCCGAGACCGGTGTCAACCTCGACGAGGAACTGTCCCTGCTTCTCGATGTCGAGCAGTCCTACAAGGCCACGGCCAAGCTCGTCTCAACCATCGATGAGATGCTGCAGGCGGTTCTGGAAATGGCGGGCTAAGCAATGTCGACAGCAAGCATCTCGAACCTCTCGATCCAGACCTCCATGCGCCTGACCATTCGTGAGGCTCAGAACGAGCTGATCAAGGCGCAGGAAGAGGTCACCACCGGCATCTATTCCGATATCGGCGCGGAAATCGGCGGCGCCACCTCCACCGTTGTCGACCTGACGCGCGACAGTCTGCGGCTCCAGTCGATCAAGTCGACCAATGCACTTGCCGTTCAGCGGCTCGAGGCCTCCCAGGAGGCGCTCGATCAGATGGCCGAGGCTGGAGATGCGATGAACGCCTCCCTGATTGCCCTGTCGGGCACCTCCAACACCGGCAGCCTCGCGACGGCCACGCAGGCGATCACTGACGCGCTCGACACCTTCACCAGCATGGCGAACATCTCGGTCGGCGGCGAATACCTTTTCGCTGGCATCAACACCGATGTGCAGCCGATCGAGCCCTACACCGACACCTCGGCGGCCAAGCTCGCCTTCGACGCGCAGTTCCTGAGCTATTTCGGCTTCACCCAGACCGATTCGCAGACGGCCAACATCGTTGCTTCGGGCGCTGCGCCGAGCATGGAAGATTTCATCACCAACGTCATCGAGCCGATGTATTCCGGCGCCGACTGGACGAGCGACTGGTCGAGCGCGACCGACGAAGTGATGACCAGCCGGATTAGCCAGACCGAGACGGTCGAGACCTCCGCCTCCGCCAACAATGAAGGCATGCGCTACTTCGCGCTCGCATCCGTCGTGGCCAAGGAACTGATGGCGCTCGATCTGACGGACGCCACCCGCACGGTGGTGACCAACCAGGCCATTGCCTATACCGGCAAGGCGATCACCGGGATCAACACCGCGCGAACGATGCTCGGCCTGTCGGAGAATCGCATCGAAAAAGCCAATGCATCTCTTCAGGTCCAGATCGACATCATCGACACCACGCTCACCAGCAAGATCGAGGTTGATGCCTACGAGGCGTCTACCCGCGTCAACAATCTCTTGTCCTTGGTCGAAGCTTCATACACACTAACTGCTAAAATACAGGCGCTGAGCCTCGTCAATTACCTTTGATGACCAAAGGGAATGAATGGAAATGAAGGACAGATGAATGTACCAGTTTTCATATGCCGAGATCATGGAAGATGGCATCGCGGACGCCAAGGATCGTGAACGGCAGGCTCTGACGCGTTCCATCGAGCTTCTGACGCTGGCCCGGGACGAAAAGGGGTATTCCCGGGAGGCGATTGAAGCCTTGTTCTACACCCGCCGGGTCTGGATTCGCCTCATCGAGGATCTGAAGCAGCCCGAAAATCAGCTCGACGCCGAACTGCGCGCCAATCTGATCTCAATCGCCATCTGGATCTTGAAGGAGTGCGACCGTATCCGGAAGCGCCAATCCACCAATTTCCAGGGTATTATCGACGTGACCACCATCATCAGGGATGGACTGAAATGAAGAGCACTTTGCGCATCTCGCTCAAGTCGGGCGAACGGATCTTTATCAACGGAGCGGTTCTGCGCGTCGACCGCAAGGTTGCACTGGAATTCCTCAACGACGTGACCTTCCTCCTGGAAAACCACGTCCTCCAGCCGGAACAGGCAACCACGCCGCTGCGCCAGCTCTACTTCATCGCCCAGATGATGTTGATCAATCCGGACGGCCGCGAACAGTCGATGGCCATGTTCCGCAAGTCGATCACCATGCTGCTGACCTGCTTCGAGAACGAGGAGATCCTCGCCGAGCTGAAGCGCATCGACGGCATGGTTTCGTCGGGCCGCGCATTTGACGCGCTCAAGGCGATCCGCGGCCTCTATGCCATCGAAGACCAGATCCTCAACAGCCAGGAAATGACCCCGGCCACGGTTGAGCAGATTCGCAAGGAGATTGCACCATGGCGGTAGACGGCGTTACCTCGACCACCAGCACGACCTCGACGACGACGAGCAGTTCGTCAGCGTCGAGTGCCGCGGCCTCCGCCTCGCTGGACTATGATTCTTTCCTACAGCTGCTCATTGCCCAGATGCAGAACCAGGATCCGACCGATCCGATGGATGCCAGCGAGCAGATCGCTCAGCTGGCGACCTTCTCCCAGGTCGAGCAGACGATCCAAACCAACGCCAATCTCGAAACGCTGATCACCGGCAACGCCCTGACCAACGCCTCGAACTACATTGGCCAGACGATCACCAGCGCCGACGAATCCGTCACGGGCGTGATTGAATCGGTCCGCGTCTACAGCGACACGATGGTCGCCACGACGACGGAAGGCGATGAGATTCCGATCGTGGTCGGCGTGCGCGTCGGCGAGCCCTCGACGTCTGACACTGATACTGATACGGACACGAGCTCGGATACCTGATGACTCGGGGGGCGTTTCCCTCGAAAACAGGCTAGGATAGTTGATCCATGAATGAGGCAGACGCTCTCGACATCATGCAGGCCGCCGTTTGGACCGTGCTCGTCGCATCCGGTCCCGCCGTGCTCGCCGCCATGGTCGTGGGCGTCACCATCGCGCTCATCCAGGCGCTGACCCAGGTCCAGGAAATGACCCTGACCTTCGTCCCCAAGATCGTCGCCATCCTGGTGACCATCGGCATCAGCGCCCCCTTCGTCGGCGGCCAGATCGCCCTTTTCTCCAATCTCGTCTTCTCGCGCGTCCAGTCCGGCTTCTGACGCTTCGTCATCCGGCGCTTCAGGCCGCACCAGTGCCACCCTCGCGCAAGCTTCGCCCGCTATCGCTGCGGTGAACATGGCCGAATGCCCCCTCTTGGCAGGCGGCGACCTCTCATGAAGAGACGGAACGAGATATGGCGCAACCGACCGCAATCATCATCCCGAAGGCCAGCCCCCAGGGGCGTGACATCGGCTTTGCTCTTGGCATCGTCGTCATCCTTTGCATTCTGTTCCTGCCGATTCCGCCCTTCCTGATCGATATGGGCCTGGCATTTTCGATCGCGTTTTCGGTGCTGATCCTGATGGTCGCGCTTTGGATCCAACGCCCGCTCGACTTCTCGTCCTTCCCGACGATTCTGCTGATCTCGACGATGATCCGCCTGTCGCTCAACATTGCGACGACGCGCGTCATCCTGTCTCACGGCCATGAGGGGCACTCGGCCGCCGGCGGCGTCATTGCCGGCTTCTCCAGCCTCGTCATGTCCGGCGATTTCGTGATCGGTCTGATCGTCTTTATGATCCTGGTCACGGTCAACTTCATCGTCATCACCAAGGGCGCCACCCGCATCGCCGAAGTCGGCGCCCGCTTCACCCTCGATGCCATCCCCGGCAAGCAGATGTCGATCGACGCCGACCTGTCGGCTGGCATCATCGACGAGAAGGAAGCGCAGCACCGCCGGCGCGAGCTGGAGCAGGAAAGCTCCTTCTTCGGCGCCATGGACGGTGCGTCGAAATTCGTCCGCGGTGATGCCATCGCCGGCCTGATCATCACCGCCATCAATATTTTCGGCGGCATCATCATCGGCTATTTCCGCCACGACATGGAAATCGGCCAGGCGGCCGACGTCTTCGTCAAGCTGTCCGTCGGCGACGGCATCGTCTCGCAGATCCCGGCCCTCATCGTTTCGCTCGCCGCCGGCCTTCTTGTCTCGCGCGGCGGCAATGCCGGCTCCACCGACCAGGCCGTCGTCAATCAGCTGAGCGGCTATCCGCGCGCGCTTTCGGTCGCCGCCCTCCTGATGGCGCTCCTGTCCGTCGTCCCCGGCCTGCCCATGCTGCCCTTCCTGGCGCTCGGCGGCGTCATGGCCTTTGGCAGCTGGTTCATCCCGCGCCAGATCGAGGCAGAGAACAAGATCAAGCGCGAGGCCGAGGAAAAGAAGGTCATCCAGACCAAGGAAGCCGAAAAGGACTCGGTGAAGTCGGTGCTGAAGACCGCCGAGATCGAACTGGCGCTCGGCAAGCTCGTTTCCACCCGCCTGCTCGGCGCCCACCAGGAGCTCGCCTTCCGCGTCGGCAAGATGCGCAAGAAGTTCGCGAGCCAGTACGGCTTCGTCGTGCCGGAGATCAAGGTCACCGACGATATCGCCATTCCGGAAAAGTCCTACCAGATCCGCATCCACGGCACGACGGTCGCGTCCAACCAGTTGCGCGTCGGCGAGGTCCTGGTCGTCACCGGCTCCGGCCGCAAACCCAAGGTGCCGGGTGACGAGATCCGCGAACCCGCCTTCGGCATGCCGGCCGTCTCGGTGCTCGAGACCTTTGCCGAAGACCTCAAGCGCGAGGGTTTCCACCCGATCGACAACGTCTCGGTCGTGCTCACCCATGTGAGCGAGGTCATCCGCAACAACCTGCCGCAGCTTCTGTCCTACAAGGACGTGAAGATCCTGATCGACCGGCTCGACCCCGAATACAAGAAACTGGCCGACGAAATCTGCTCGTCGCACATGTCCTATTCGGGCCTTCAGGCCGTGCTGAAACTGCTGCTGGCCGAGCGCGTGTCGATCCGCAACCTGCACCTGATCCTCGAAGCGGTGGCCGAGCTTGCGCCGCATGTCCGCAAGACCGAGCAGATCGTCGAACATGTGCGCGTGCGCATGGCCCAGCAGCTCTGTGGCGACCTGACCGACAACGGCGTGCTGCGCGTCCTGCGTCTGGGGTCGAAATGGGATCTCGTCTTCCACCAGGCGCTGAAGCGCGATGCCAAGGGCGAGATTGTCGAATTCGACATCGATCCGCGCAGCCTGGAGGAGTTCTCAGAGCAGGCGAGCCGCGTCATCCGTGAATTCATGGACCGCGGCCTGCCTTTCGTGCTTGTCACGTCGCCGGAAACGCGTTCCTATGTGCGCATGATCATCGAGCGCCTGTTTGCCACGCTTCCGGTCCTGTCGCATGTCGAGCTGGCCAAGGGTATCGAGATCAAGATCCTGGGCTCCATTTCATGATCACCGACCCCGAGGGGACAATTTTGGCCATGTTCGTGGCCTTCTGCCGGATCGGCGCCTGTTTCATGGTGCTCCCGGGCTTCTCCTCGGCGCGCATTCCCGTCATGGTCCGCCTGTTGATGGCGGCGGCCGTCTCCATGGCCATCCTGCCGGTCATGTGGGATACAATCTACCCGAAGGTGTCCGGCAGCGATTATGCCTACATCTACCTGATCCTTGGGGAGACGCTGGTCGGCACCATGTATGGCCTGATTCCGCGCCTTTACGTGCTCGGCCTGCAGTTTGCCGGTTCGGCGATTTCGATGTCGATCGGCTTCAACTCGCCGGGCGCGCCCGACGTCATCGAAGACACACCGGAAAACCAGCTGACCAACATGATCAGCTTCGGCGGCCTGCTGCTGCTGTTCATGCTGGACTTCCACCATGTGGTCTTGAGGGCGCTGATCGACAGCTATGGATTGATGCCGCTCGGCGCCTTTCCCGACGTGCAGAAGATGCTGATCACGCTCACCGACACGCTGGGCGCGACCTTCATGCTGATGCTGCGCCTCGCCAGTCCCTTCATCATCTTTGGACTGATGTTCAACTTCTCGATCGGTCTGATCAACAAGCTTGCGCCGCAGATCCCGATCTACTTCATCTCGACGCCCTATCTGCTGACCGGCGGTCTGCTGCTTCTCTATTTCTCGATCGCCGCCCTGGTGCGGCAGTTCGCCGACAATTTCGCCCGCATATTCATCGGCTGAGTTTCGGCCGAGGCTGTAGTTCAAGGAGGGCCCATGGGGCCGACGAAACCGTCAGACAAGCTGAAGCGACTGGTCAAGGTGCAGCGCCACATGGAGCGCATGGCCGAGAGCGATCTTGCCCTGACCGCCCAGCGCCGCGAGGAAAATGCCGCCTCGATGGACAGGGTGATGAGCGCCATCGGCTCGCTGGAGCCGGTCCACCGCCTGTTCGCCCAGAACTATGCCGATCGGTTTGACCGGCTGTCCAACACCGACAAGCAGCTCGTCAGCCTCCAGCACGGCCAGGAGGTCAAGATGATGCGCGAGCGCGCCAAGGGCGACCGGCTTGAGGAGCGCATGAAGGAGGCGCGCGTTCACGAGGACCGCGAGGCCGACGACAATGCCATCTACGATCTGTTCGACATGGTGGTCGCCACGACAGCCTCCAGCAAGCTTCGCGAGTGATACTCGTCACCTATCCGAACCACCGGGGACCAGAAACGTGGCAATATCACCTCCGAGCGATCTGGTGCTGGACGTCGTCCGCGCGGCAGATCCCATGGTACTGGCGGCAGCCCAGGAAAAACTGAAGACGAGTCGCGCGGCCCATGCGGCAACCAGCCTTGCTGAGAAGGGTGCCGGTTTCGGCGCCGCCGTCGATGTGCTGAACAGCGCGGCGTCCGATGCCGGGCTCGGCAATGTCAAGAAGACCGCCGCCGGCGAGACGCCGAAGGTCTACCGCGATTTTGAAGCGGTGGTCCTGCAGAACTTCGTCAAGACGATGATGCCGGAGGACACCGAATCGGTCTACGGCAAGGGCAATGCCGGCGAGATCTGGAAGAGCATGATGGCCGAGCAGATCGGCGAGGTCATCTCCGAAAGTGGCGGCGTCGGTATCGCCGACCAGATGTATTCCGAAGAGCTTGCCCGTCGCCGCGGCGGCAACATGGTCAATGCCGCCACCGACGAGACGGACCGGCGGGTGGCGTTGAACATGGTGACCGATCTCGAGCGGCGCACGCTCGGCGTCTCCGACACTGACGCAACGACTGCATAACAACACCTATCCGGGACAGAACCATGGAAATCATCAATAGCGATTATCGGATCAAGACGGTGCTCGGCCGCCTGGAGATGATCATCGACAATGAAAACGCGCGCATCGGCAAGGATCCGGAGTTCGACCTCAAGGTCTCCAATGCCCACAAGAGCCGCTGCCTCTATGAACTGACCATGCTGTTTCGCGACACCGATCCGCGCGAATTGGCCGTCGGCTATGCCGAGCAGATGCACGCGCTGAAGAAGAAGCTGGCGATCAATGCCCGCCGCGTCGAGGCCCATATGAACGCCGTGCGCGCCGTGGCCGACCTGCTGAAGAATGCCGTCCGGGAAGCCGATGGTGACGGCACCTATTCGCAGGAACAGTTCCAGTACAGCGAGGTCTGATGGTCAAGATCCTTGCCGCCGGATTGTGGGTCTGCCTCGTCACGCTCGGCGCGGTCTATTTTTCCGTGCATATGGCAACCGCGCCCGTCGAAGTGAGCGAAGAGGACGCCAAGAAGGCGAAGCTCGAGCTGGTGCGCGGCGAGCCGATCACCATTCCGATGATCGCTGACGGCAGTGTGCGCGGCTATTTCCTCGGCCGCATCTCCTTCATGATGGACAAGGAGAAGATCAAGGGCGTCGAGCTGCCGTTGACCGAACTGATGACCGACGAGCTGTTTACCCTGCTCATCGGCAACAAGATGGTCGACATTTCCAACATGGCTGCCTTCGATGTTGCGGCCTTCCGCGAGAAGATCAAGACCGATCTGAATGCCCATCTCGGCGAGGGTTTCGTCGAGGAGGTTCTGGTCGAACAGCTTGATTACATGTCGAAGGAAGAGGTCCGCGCCACCGGCGACGGCACCGCCAAGCCGCCGGCCGCGCCGGTCAAGGTGATCGAGGGCGACAAGGTCGAGGAGCCGGCCAAGACCGGTCACTGATCGTCGCGCAGCGGCCAGACGAACAAGACCGAGAAGGCGGCGGCCGCGAGGCGCCGCCTTCTCGCGTTGTGGCGCTGCGCCGTGACTGGGGCCGGAGTATCGTCAAACGCCGGCCACAAGCGGCGGCCGAAGCCCCTCCCAGACAGTCTATTCCTTCCCGCATCAACAGGGTTAACCTGAGGTAAAGACGGTCGTGAGATTGTGACCTTCTGATTTAATCGGGATTTGATCTCTGCGCAGTATAAGGCTCTGATCAAACCTCGTTCTGCGTGATGTCATGCGTTTCCTTGTCTCGTTCTTTTCCCTTCCGGCCTTTCGCAGTGCTTGCCTGGCGGGTCTGTCCGGCCTCCAGGCAAACGGGCTGCGGCCGGTGGCGCGCGACCCGCGCCGGCCGGGCCGTCACGGGAGAGGCGCATGAACGCCGCGCCCCATTTGCCTCTGTCCGAGCCGCGATTGCCGCTCTTCGGCATGCCGGTCTATGACCTCAGCTGGGACACCGCGCTCTCCTATGTCGACGAGCTCGCATCCCTGCCGTCCGGGCAGACGCACATGGCCTTCCTCAACGCCAACAATGCCAATCTGATGATGACGGACGCGGATTATCGCCAGGCGCTCGGCCGCACGATCCTTCTGCCCGATGGTATCGGCGTCGATCTGGCCTCGAAGCTCTTGAACGGCGAGCGCTTCGTCGCCAATCTCAACGGCACCGACTTCATCCCGGCCATGTTGAGCTATATGGATCGACCCCGCCGGATCGGCCTCATCGGCGGCCGGCCGGAGGTCCTGAAGAAGGCCGCCGCGAATTTTCGCCGTCACGCTCCCTGGCACGCCTTCGTCGAGATTTCCGACGGCTATTTCGACAAGGCCGACTGCGCGGCCGTGCTGGACCGGCTGGTCGAAAACCGCATCGACATTCTTCTGGTCGCGCTCGGCACACCGCTGCAGGAGGTTTGGATCGATCGCAATGTGCGCCCTGAACACGCCCGGCTGGTGATCGGCGTCGGAGCGCTCTTCGATTTCGTCTCCGGCGAGGTGCCGCGCGCACCGCTGTGGATGCGCCACCTCCGCTCGGAATGGGTCTATCGCCTGTGGCTCGAGCCGCGGCGGCTGTGGTATCGCTACGTTGTCGGCATCCCGGTCTTCCTCGGCCATGCGCTGCGCTTCAAGCTGTTCGGCGCGCCGCGCCATGCCGCCGGCGTCGAACCGGGGCCGTCTATCCGCCGCTAGCCGGGCATCGAGCCGTCCGCGCCCGCGGGCACCGTCAAAGGACGGTCGCATCCACACGGGTAGTTCTTTCCCCCTTGCAAATCCCGTGCTTTTGACACCATACGGCGGAGAGAGGCTATTGCCGGCCCGATGCGGCGGTTATGGTGCCGGAAAAACGCGAGCGAGGGATGCGATCGTGACAACGGTGATTGATGGCAAGCAGGCAGCGGCTTCGGTAATCGAGGCCGTCACAGAGGCAGCGGCGGTTCTGGAACGCGAAGCGGGTCGCAGGCCCGGTCTCGCGGTGGTGATTGTCGGTAATGATCCGGCCAGCCACGCCTATGTCGGCTCCAAGAGCCGCATGGCCAAGCAGTGCGGCTTCAAGTCGGTGCAGCACACGCTGCCCGAGGAGACCACGCAGGAAGCCCTGATGGCGCTGGTGGCGGAACTCAATGCCGATCCCGAGATCGACGGCGTGCTCGTCCAGCTTCCCCTGCCGAAGCATTTCGATTCCGAAGCCGTCATCCAGTCCATCCTGCCGGAAAAGGATGTCGATGGTCTGCATGTCGTCAATGCCGGCAAGCTGGCCACGGGGGATGCCGAAACCGGACTGGTGTCCTGCACCCCGGCCGGCGCCATGATCCTGGTGCGTCAGATCCATGGCCGCGATCTCTCCGGCCTCAATGCCCTCGTCATCGGCCGTTCCAACCTGTTCGGCAAGCCGATGGCGCAGCTGCTTCTCGCTGCCAACGCGACGGTGACGATCGGCCATTCGCGCAGCCGTGATCTCGCCGCCATCGCCCGCAATGCCGACATTCTCGTTGCCGCCGTCGGTCGCGCCGAAATGGTCAAGGCCGACTGGGTGAAGCCCGGCGCGACCGTGATCGATGTCGGCATCAATCGCGTCCCGGCGCCCGACAAGGGCGAGGGCAAGAGCCGCCTCGTCGGTGACGTCGCCTTTGCCGAATGCGCACCGGTGGCAGGCGCGATCAGCCCGGTTCCGGGCGGCGTCGGCCCGATGACCATTGCCATGCTGATGGCCAATACGGTGATCGCCGCCTATCGCGCCAAGGGCCGCCCCGCGCCGAAGTTCTGAAACACCGGCCCCGGGCGGCGAGGATCTTCGCCCGGAGACTGCCTGACGCCCCGGCCATCGCCGGGGCAGGGTGCCGTGCCGTGCGCCGTTATCGCGGCGCCGGCCCGGTCGAGGCGCGGATGACGAGGTCGGCGCCCCACAATTCGTGCTCCGGCGGCTGCGGTTCGGAACGCTTGATTGCCGCGATCAGCCGCTGGGCGATCCGGATGCCGGCCGCGCGCAGCGAGGAACGCGTCGTCGTCAGCGGCACGGTGAAGTTCTCCGGCTTGAGCAGCGGCAGCACGTCGTCATGGGCGATCAGCGAAATGTCCTCGCCGAGCTTCAGTCCCGCCCGGTTGATCGCCCGGACCGCGCCGAGCGCCAGCACCGTCGACGCGCAGAGCACCGCGGTCGGCCGCTCCGGCCGCTCGAGCAGTTCCGACATGCCGCGAAAGCCCGCCTCGTCGGTCATCGCCGTGTGGCGCATCGCCGCGGGATCGAGCGTGATCCCCTTTTCCGTGAGAGCCTCCACCGTGCCGATCCGGCGGCGGATCGCGAAATCGAACTCATCGGGACCGTTGAGCAGGGCAAACCGCCTGTGGCCGAGGTCGAGCAGCAGGCGGGCGGCATCGCGAAAGGCGCCCTCGTTGTCGACGTCGAGATAGGGATAGTCGTCGGGAAGCCCATGCGAGCGGCCATGCACGATGAACGGCACCGGCAGGCTTTTCGCCATGGCGATGCGCGGGTCCTCGGCACGCATATAGGCCAGATAGTAGCCGTCGACGCTGCCGCTCGCCACCAGCCAGCGGATCGCCTGTTCCTCGTCATGCGGCTGGGCGGGCATGATCACCAGATGGAAATCATGGCGCAGCGCTTCCTCGGCCAGCCCGCGCTGGAACTCGGCGAAGTGGATGTCGGAATTGTCGTTGGGTTCGATCGGCATGACGAGACCGATCGAGCCGGCCTTGCCGGTCGCCAGCCGCTGGGCTGCGCGGTTGGGGCGATAGCCGGTTTCCTGGGCAGCCTTCAGCACGCGTTGACGCGTCTCTTCGCTCACTTCCGGATAGCCGTTGATCGCGCGGCTGATCGTCGTCTGGGACAGGCCCAGCAGTTGCGCCAATTGCTTCAGATTCACCGAACAGTCCTCCCTGGCGCTTTGCCCGCCCGGCAAGAGGAGTGCCGCCTCGTTGGCGTCCAAAGCGCTTGGACACCTTGTCTAGCAGCCGCGCCGGAACAAACAAACAGGAAATTGGTCGAAACGATTGCATCTGCCGAATTCTTCGCTGCCTTGTTGCAAGCATTTGCGGCAATTTCGGAAATGTGCTTGACTCCGCGCCTGACCCGATGGGATGACTTGGGGCGCCAAAGCGCTTTGAAAGACTGCGTGGAAGACAAGAGACGGGGCTTTCCCGTCCAGATGTGATGGGAGGTAAATCACATGAAGAACATGTTTTTGATGACGGTTGCCGCAGCGGCGCTTCTCGCCGGAACCGCCGGTGCAGCCGAGCTGAAGTTCAAGCCGGGCGAAGACGCCAAGTTCAATTGGGCGAGCTTCGAAGAATTGAAGAAGACCCAACTGAACGGCGAGCAGATCACCATTTTCGGTCCCTGGCTCGGTCCGGACCAGCAATTGGTGGAAAGCGTTTTGGCCTATTTTGCCGAGGCGACCGGAGCCGATGTGCGCTACACCGGCTCGGATAGTTTCGAGCAGCAGATCGTGGTGGACCTCGAGGCTGGCTCCGCCCCCAATATCGCCATCTTCCCGCAGCCGGGCCTCGCGTCCGACATGGCCAAGCGCGGCTTCCTTGTCGATCTCGGTGGCGACAACGCTGCATGGCTGAAGGAAAACTATGCTGCCGGTCAGTCCTGGGTCGACCTCGGCACCTATGCCGGCAAGGACGGCAACAAGGCCTTCTACGGCTTCCCGTTCAAGACCGACCTGAAGTCGCTCGTTTGGTACTCGCCGGAGAATTTTGAGGACGCCGGCTACGAAATTCCCAAGTCCATGGAAGATTTGAAGGCGCTGACCGAGAAGATTGTCGCCGACGGCGGAACCCCGTGGTGCATCGGTCTCGGTTCCGGGGCCGCGACCGGCTGGCCGGCGACCGACTGGGTGGAAGACCTGATGCTGCGCACGGCCTCTCCGGAAGACTACGACAAGTGGGTGTCCAACGAGATGAAGTTCGACGACCCGATCGTCGTGAACGCCATTAACGAGTTCGGTTGGTTCGCCAAGAACGATAAGTTCGTCGCCGGCGGCACCGGTGCGGTCGCCTCGACCGATTTCCGCGACAGCCCGAAGGGCCTCTTCTCTTCGCCGCCGCAGTGCTACATGCACCGCCAGGCGTCCTTCATTCCGTCCTTCTTCCCTGAGGGCACCAGCGTCGGCGAAGACGTGGATTTCTTCTACTTCCCGTCCTATGCCGGGAAGGATCTCGGCAATCCGGTCCTCGGTGCCGGCACGACCTTCGCCATCACCAAGGACAGCAAGGCTGCCCGCGCCTTCATCGAATTCCTGAAGTCGCCGATCGCCCATGAGATCTGGATGGCCCAGAAGGGCTTCCTGACCCCGCATAAGGGCGTCAACACGGAAGTGTTCACGGATCCGACCGTCCGCAAGATGAACGACATCCTGCTGCAGGCCACGACGTTCCGCTTTGACGGCTCCGACCTGATGCCGGGCGCCATCGGCGCCGGCGCCTTCTGGACCGGTATGGTCGACTTCGTCGGTGGCAAGTCCGCGGAAGAGGTTGCCAAGTCGATCCAGACGTCGTGGGACGGGATCAAGTAAGGTTCATCCGACCTATATGGATTGACGGTCGTCCGGGCCTTCGGGTCCGGGCGATCCGCTAACAGAATCCCAAGGCAGGCGGAGGGGGAACACCATCATGAACCCGGCATTTCAAGCCCTGATCACGATTGTCGTCGGTGTCGGCGGCTGTGTCGGCTATTTCTATCTGTCGAACCTTTTTGTCGACAGGATCCTCTTTCCGGCCTCCGGTCCCAACGCCGGCCGCAATATCAACCGCGCCAATATGGTGCGGCCCTGGCTCTTCCTCTTTCCCGCGATCTTCGCGCTCGGCCTCTATCTGGCCTATCCGGTCGTCGCCACTCTCTGGCTGTCGCTGACGGACCGCAGTGCCGGCGGGGCCTTCGTCGGGCTCGCCAACTACCAGCGGATGGCCAACGAGCCGAAATTCTGGGAAGCGATCAGCAACAACATGTTGTGGCTGATTGTCGTGCCGGCCGCGTCCACCGCCTTCGGCCTGTTGGTTGCCCAGCTCACCGATCGCATCTCCTGGGGCAGCATCGCCAAGTCCCTGATCTTCATGCCGATGGCGATCTCCTTCGTCGGCGCTTCGGTCATCTTCAAGCTGGTCTATGACACGCGGCCCGCCGGTCAGGACCAGATCGGCATCCTGAACGCGCTCTGGCTTGCATTCGATGGCGGCTGGGGTTCGTTTCTCGTGCTGCGCATCGCGCCGGCGCTGATCCTGCTCGCCTTCGCTGCCTTTGTCCTCTACGGCATATTTCAGACGCTTCGCCCGCTCGTTTGGGGCGTCGGCCGCCACGGTGGAAGCTCGCGCTGGGACGTGGCAGTCAGTGCTGCAATCACGGCCGCGGGCCTG
>DAIMJJ010000055.1:3509-19359 GCA_036722275.1 Rhizobium sp. | reverse complement strand
CCGCCGCGCCTTTGTCGGCGGCCTCCGCGGGCTGATCAGTGCGGTGGCCTGCGTCGTGCTCGGACCGGCGGTCTGGGTGGCGGTGCTCGGCTTCGAAAAGCCGATCTTCCCCTATGAGCAGTATGCGCTGTTCTCGATGACGATCGCGTTTGCCAGCATCTGGTTCTTCTCGGTCACCGACAAGAGCCCGCGCGCCGCCCTCGACAAGGCCGGCTTCCGCGACCAGTTCATCCGCTCGGAAACGGGGCTCGGTGCCGCGGCTGCGGCCAGCCACTGACGGATCTGGCGGACCGCGAATGAACGACGGCGGGGAGGGCGACCTTCCCGCCGTTTTCAATAGTGATAGCGGCATTGAGCGATGACGAGCACCTGAACGCCGTCGCGTTCCATAGGGCGATAGACCAGCCGGTGTTCCTGATTGATCCGCCGTGACCAATAGCCTTTCAGGCTTCCTTTCAGGGGCTCGGGTTTGCCGATGCCTGCGAAGGGATGGCGCAGCGTATCCCGAAGCAGTTCGTTGACACGCGCCAGCATTTTCCTGTCGGTCTCCTGCCAGTACAGGTAATCCTCCCAGGCGTCCTCGGTGAACGCGAGCTGCACGGTTCATCCTTTTGGATCGAGAGGAATGTCGCGGATGGTGAAGCGGCCAGCCTCGATGTCAGCCTTGGCCTTGAGCAGGCGCGCGGCGTTGGCCGGAGACGACAGCAGGTGGATGGTCTCCATCATGCCCTCGTATTCATCCTTGCCGATGAGGATGGCAGACGGCTTATCGCGGCGCACGATTTCCACCGGCACCGCATCTTCGTTCACCTTGTCGAGCAAGCCTGCGAGCTCGGCCCGCGCCTTCGAGAAAAAAACCGTGTCCATCGCACCCTCCGCACTTGTACAAAATATAGTACAAGTGTGGAGCTTCAACAAGCCCGCTCAGCCGATCAGCCGGAACTGGTCCACGTCGACCATGCCCTTGTCGGAAATCTTCAGGTGCGGGATGACCGGGAGCGGCAAGAAGGCGACCTGGAGGAAGGGTTCCTGCAGCGTGGTGCCGAGCGCATAGGCGGCCTGCCGCAGATGATGCAGCGTATCGCGCACCGTCTCGAACGGTTCGAGGCTCATCAGGCCGGCGACGGGGAGCGGGATCTCGCCAGTCACTTTGCCGTCCTCGACCACGACGAAGCCTCCCTTGATCTCGCCGAGGCGATTGGCGGCGAGCGCCATGTCGTCCTCTGAGACGCCGACCACGCAGATATTGTGGCTGTCATGGCCGACGGTCGAGGCGATGGCGCCCTTCTTCAGGCCAAACCCTTGCACGAAGCCATTGGCATGGTTGCCGTTCTTGCCGTGGCGCTCGATGACGGCGACCTTGATGATGTCGCGTCCGAGGTCGACGGTGGTCTGGTTGCCGTTCGACGGCAGGCGATAGCGGCGGTGCTCGGTGATGATCTTGCCGGGCATGACGCCCATCACCGGCGTTTCGCCTTCGGTCACGGGTACGCCGAAATCGGCGGCCTTGACATGGCGCGCCTTGACGCTGTCGAGGCCGACCGGGGCGACAGGATTGCGGGTGGCAAAGAGTGCGTCGGTGACGCGGCGGCCGGCGGAGAAGACCATCTCGGCCTTGCAGTTCTCCAGGCTGTCGATCACCACGAGATCGGCGCGCCAGCCGGGGGCGACGAGACCGCGGTCGCGAAGCCCGAAGGCCCGGGCCGCCGAGATCGAGGCGGCGCGGTAGATCGCGATCGGCTCGACGCCATGGGCGATCGCGGTGCGGATCATGTAGTCGAGATGGCCTTCCTCGGCGATGTCGAGCGGGTTGCGATCGTCGGTGCAGAGCGCGAGGAAGGGCGACAGCCGCTCGGTGAGGATCGGCATCAGCGCATGCAGGTCCTTCGACACCGAGCCTTCGCGCACCAGGATATGCATGCCCTTGCGGAGCTTCTCCATGGCTTCCGGCACATTGGTGCATTCGTGGTCGGTGCGGATCCGGGCGGAGAGATAGCCGTTCAGGTCGCGGCCGGAGAGGAGCGGAGAGTGGCCGTCGATATGGCCGTCCTGAAAGGCTTCGAGCTTGGCCATCGCGATCGGATCCTTGTGGATCACGCCGGGGAAATTCATGAATTCGGCAAGCCCGATCACCTTGGGGTGATTGCGGAAGGGCAGGAGTTTCTCGATCGGCAGGTCTGCGCCGGACGTTTCAAGATGGGTGGCCGGGACGCAGGAGGAGAGCTGGACGCGGATGTCCATGATCGTCTCATCGGCACTATCGAGGAAGAAGCGGATGCCCTCGCTGCCCAGAACGTTGGCGATCTCGTGGGGATCGCAGATCACCGTTGTGACGCCATGGGGCAGGACGCAACGGTCGAATTCGTGCGGCGTGACCAGCGAGCTTTCGATGTGGAGATGGGTGTCGATGAAGCCGGGTACGACGATGCGGCCTGAAAGGTCGATCACCTCGCGGCCCTCATAGCTATCCCCGGTGCCGACGATGGTATCGCCGCAGATGGCGATGTCGGAGGAGACGAGTTCGCCGGTGACGAGATCGAAATAGCGGCCGTTCTTCAGCACGATGTCGGCAGGCACGCGTCCGACGCCTTGGTCGATGCGGTTTTCCAAGCTGCGCATGCGGTCACTCCGATTCCGGTTCACTGGGAGTGTAGCGGGCCGGGGCGGGGCAGGGGAAGGGAAAAGGACAGCTTCGCTTAGGCCGCCCGTTCATTCTCCAAGACGATCTGAAGCCGAAAACCGGCGGCGGTCGCGATATTGACCAGTGCGTCGAGGGAAAACTTGTCCAACTTGCCGCGGAGCAGATCGTTGAGGCGTGGCCTGGTCAATCCAAGTCGGAGTGCTGCTTGTTCCTGAGGCAGGTTCCACCTGCGGACCTGCTCTCGGATGGCGAGCAGCACATCGGCACGGGCCGTCATGTTCGCGGCCTCCGCTTCCGTTTCGGTCAGCGCATCGAACACGCTGTCATAGGTCGTAGCCTTCAATTCCGTGTCTTCCAACTTCTCAATCTCCTGGAGGCCAAGTCTATGTCCCGCTGTGCCGTGGCTCTGGTCTTTTTCTGAAATGCATGCAGGACCGGAACACGATCCGCCAATGTGGCAAGGTAAATGATCCGATAAGCGCCGGACGGCTCGCGGATGCGGATCTCGCGCACGCCTTCTCCGACAGTCGTCATCGGTTTCCAGTCGGCAGGATCGAACCCGCTTTGAACCGCCCGCAACTCCACGCCGGGGCGATAGCGAGCGTTGTCGGGAAATCCTCGCAAGACCTCTCGGCTGTCGCCCAGAAACGTGATCGGCTTCATGGAGGGCAATGTATCAAAATCGATACACCCGTTCAATGCCCCGCGTGCGGACCTCTACGAGGCATCAAAAAAAGCGGCCGTTTCCGGCCGCTTTCGGTATTCGGACTTGGTCCGTGCGTCTTACTCGACGGCGACGATCTTGCCGGCGTCCCACTTGAACAGCGAGAAGCTCTGCGAGGTGAGGTCGCCCGTTTCGCCATAGGTCACCTTGCCGATGGCAGTGGCGATCGGTTCGCCGGACTTCAGCGCGGTGGCAACGGCGGCTGCGTCTTCGGCGCTACCGGCCTTTTCGATGCCGGCCTTGATGACTTCGACGGCGGCATAGGCGTTGAGCGTGAAGGCTTCGGCCGGGATGTTGCGGGCGGCAAGCGCGTCGGCGGCAGCCTTGGAATCCGGGTTCTTCAGCGCGTCGGAGGCGTTGGTGAACAGCGCGCCGTTGGCGGCGTCACCACCGATCGAGGCGAATTCGCTGTTCGACAGGCCGTCGCCGCCGATGATCGTCGCCTTGATGTCGAGATCGGCGAGCTGGCGAGCGAGCAGGCCGCCTTCCGGGTGATAACCGCCGAAGTAGATCACTTCGACGCCTTCCGCCTTGAGACGGGTGGTCAGCGCACTGAAGTCCTTGTCGCCGGCGGTCAGCGCGTCGTTGAAGACCTCGGTCACGCCGCCTTCGTTGAGCGTCTTCTTGAAGGCGTCGGCGAGGCCCTTGCCGTACTGACCCTTGTCATTGATGACGCCGACCTTCTTGTCCTTCAGGTTGGCGAGAACGTATTTCGCGGCGACTTCGGCCTGCTGGTCGTCGCGGCCGCAGGTGCGCAGCACGTTGGTGAGGCCGCGATTGGTGAGGTCCGGGGCGGTCGCCGTCGGGGTGACCATCAGCACGCCGTTTTCGGCCAGCACGTCGGAAGCCGGGATGGCAACGCCCGAGGTGACCGGACCGATGACGAAGCGCACGCCGTCACCGACCAGCTGGTTGGCAGCGGACACGCCCTGCTTCGGTTCGCCGGCATCGTCGGCCATCTTCAGCACGACCTTCTCGCCATTGATGCCGCCGGCCTTGTTGATTTCCTCGACTGCCACTTCGGCGCCGTGCTTGACCTGTTCGCCATAGGCGGCGACCGGTCCGGTGAGCGGTGCAATGAGGCCGATGGTGATGTCGGCGCGTGCCGTCGAGGCAAAGGCGAGGGCGGCAACCAGTGCGGTGCTCGTCAACAATTTCAGGTTCATGTCATTTCTCCTTGAACGTTGCAAAGGGCGGACCCTTCGAGACTCCCCTGGGGCTTTTCTTGTTTTTCGTGAGCCTAACGTAAACGCCCGAAGCGAAAAAGGTCAGGCTTGCGCTCTACGGTACGCATCAGCCCCCGCCTATCCCCTCCGGTTTGGTCTTCAGCCACTTGCGCAGCCGGCCCGAGGCATTGGCGTAAGGGGATGCGGTGTTGAACTGGATCATCCGGCCGCGCGTCCATTTGTCATACCACGGACGGCCGTAGAGATCGGCCTCGTCGCTGGCCTCTACGACTGCGAGGATCGCACCCTTCGCTGCGTCGAGCCGGGCAAGCAGTGTCTCCGGTCCGAGGGCGCGGTAGTCGCCGTAGAATTTCTGCGCGAGCCTGCCGAGTTCATTCCACTTGTATCCGGTTTCGGGAAAGTCGACGGGTTCCTGCGCCGCCTTCTTGGCATGCCATTTGAGCACCAGTTCGTTCCAGCCGAGGAGATAGGCGACGAGATCGTGGGTGCTGATCGTCGTGCCGTGGACATGACCCTCGATGCCGGGCATCGACCAGAGCTCGAAGGGCACCCGGTCGAGATCGCGCCGCAGTCGCAGATAGGTGCGGTCGATCGCCTCGATCAGCTCGTTCTTCGTCGTCGGGACCGCCATGGGTCTTAGCCTCCAGCGCCGTTTCGCCATTGCCATCCTGACGGCCGAGCCCGCGGTGGCGATGATCGGGATCAAGGCCCAATGAAAAAGGCGGCCCGGGGGCCGCCTTCCGTACGTCGTCAAGGACGCCGGATCAGATGTTGGCCATCAGAACCTTGCGCAGCTTGTCGAACAGTTCGTCGATCTCGGCCTTGCTGATGATCAGCGGCGGCGAGAGCGCGATGATGTCGCCGGTGGTGCGGATCAGCAGGCCCGATTCATAGGCCTTGAGGAAGGCGTTGAAGGCGCGCTTGGTCGGCTCGCCGGCGATCGGGGCAAGCTCGATGGCGCCGATCAGGCCGATATTGCGGATGTCGATGACATGCGGGCAATCGGCCAGCGAATGCAGCTTCTCTTCCCAGTAGGGAGCAAGCTCGGCCGCACGCGTCAGCAGGCCTTCTTCCTTATAGGTGTCGAGCGTGCCGAGACCGGCGGCCGAGGCGATCGGGTTGCCGGAATAGGTGTAGCCGTGCATGAACTCGATCATGTGCTCCGGACCGGTCATGAAGGCGTCGTGGATCTCGGAGGTGACGAAGACCGCGCCCATCGGGATGACGCCGTTGGTCAGGCCCTTGGCGGTGGTGATGATGTCCGGCTTGACGTCGAAGAACTGGGTGGCGAAGGGCGCGCCGAGGCGGCCGAAACCGGTGATGACTTCATCGAAGATCAACAGGATGCCGTGCTTGGTGCAGATCTCGCGCAGGCGCTGGAGATAACCCTTCGGCGGGATGAGAACGCCGGTCGAGCCCGAAACCGGCTCGACGATGACGGCGGCGATGGTCGAGGCGTCGTGCAGGGCGACGATGCGCTCCAGCTCGTCGGCAAGCTCGGCACCGTGCTCCGGCTGGCCCTTGGTGAAGGCGTTCTTGGCCGGCTGGTGGGTATGGGGCAGATGGTCGACGCCGGTCAGAAGCGTGCCGAACATCTTGCGGTTCGAGACGATGCCGCCGACCGACATGCCGCCGAAGTTGATGCCATGATAACCGCGCTCGCGGCCGATCAGGCGGAAACGGGAGCCTTCACCCTTTACGCGCTGGTAGGCGAGGGCGATCTTCAGCGCCGTGTCGACCGATTCTGAACCGGAATTGGTGTAGAAGACGTGGTTCATGCCTTCCGGCGCGATGTCGACCAGGCGGTTGGCCAGCTCGAAGGCCTTGGGGTGGCCGAGCTGGAAGGCCGGTGCGTAGTCGAGTTCACCGGCCTGCTCGCGGATCGCCTCGGTGATCTTCGGGCGGCAGTGGCCGGCGTTGACGCACCAGAGACCGGCGGTGCCGTCGAGCACCTGGCGGCCGTCATGGGTCGTGTAGTACATATCCTTGGCGCCGACGAAGAGGCGCGGTTCCTTCTTGAACTGGCGGTTTGCCGTGAACGGCATCCAGAAGGCACGCAGATCGTTCGGCGTGGTATTCAGGCGGTTGGACATCCAATTTCTCCATGGCCGAAGTTGTGACGGGCGGCCATTCCCTGTTGGCGGCGCAGAGCCGGATATTCGAAAAAACCCTGTCAAATTAACAGGGCGACCCTGCTCGTCAACCGGCATCACGAAACATCATGGATCGTGCGGGTTCCGGTTATGATTGCCCGGCGAAGGACGGCCTTCAGTGGCCGGATCGGCACGACAGGGCCGTGACATGGCAGCAGCCATGGCGGCCAGCCCAGCTCCGGCGAAAGGAACGTCAGGCTCGGCCTCTGGGGGGGGCAGGTTGGCGCCGGGGCGCAGGGCCTTGTCGCGGCCTCACCTAGCGGAAGGCACGCGGCCTTTCGTCAAGCTCAGGGCAAGGTCCATGGCGGAAGGTCTTGGGCGGAAGACGCCTGGTGGGCAGACTGGGTGTCGTTCCCTTGACCGGTGGCAATCGCTGGCAGGTGTCAGCCCGAATGTTTCGACGACGGGCTGGCACCTGAAACACCGGACTATCCAGACATGCGCGAGAAAAACAAAGACCGGCAAATCCGAGATCTGCCGGTCAATCGGGAAAATGCATTGCTTTCAAATTGCCGCGGTCTTCCCCGGACGGGAATATTCCCGACCGGATTTGCGTGTCGCCGCCGTAGGCGGCTTCCTGTTAGGCGGCCGATTTACTGGCAGTGCTGGTGCAATAAATGTCTTCCAGCGTGCCGAGGATCTTGATGACGGCCTCGGATGTGCTGGAATAATAAATCGTCTGCGCGTCGCGGCGGGTCTTCACCAGTTTCTGGGCGCGCAGTTTCGAAAGGTGCTGGGAGAGAGCGGACTGGCTGAGGCCGACCTGGGTTGCGAGAACGCCGACCGGCACTTCGCCCTCGACGAGGCTGCAAAGGATCATCAGGCGCTTGGGATTTGCCATGGCCGTCAGGAGGCCGGCGGCTGCAATCGAGTGTTCGGACAATGCCTTGGTTTTCATCAGATCAACTTTCGTTTGCCGTGCCTCGGTGGGGGGGAAGGCGACGGTTTGCAATCCATCAAAATGGCTATGATAGAACTCTAACAATACTCAAAAAATTGTATATGCCTAAATTTAAGGTATCGGGTATGCTGTATTAGTGAGTTCGGAATAGAGTTCCGCCTTTGAGCCTATAAGATGCCCAAAATCGTATCTAACCAGTAAATCGCCCGAAATTAGATCAATTCCGGCCGCATCAACACCACAAAATGCCCATTTCCCCGCTTTCTGACCGCAGCGATCGACCGCCATGCGCTCTGCGAGTTCCGGTTTTGTGCTCACTAAATCTTGTAGTATCTCCAGCTCGTTTCCGGCGAGGTCGCCGGCCGGATTCGCCGCAATGACGAAGTCTTCTCCGGGCAGGAGATAGGCGCGTCCGAAGCCGCCATTGAGGCTCGCGGCCTTCGGCAGCAGCCGGAAGAAGCGGAAGTCGGGAAAATCGATGTAGAGCTTGGCCTTCGGGTGGCGGGCGATGAAACGGCTGCGCAGCCTGGCATGGACCGCACCGTCGCGCTCGACCGATTCGGCAAGGCACTGCAGGGTCAGCCGCGGATGAGCGAGCGGATCGCCCTTGCCGGGTTCGCCGGCGAGCAGCGAAACCCGCTGGTCGGCCTCAAGCGCCCTCGTGTGGGCCGAAAGCGCCGAGACGAGGATGACTGCGGCACCGTCGGTGTCGGTGCCGACAAGCACGCGGCTCACGGAAGGAAAGCCGTTTTGCGGGTCTATGACCGCCAGCGCCACATAGCGGGCGGAGCGCAGGAGGCGGCGGGCGAGCCCGCGCGCCTCGTCGTCGGTTTCGCGGATGACTGAGGGTTTGTCCGTCATGGGATCTCCAAAGCAAAGGATGAAGCCTGACGGGTCTCTCCTGTCAGGCCTTGCGCCGATGCTGGGTGAGACCGGCAACGACGTCTTGCGCCGTGATCGTCCCTATGACCGCGCCATTGTCAACCACGCCGATCGTGCCTGGCTGCCGCGACAGCACGTCGAGCACCTCGATGAGCGGGGTGTCGCGACGGGCGGTGCCGGCAACCGTGCCGGCAGCGCTGCCGTCGATCCCGGCATGCATGATGTCGCCGGCGGTCAGCATGTTGATCGGATTCATGTTCTGCACGAAGTCGGCGACATACTGGTCGGCCGGGTTGCGCACGATCTCCTGCGGCGTGCCGCACTGGATGATTCGCCCGCCCTCCATGATGGCGATGCGGTTGCCGATGCGGAACGCCTCGTCGAGGTCGTGGCTGACGAAGAGGATGGTCTTCTTCAGCCGCCGCTGGAACTCGAGCAGTTCGTCCTGCAGACGGGTGCGGATCAGCGGATCGAGCGCCGAGAACGGCTCGTCCATCAGAAGGATCGGGGCGCCGGTGGCAAAGGCGCGGGCAAGACCGACGCGCTGCTGCATGCCGCCCGAGAGTTCCTGCACCTTGCGGCTCGACCACTTCGCCAGATTGACGAGCTCGAGCTGTTCCTCGACGCGGCTGCGACGCTCGGCTTCCGGAACGCCGGCGAGCTCGAGGCCGAAGCCGACATTTTCGGCCACCGTGCGCCAGGGCAAAAGGCCGAACTGCTGGAACACCATGGAGACGGTGTGCATGCGCAGGTCGCGCAGCTGCTGCGGCGAGCAGGTGTAGGGATTGGTCGTGCGGCCCTCATTAAAGACGCGCACCTCGCCGCGCACCACGGGGGCAAGCCCGTTGACGGCGCGCAGCAGCGTCGACTTGCCGGAGCCGGACAGGCCCATGAGGACGAGGATCTCGCCTTCCTGGATATCGAGCGAAGCATTGGCGACGCCGAGCACCAGGCCGGTTTCGGCACCGATCTCGTCGCGGCTGCGCCCGGCATCGGCCATTTCGAGGGCTTTTTGCGGGTTGGATCCGAAGATGATCGAGACATTGTCGAACTGGACGGCGGTCATGCGGCGTCTCCTTCGTCGGATGACCGGAAGATGCGGTCGAGAATGATGGCGAGGATGACGATGCAAAGGCCGGAATCGAAGCCCTTGGCGATGTTGACGGTGTTCAGCGCGCGCACGACCGGCACGCCCAGACCGCTGGCACCAACGAGGGCGGCGATGACCACCATCGACAGCGACAGCATGATGGTCTGCGTCAGGCCCGCCATGATCTGCGGCATGGCGAAGGGCAGCTCGACCTTGCGCAACACCTGGGAGGGGGTGGCGCCGAAGGCCTGGGCCGCCTCGACCAGCGAGGGCGGGGTGGAGATGATGCCGAGGCGGGTGAGCCGGATCGGCGCGGGAATGGCGAAGATGACGGTGGCGATCAGACCCGGCACCATGCCGAGGCCGAACAGGATCAGCGCCGGGATCAGATAAACGAAGGTCGGGATCGTCTGCATCAGGTCGAGGATCGGGCGAATGCCGGAATAGAGCCAGGGACGACGGGCCGCGGCAATGCCGATCGGAACGCCGACCACCATCGAGACACCGGTGGCAGCCAGCACCAGCGCCAGCGTTTCCATGGTTTCCTTCCAGTAGCCCTGGTTATAGATGACCAGCAGGCCGACCAGGGTAAAGGCGGCGACGCCGAGCGAGCGCCGCATCAGCCAGGCGATGGCGGTAAAAACGATGATCATCAACAGCGGATAGTATTCCGCAAAGGCGGTCCCCTTGAGATAAGGGGCCTGCAATACGAACAGCATCGCATTGATCGATGCGTTCAAGATCGCGGCAATGAAGTCGAAAAAGAATTTCAGATTGGTGGTCAGCCAGTTGACTGCCTCCTTGGCGCCAACCCCGATCGGGATCCTGTATTCCGTGAGCCAGTCCATGATTCCCCAGTGCCTTTTCGGCTTGTGATACTCCTGATGAAGAAGGAGCGGCTTTCGCCGCTCCCTTGCTCAGTTGCCATCAAAGGCCGAGGGCAGCCTTCACCGCGGGCAGGGCGTCCTTGCCGTCCTTGGTGGTGACGCCGGCAAGCCACGGTTCGATCGCCGCACCATTGGCCTTCAGCCAGTCGGTTGCTGCGACTTCCGGGTCCTTGCCTTCGTTGAGGATGCCGCCCATGACGAGGTTTTCCATGTCGAGCGAGAACTTCAGGTTGGTGATGAACTTGCCGACATTCGGGCACTCGGTGAGGTAGCCGGCGCGAACATTGGTATAAACCGAGGCGCCGCCGAAGTTCGGGCCGAAGGTGTCATCGCCGCCCGTCAGGTAGGTCAGCTTGAAGTTGGCGTTCATCGGATGCGGGGCCCAGCCGAGGAAGACGACCGGCGCACCGTCCTGTTCGGCGCGGGCGACCTGCGCCAGCATGCCCTGTTCCGAGGATTCGACGACTTCGAAGCCTTCAAGGCCGAACTCGTTCTTCTCGATCAGCTCGAGCACGATGCGGTTGCCGTCATTGCCCGGCTCGATGCCGTAGATCTTGCCTTCCAGCGCGTCCTTGTGCTTGGCGATGTCGGCGAAGTCCTTGATGCCGAGCTCGGCGCCCTTGGCGTTGGTGGCGAGCGTATACTTCGCGCCTTCGAGGTTCGGGCCGTAGGATTCGACCGACTTGTCCTCGGTGAAGGGCTTGATGTCGTTTGCCTGGCTCGGCATCCAGTTGCCGAGGAAGACATCGATGTCCTTGTTCTTCATCGAGGTGTAGGTGACCGGCAGCGAGAGCACCGTGACGGTGGGCTCATAGCCGAGCGCCTTGAGGATCACGGACGCCGTGGCCGTGGTCGAGGTGATGTCCGTCCAGCCGACGTCGGAGAAACGGACGGTGGAGCAGCTCTCCGGTTCTGCCGCCATCGCCGGGACAGTGCCGAGGGCGAGGACGGCGGCTGCGGATGCGATGGTCAGGCGATGAAAATTGAATTTCGTCATGCTGGTACTCCCGTTTTTTTTAAGTTCCCAAGTCAACATTCTATACATCACAAAAGCAAGCGCACCTGCGCATTTGCGCCTTATTTCACTCCCTGTTTGCGACGTGATGACAGGGGCTGCGGACGATGCTTAAGTCGCGCTTGAATGGTGCAAATACTTGAAAAGGCTGGACCCGCTTGACGATGGTCAAGTCCGCGTCATTGCGCCCTGTGGAAATGGGCCCGTGCTTGGTCTAATATGCCTGATGGACGAGCTGCATTTGCGCGGCGCGCCGCGTTTTTTAGAGGGAGTGTTCATGAAACTTCGCTGTCTGATCCTGGCTGCTTCGCTGGTGGTTCCCGCAGGTGCGGCCTTTGCGGAAGGCGACGCCGTCGCCGGTGCCAAGGTGTTCAAGCAATGTCAGGCCTGCCACACGGCAACCGAGCCGAAGAACAAGGTCGGCCCGAGCCTCATGGGTGTCATCGGCCGTCCGGTCGCCACCGTCGAGGGCTTCAAGTATTCCAAGGCCATGACCGAGTTCGGTGCCGACGGCAAGGTCTGGTCGGAAGAGCTGCTGACCGAGTATCTCCCCAAGCCGCGCGACCTGGTCAAGGGCACGACGATGACCTTTGCCGGCCTGAAGAAGCCGGAAGACATCGCCAATGTCATTGCCTACCTGAAGAACCCGGCCGCGCAATAAGCGCGACGGGTCGACAGACCAATTTTGAAAACGGGCAGCGGCGCGCAGATGTGCCGCTGCCCGTTTTTGTTTGCGTTCGTCTTGCAGGCTGTTTCAGAAATTCCATATCAGGCTCTGAATTTTCTCGTCGATACCCGCCCCGGCGGTTCTCATGAAGTCGATTTGTTATAAGGTTGCGGTCACACGCCGCTTGGGCCGGAGAGAGATCCGGCAACAGTTCAGGGAGACGACCGCATGGCCTCGCTACAATCCTTCGACAGCGAAATCGAAAAGACCCGCACCATGGTCAACGAGGTGCGCGGCAAGATGGAGCAGTCGAGCGTCGTGCTCGACCAGTTCGCCAAGGCCGACACCAAGCTGGGCGACGTCAACTTCGACATCGAGAATGCCCGCATCGAGGACGTGATCAAGCAGCAGAAGGTGATGGAGGCCAATATCGCCGATCTCATCATCGGGCTCGAGGACGCGACCAATGTGTTCGGCGCCGAGTTCGAGAGCATGAAGAGCTATACCGGCTACGAGAAGTTCATCGGCATCTTTTCCAAGCAGAAGGCGCAGCGCATGCGCACCGACCGCGTGCGCAACATGTCGCTGGCCGGCAATTTGCAGGAGCTGCTGGCGAAATCCGACAGCATTGTCGGCATCCTCAAGGACCAGCGGGCGGTGCTCGACCAGCGCTACAAGAGCTCGGAAGCGAGCCTGATCCAGGTGATCGAGCGGCGCAAGATGACGATTGCGAGCCTCGAGACGACGCAGAAGCGAATCGACGAGCTGAACCCGATGCTGCTCGACATCGAAAACAGGATCGCGGCCTCGACCGACCAGTCGGCCCGCACCGAACTCGAAGGCGAACGCTCCAAGCTGGCGACCGAATACAACCAGGCGCAGGCCAAGGAGCAGGAACTCTTGGCCGAGAGCCAGACGCTCGAGCGCTACACCTCGATGTTCCAGACCTTCGTCGACAGCCTCAACAACCAGATCGCGGCGCAGAACACGCTGATCAACAAGCTGACCATCGATACCGAACAGCGCATCGTGCTCTACAAGGCGCTGGAAGACTCGTTGAAGACGGCCGCGCAGCAGGACGTCGCCCACAAGATCAACACGCTCGGCAGCCAGGTCGACACGGCTGCCGAAGAGACGATGGCCGGCGTCGGTGCCGCCGCGCAGAAACATATCGGTGATCTTCTGGAGCTGCACGAGAAGAACATGCTGGCGACGCAGGACATCCAGCGCCGCAAGAAGCTCGCCGACGAGGCCTTCGCCCGGCGCTTCCAGGCGGTTCTCGACAAGCACAATGCGGCCAATTACGTGAAGTCGTGATGCGATCGCGTTCGATCATGGAAGAGCGTGCAGCCTGCCCCCCATCCGGCTGCCGCCGCCTTCTCGCTGCAGGCGGGGAGAAGGACGATGTGGCGCCGTCCGGTTCACATCCAAGGCGTCGGACAGAGCCTGGGTCGTCTTTCCCTTCTCCCCGTTCTATGGGGATAAGGTCCCGGCAGAGGGATGAGGGGCGGATCGATCGGCGGTCCTGTTGCGGTTACCCCCCTCTGTCACTTCGTGACATCTCCCCCTCAAGGGGGGAGATCGACGCACCACTTCGCTCTGCGCCACAGAGAAACCAATTCGGGTATGCGCCGTCGGCGTCGATCGGCTCTCCCCCCTTGAGGGGGAGATGCCCGGCAGGGCAGAGGGGGGTGCTTGCCTCCGGCCGCCGAGAGGAGTTTGATCGCCCATGAACGTCGCTGCCTCCAACAATGGGGCGGTCGCCCAGTATTTCAACGCCATCCGCGCCGCGCTCGGCGGGCTTTCGACCTATCTGTCCAATCCCGACGTCGTGCTGCCCGGCAGTGGTCTCGCAGGACAGCTGCTTCTTCCCTATGTCGCGCGACTGACGAATTCCTTCGCCTGCTGGGAAAACCGCATCGGCTTCACCGAGCAGTTCCGTATATCCCGTGCCGAGAGCGGCTTTCCGATCTTCCAGAATGTGCTGGAACTCGAGAATGACCGGCTGATGGCCGACAAGCGTCTCGCCACTCTGCCCGACGCCGGCGCGATCCGCGGCGAAATGGTCGACTTCATCCTGCGCACCAAGGCGTTCCCGAGCCTGCTGCAGGCGCAGATGGCCGAGCGGATCTATCTCGAGCAGATCGGCAAGGGCGAGATCTTCTCACCCTTCGTTCTGCCGGAGACCGTGCGGGTGACGGTGAGCGAAAAATCCGGTCGGCCGCTCTATGGCGTGACCTGGGCGGTGTTTGACGGCACCAACACCCTGCCGATGGTCTATGTCGCCGACGTCGAGGATTCCTCGGAGAATGTGCGCGAGGTGCTGGTCGGCAAGGACGGCAAGCTCAATCCGGACGTCGATATTCCGCTGCCGGTCGGCGGCCTGCTTAATCCGGAACTCGCCGCCCGGTTCGACGATTTTGCGGCCAAGAACGGTGCCTATTCGCTGACGCCGGCGACCATCGCGACGAACATGGACAAGGATCTTCCCACGCTGCATCCCAAGCAGCTGCGGCGCATCGTGCTCGGACCCTTCTATTCGGCCGGCATCACCGAGAACAATGCGCGGATCAACGAGATCCTGTCGCGGGTGCGCAAGGCGGAGAATGCCTGGCTCCTCACCTGGACCATGCAGGAAGTGTTTTCCAAGGCCGAGCGGCCGGCGGTGAAGGGCTTTTTCTCCTCGACCCCGGCGATCCAGGAATTCCACATCGAGACCAATGACCTCGAAGCCGCCCGCATGGGCGTCTCGGCCTATGAGAAGCATGCGCTGGTGCCGCACGACGCCTATCAGGCGCTCTATGCCTCGGGCGAGGCCAATGCCATTTTTGGCAATTACAAGGTTCACGTCATTTCCGGCAACAATGTCGTCAGCGAGGTTTGAGGATGAGCAACGGTCTGAATGCCGGCCTGACGACCCTTCGCGAAGACGAGATCGCAAAGCATCTGGCCGTGGCGCAGGCGCTGGTGACGCGGTTTGTCGCGCTCGACCCGGGCGAGGGGGCGGCGGGTACGGCGCTGGCCGGCACCGGGCGGCGCTTCGTCCCGACGGTCTCGACGGGCGGCGTGCGGCGCACCCGCGAGGTGGAGCTTGCAAAGACCATCCAGTCGTCCGGCAGCGGCGATCCGCTGCTGTCGCCGACCCAGCACGGCGTGCTCTACCGGGTGCGGCGCGGCATTCAGGTGGCGCTGGCGATCGGCGAGGTGTTTGGCCGGAAGACGGACCTCGAACAGTTGCAGGCGCGCAATGTGACGGCGCCCCTGCAGGGCGAGGAGGCCACCCGGTTCAAGGCGCTCTTGTCGGCCTCGGCCTATGTCGCGGCCTTTTCGCTGGCCGCCTATCTGCTCTCGACGCTTGCCGGCGAAAGCGAGCCGGTCAGCGATACGCCGGAGCCGGATTTCCTGTTCGATACGCCGCAGGATGCCTTGAAAAGCATGGTGGCGGGGCTCGATGCGGCGCTGAAGGGGGCCGCGGATGACGCGACGCTCGGCCAGCGGGTGCGCGCCTTTGCCCGTGCGGCGATCGAGGGGCTGTTGACCCGCAAGGCGCGGTTCACCGGGCTTTCCGCTTTTGAGGCCAGTCATATCCGCATCGATCAGGACGATTTCACCCTCGACGGTTTCGACGTTGCGCCCGGCCAGCGGCGGAAGCCGCTCGTCATGACCTTCAAGAAGCCCGAGGAAATCATCGGCAACCACATCG
>DAIMJJ010000055.1:0-3409 GCA_036722275.1 Rhizobium sp. | reverse complement strand
AAGCCGCTCGTCATGACCTTCAAGAAGCCCGAGGAAATCATCGGCAACCACATCGCCAAGTTTCAGGCGATGAAGCTTGCCAAGATGCTGATGGCCTATGACTTCGACCGGCAGATGAACCCCTTCGTCGAGCTCGGCGGCTTTCTCTTCACCTTCATCGGCGACGGCATGCCGGGCACCGGTAAGACCATCCTCATCCAGATGATCGCCGGGTTGCTCAACGATTACTGCCAGGTCGCCGGCTATGCCTTCCACTACGAGAATTTCGGCGTCGACCAGATCTCCTCCTACCAGGGCAAGTCGGGGCAGAACTGCAAAGCCTTCATCGACAACGTGATCAATCCGCGCGTCATCGGCTTCGGCACGATCGACGATGTCGACCAGGTGGCGGCCAAGCGGTCGGACGACCGCGCGTCCGCCGGCCAGCACGAGATCACCGCCGTTTTGATGGAGGCTTTTGCCGGGGCATCCACCGTGGTGCGCGGCAACTGCACTTTCGGCATGTTCTCCAACTATCCGGAAAACGTCGACGATGCCTTGCGCCAGCGAGCCGGGGCGCGCTGGCTGGTCGACGGACCGCAGACGGAAGAGGACTATATCGACATCTTCGCGCTTTTGATCGGCAGGAACCATTCGATCCCGCTCGGCGATCACCAGCTGTTTGCCAACCAGGAGATCAAGCGGGCGGTGGGGGTCTCCTACGAGAAGCACGGCCGGCCGGAAGAAGAGGGGCTCGTTGCGGTCTGGGAGCGCTTCGAGAAGGAGCATGGCCGGATCGAGACGCTTGCCGACATCGGCGCCTATCTGCACGAGATCAAGCTGGCCGAACCGCGCTTCACCGGTCGGGCCATCAAGAACATCACCGATGCGGTGAAGATGCGGGCCATGGACGTCGAACTGCCGGACGAGTGGTTCGCGAAGCCGGAAGCTTTCATGCACAAGGGCTACGACGAGAAGAAGGCGATGATCGCCGAGCTACGCGGGCCGGTGACGATGGAGATGATCCTGCAGGAGATCAACCGCTATGCCGACAGCGAATTCCGCTATGCCGACAAATCGGACGAGGCGGCGGTGGGCGAGATCATCCGCCGGGAGCGACAGCGGGAGCGGGCGATCGGCGCGATCGAGGCGATGAAGCGGGAGGGGAAGTGGTCGGTGTGAAAGTTAGCTGATGGCTAATTTTCTTGCCCGGCCCCTGGGAGCGGTCTATAGTGAAACGAACGGTCATCTACAGCAAGCAAGCTGCCAAGAAACTGGGTCGGATGCCTGCTTCAGAGGCCGATCGGATTCGCCAGAAGATTGTGCAATATGCCGAGGATCCCGCGTCGCTCGCCAACAATGTCAAAAAGCTTGAAGGGGTCGAGTATTACCGGCTGCGGGTCGGCGACTGGCGGGTGATCTTCCGCGAGGACGGGTTCATCGTCGACGTCATCAGGGTTGCCGCGCGCGGCGAGGTTTACAGGGGATTGGAACAATGAACACCGCTGTTTCTTTCACGACGCCGAACGGCGAGGACCTCGTGGTCCTGAGCCGCAAGGATTATGAAGCGCTCTTGCGTCAGGCGGAACAGGCCGAGGACCTCGAAGACCTTCTGGCGGTCCAGGCCTTCGAGGCCAGGGTCGCTGCCGGCGAGGAGGAGCGAATCCCGTCCGAGTTCGTCGATCGGCTGATCGACGGCGAGAATCCGATCCGAGTGTGGCGGGATTTTCGCGGGCTGTCGGCCAAGGAACTGGCGGCGGCGGCGGGAATCAGCGCCGCTTATCTCTCTGAGATTGAGACCGGCAAGAAGGAGGGCAGTCTGTCCGTTTTCCGGCAGATCGCCAAGGCCCTGCGGCTCGATCTCGACGATCTCGTCTGGGGCGAGGGGCAGCCGAAGAGCGGCGAAACAGAACGCACGGACGGGTGAAGAGCAAAGCATGAACCGTCTCCTCGAAGCCGAACTGATCTATGGCCGGCTGCTCGCCGTTACCGAACCCCATCTCGTCGACCGCTACAACAAGGCCCTGGCCGGCTTCGGGCTGAAGGCGACGGCGCTTTCCGAATTCGACATCGACATGACCGGCTTTTCGCCGCAGGTCGCCGACGAGCTGCGCGACAGGGACTATCTCGATCCCAACCGGGTGAACCGGCGCTTCATCGTGCTGACGCCGGAGCAGGAGAGCCTGCCGGTTGTCCATACCAGCTTTTCCAACACCGCCGGTCTGATGCATGAGTTCTTCACCGCCAATGCGCGTGCGATCAATGCGGTGACGATCAAGGATGCGCTCTATGGCGAGATCGAGGATTCGGTTGCGACCGTCGAGACGCTCGAGGATCTGCTGTCGATCAACGAGGTGCAGTTCAGGGTGCTATCGGCTGAGGACGTACTCGGCAAGGCCGCGGAACTGCGCCGCCTGTCCGACCGGCTGCAGAGCGAGCCGGACGCCTGGCGCGACGACGCGCTGCTCAACCGCATGGTCGAGCTTGCCAAGTTGACCGGCGACATCCGTCAGAACGTGCTGGTGCCGGACCAGCTGGTCTTCCGCCACGATGCCTTCTGGGCCAATCATTTCGGCGGCACCTATGTCTTCGTCGACGACAAGATCACCACCGTCATCTGCGATCCCTCGGCGCCCGGCTTCCGTCGCTCACGGCCCTGGCAGGTGAGCTATATCTCCATCCGCGATCCCGGGCAGATCTTCGATTTCCTCGCCAAGACCGGGCGCATCGATCTGCCACGGGCGAGCTGGGTCGAGGCGTCGGGCCTTCTTGCCCACCGCGCGGAGATGGCGGCGATCGCGCTGGCCTACGAGGCCGATCCGGCCATGGACTTCGGCAAGCTCGACCCGGTCTGGCTGCAGACCTTTCTGCACCGCAATGCCGAACGGGTGGCGCGCGAGGGCAGCTATCCCTTCGTGCAGGAGATGAGCCGGGCGATTGCCGCCTCGGGCAGCATCCGCATCGACGATACCGATCCGGCGCGTCGGTTTCTGTTGGTGAGGGCAAGGCCCGACCATCGCGACCAGTGGCTGACCAACCGGCTGATCGCCCAGATGACGCCCTTCGACTTCGTGTCGCGGTTCATTTTCGACAAGCAGGGCTTTTACGCAGCCTATGAAGGGTTTAGCGATGGCTTCCGGGAATTCGTTGTAAGCCGTCTCTCGCAGACCTATCTGCAGGACAAGGCGGGTTTCCGCAAACGCCTCTACGGCATAGGAGAAGACGACAATGCTTGATCCGATCATCGCGTTTTTCCAGCGCGTTTTTGCCGCCATCGGACGCGGCATCGGGATGGTGGTGGCCGCCATCTTCTGGCCGTTTCTCGCGGCACACGGCTGGTATCAGCGGCGCAACTGGCTGATCAAGATCCCGGTGCTGCTGTTCGTGCTGGTGCTGGTCGGCTTCTATGGCCAGTTCATCTGGCGCACCC
>DAIMJJ010000054.1:0-19704 GCA_036722275.1 Rhizobium sp. | reverse complement strand
GAACCGGGATCGGAAGGGGCCGGAAACAGCGCCATGGCGGACAGTATGGCGGCCGTGACGCCGATCTGCAGGAAGGCCAGCGACACGGCGCGGGCCGGATCGAAATCGAACCGCAGCGCCTGGTAGATCGCCACCTCGATCGTGGTTGCCGCCGGCCCGCCGCCCAAGACGAGCACGAGGGTGAAGCTCGTCGCGCAGAGCATGAAGATCAGTCCGGCAATGCCGGGAATGACCCGCCACAGCACCGGCCATTCGATGAAGCGGAAGACGGAGAAGCCTTCCATGCCAAGACTGGCGCCCGAGCGCCAGTATTCCGCCGGGATGCGTTCGAGGCTCGCCAGCATCAGCCGCGCGGCAAGCGGCAGGTTGAAGAACACATGGGCGATCAGGATGCCGGACAGCCCGTAAATGCTGAAACGCTCGTGCGAGCCGAGCGCCACCAGCAGATCGTTGACGATGCCCTGGCGGCCCCAGATGCCGATGAGGCCAAGCGCCCCGATCAACACCGGCAGGCCCATGGGCACCGCCATCAACCGGATCAGCCAGGCGCGGCCGACAAAGCGCGGCCGGCGCGCGATCGCCCGCGCGACCGGCACGGCGAGCAGCACCGAAATCAGGGTCGAGAGCACGGCCTGCTCGAGCGTGAACCACAACACCCGGCGCACCACCGGATCGCCAAGGATCGTCGAGGCCGACGTTTCACCGCCGACCCCGAGCAGGACGATCACGGCCGTTCCGACGAAGCCGAGGATCAGCGCCAGCACGACGAGGCCGCCGGCGATCGCCGGCAGCCTGTCATCGACCAACCCGTGCCGCCCGGCCGTCATCTCAGTTGAGGGCCATCGCCGCGACCCACTCGTCGATCCAGGCCTTGCGGTTCCTGGCCACCTCGTCGGGCGTCATCAGGAAGGTCTTTTCCGGCGAGACGAGCTTGCCGAAGGCTTCCGGCAGCGGCTCGGACGTGGCCGCAACCGGCATCATCCAGTTATTGGTCGGGATGGTGTCCTGGAAGCCGGGCGTCAGCATGAAGGAGAGGAACTGGCGGGCGAGTTCCTTCTGGGGCGCGCTCTTCGTCAGGCCGGCGACCTCGATCTGGATGTAATGCCCCTCCGAGAAGGCGGCCGCCTGGTAGCGCTCGGTCTCCTCCGCCACCATGTGATAGGCCGGCGAGGTCGTGTAGGACAGAACCATCGGCGCCTCGCCCTTGGTGAACAGGCCATAGGCCTCCGACCAGCCGGGGGTGACGGTCAGCACCCGGTCCTTGAGCTTGGCCCAGGCTTCGCCCGCCTTGTCGCCATAGACCGACTTCACCCAGAGCAGCAGGCCAAGCCCCGGCGTCGAGGTGCGCGGATCCTCGATGACGATCTTCTCCTTGGGATCGCCCTCGATGAGCTCCTTCAGGCTCTTCGGCGGTGTCTTCATCGCCTCGGTGTCGTAGATCACGGCGAAATGGCCGTAATCATAGGGCACGAAGACGTCGTCGGAGAAACCGCCCGGCACCTTGGCGGCCGAGGCGTCGATCCCGTGGGCCTCGAACAGGCCGGTCGCCTTGGCCTCGGCGACGAGATTGGTGTCGAGACCGAGCACCACGTCGGCCTTGGTGCCTTCGCCCTCGAGCTTCAGCCGGGTGAGCAGCGCCACGCCGTCGGAGACGCCGACGAAATCGACCGTGCAGTCGCAGGTTTTCTCGAAGGCTTCCTTGACCTTCGGCCCCGGCCCCCATTCGGAGATGAAGCTCTCATAGGTGTAGACGGTGAGCGTGCGCTCGGCCGCACCGGCCGGCAGCACGGACACAAGAACGCTGAGCGACAGCGCAGACAATGCGGCCAGGCTGCGACGAAGATGGATATGGTGATGGATCGGCATGAAGAGCCCCTCCTTTTGCACGTTGAAAATTCGGGATAGGGCGTCTTCTTCTGACACGCGTCTAATCCCTCCGCCGGTGTTAACCGGATCAGGTTCCGCGGGTTGGCGTAAGCCTCTCAGCCAATGGTCCGTTGCCGGACACAAGGGCACCCCGTTAGAGCATTGGAAGACATAGCGCGCAGGTCGCCGCCTTGCAAGCCGCACGAAAGACGGCAAACCCGTCGGCGCGGCAGGCTGTCATCAACCCGCAAACCCTTTGCCAATACATTGGCGCTAGGATGAAGGCCCGGACAGCCCGATTTCAGGCAGCGCACATGGACAAGTGCGAAAGGCGTGATATCTGGTATGTCCGATACGGCGAGACAGAGACTGCATGTTCAATACGGCATCCGATACCCCTGCGCCAAAGCCGCAGGCAGGCGCTCCGGCGGAGCTGAGTTTCCGTCGCCAGCTCGCCATCGCCGGCGCTTCCTTCTGGGCCTCGCCGGTTAGAAACCGCATTCTCATGCTCGCCGCGGCGCTGCTCGCCATCATTCTGCTGACGGCTCACGGCCAGATCCTCCTCAACCGCTGGAACGCCCCCTTCTACAACTCGCTGGAGCGGCGCGATCTCGACGCCTTCTTCACCGAGCTTGGCAATTTCGGCAAGATCGCCGGCTTCCTGCTGCTTCTCAACGTCACCCAGACCTGGCTCAACCAGATGACGGCGCTCTACATGCGCGAGGGGCTTGCCCGCCAGGTGGTCGACGAATGGCTCTCGGACCGCCGCGCCTACCGGCTGATGATGACGAGCCCGCTCGGCATCAACCCGGACCAGCGGCTGCACGAGGATGCGCGCAAGCTGGCCGAGATGACGACCTCCCTGTCGATCGGTCTCGTGCAGTCGACCATCCTGCTCGTCAGCTTCATCGGCGTATTGTGGCAGCTATCGAGCGGCTTCGTCTTCCATTTCCGCGACTACAGCTTCTCCATACCCGGCTATATGGTCTGGGGCGCCGTCGCCTATGCCGGTCTCGCCTCGCTGTTCAGCCAGGCCGTCGGCTGGAAGCTCACGCGCCTCAATGCGGAGCGTTACGCCAACGAGGCCGAGCTGCGCTTCTCGCTGATGCGCGCCAACGAAAATCTGGAGGCGATCGCGCTGGCCGGCGGCGAGGATACCGAACGGCGCCACATCCATGATAAGCTCGACGCCGTGCTGGGCTCGATCCGGGCGCTCGCCCGGGCGCTCACGAACCTCACCTGGGTGACCGCCGGTTTCGGCTGGCTCGCCATTCTCGTGCCGATCCTGATTGCCGCCCCGGCCTATTTCGCTGGAACCATGACCTTCGGCGGCCTGATGATGGCGGCGGCGGCCTTCAACCAGGTGCATTCGGCCCTGCGCTGGTATGTCGACAATTTCGGCGCGATCGCCGACTGGAAGGCGGCGCTGCTGCGCGTCTCGGCGCTGCGGGCGGCCCTCATCGACATGCCGAACGGCCCCGCCGAAGGCCAGATCGTCGTCGAGCGCGGCGAGACCGGCCGCCTGACGCTTCAGGGCGTGGCGATCGCCTCGCGCGTCGATGGCGACTGCGAGGACGACGGTTTCCGCATCAAGGAGGAAAACCCGACGATCCTGCTCGGGGAGCGGGTCATGGTCAACGGCGACCAGGGCGTGAACCGCAAACTGCTGTTCAATGCCATTGCCGGCCTCTGGCCCTACGGCAAGGGCCGCATTCTTCTGCCGCGCGAGGAAGACATCCTGTTCGTGCCGCAGCTCGAATATCTGTCCGAGGGCAAGCTCCGCAGCGTTCTGGCCTATCCGCTCGCCTCCGCCGGCTTCACCGACGACGAGATGACCGCAGCGCTTGGCCGCGTGGGCCTTGCCCGCATCGCCGGCCGTCTGGAAGAGCGTGCCCGCTGGGACCGGATCCTCGACAAGGACGAGCAGATGGCGCTTGCCTTTGCCGGCCTGATCCTGCGCAAGCCGCGCTGGATGGTCTTGAACGATGTGCTGGAAGGGCTGGAGCCGGATACCGTCGCCACCCTGTCTGCCGTCATGGCCGAACTGTCGGGCTCGACGCTGATCTATATCGGCCGCTCCGGCGCCTTCTACGACACGCTGTCGCCGAATCTCTTGCATCTGGAGCGCACGCATTGCGCCCCGCCGCAGGACGCCCCAAAGCCGTAAGGGCCCGCTCTCGGCGCGAACGCCTTAGCCTTCCAGCTCCTCGCGCAGCATTTCCAGCTCCAGCCATTCCTCTTCCATGCGGACGAGGTCGGCACGCAGCTTCTCGGTCTCGGTGGCGAGCTTGTTGAAGGTTGCCGGATCCTTGGTGAAGAGATTGGGATCGGCCATCTTCGCCTCCCGCGCGGCGATTTCCTTCTCGGTCTTCTCCATCTCCTTCGGCAGGTTTTCGAGCGCGAACTTCTGCTTGTAGGAGAGCTTACCCTTGGCTTTGGCGCCGCTGTCGGCCGGCTTTGCAGCGCTGCCGTCGGACGACTTCGCCTTTTCCGCTTTCTCCGCCTTGCGGCGCTCGTCCTCGGCCCCCTTCTTCTGGGCCAGCATGTCGGAATAACCGCCGGCATATTCGATCCAGCGGCCGTCGGGCGCTTCCGGATTGGCCGGCGCGATTGTCGAGGTCACGGTGCGATCGAGGAAGTCACGGTCGTGGCTGACGAGGATGACCGTGCCGGAATAGCCGGCGACGATTTCCTGCAACAGGTCGAGCGTCTCGATGTCGAGGTCGTTGGTCGGTTCGTCGAGGATCAGAAGGTTGGACGGCTTGGCCATCATGCGGGCCAGCATCAGACGGGCGCGTTCGCCGCCGGACAGGTTCTTGATGGGGGTGCGCGCCTGTTCCGGCTGGAACAGGAAATCCTTCATGTAGCCGGTCACATGCTTCTGCTCGCCATTGACCAGCAGGTTCTCGCCGCGTCCATCGGTCAGGTAATGCGCCAGCGAATCCTCCAGATTGAGGTCCTCGCGCTTCTGGTCGAGCACGGCGATCTCGAGATTGGTGCCGAGCTTCACCGTGCCGCTGTCGGGCGACAGCTGGCCGGTCAGCATCTTGAGCAGCGTCGTCTTGCCGGCGCCGTTCGGGCCGATCAGGCCGATGCAGTCGCCCCGATGCACACGGATCGAGAACGGCGCAACGATGGTGCGATCGCCATAGACCTTGGTGATCTTGTCCGCCTCGATGACGAGCTTGCCGCTCTCCTTGCCTTCGGTGACGCTGGCCTGGATCGTGCCCTGCGGTCCCTTGTGGCCGCGATATTCGGCGCGCAGCGCCTGCAGGTTGCCCAGCCGCCGCATGTTGCGCTTGCGCCGTGCCGTCACGCCGTAGCGCAGCCAGTGCTCCTCGCGCTGGATTTCCTTGCCGAGCTTGTGCTGCTCGATCTCTTCCTCTTCCAGCACCTTGTCGCGCCATTCCTCGAAATGGCCAAAGCCGCGATTGAGCCGGCGCGACAGGCCACGATCGAGCCAGACGGTCGCGGTCGAGACCTTTTCCAGGAAGCGGCGGTCGTGGCTGATGACGACGAGCGCACTGCGGCTCTTCGACAGCTCGCCTTCCAGCCATTCGATGGTCGGCAGGTCGAGATGGTTGGTCGGCTCGTCGAGCATCAGGATGTCGGGTTCCGGCGCCATGACGCGGGCGAGTGCGGCACGCCTTGCCTCGCCGCCCGACAGGCTGGCCGGATCTTCCTGGCCGGAAAGCCCCAGATGTTCGAGCAGATAGGTGACGCGGTACGGATCGTCGCCCGGTCCGAGCCCCGCCTCGGCGTAAGCCTGCACGGTCTTGTGGCTGCCGAAATCCGGCGCCTGCTCGAGATAGCGCACGGTCGCTGCCGGATGGCGGAACACCTCGCCCGACTGCGGCTCGACCATGCCGGCGGCGATCTTCATCAGCGTCGATTTGCCCGATCCGTTGCGGCCGACGAGGCAGATCCGGTCGCCCGGCTCAACCTGCAGGCTGGCGCCGTTCAGGAGCGGCGTGCCACCGAAGGAGAGGAAGATGTCATCGAGTTTGAGAATGGGAGGGGCCAAGATCAAGCTCCGGAAAGATCATAGGGGCGGGCAAGGACGACGGCATCGCCGCTTTTCAGCGAGAACCGCACGGAACCTTCCGCGACGTTGGATATGGTGCGCGACGAGCCGAACGGCAGGGAAAAATCCTCAAGCGGATAACGCGCATTGGCGATCGACAATCCGGCAAGCGCCGACAGGCCCAGCACGGAAAACAGCGAGCCCTTCGGCAGATCGAGGACGAGCGCGTCGCGCAACAGCGGAAAGGCCTCCTCCGTGCCCGAGCTCATCATCACGTCGATCCCGGACTTGGCGAGCGCCACGCCGGACAGCAGATGCATCAGCGCATGGTCGGAGCGTTCACCGCCGAGCGCGCCGGCCAGCACCAGCCGCGTCGCCCCGCGCGCGAGCGCTTCCTCGACCGCAATTGCACCGTCGGTCGCCGCCTTCTGCGCCGGATAGGGCAGGCGCGGCACGCCGGGAAAATCCTCGACCGGCAGATCGGCGGAGCTGTCGAAATCGCCGACCCACAGCTCCGGCGAAAGACCCAGCACGGCCGCATGGCGCATGCCGCCGTCGGCCGCAATCGCGCGGCTTCCCGCGACCGCGGCTTTCAGCCGTTCGGTCGCGACAAGCGCCCCGCCGAGCAGGATGGTGAAGGTGCTGTGGTTCATGGCATGAGCCCATAGCCTATCTGGCCGGAAAAGGGAAAGCGCTTCCTTGAGCCGGCGCCAATGGCGATCTTGCACCCGCGCGGTCCGGCCACTAGGTTCACCGCGATTGCGAACAGACGAGAGATGCCCCATGCAGTTCACCGGTACCGCCGACTATATCGCCGACAAGGACCTGATGGTCGCCGTGAACGCCGCCATCGCGCTCGAACGGCCCTTGCTGGTCAAGGGCGAACCCGGCACCGGCAAGACCGAACTCGCCCGCCAGGTGGCCGCCGCGCTTGGCCTCGATATGATCGAGTGGAGCATCAAGTCGACCACCAAGGCGCAACAGGGTCTCTACGAATATGACGCCGTCTCGCGCCTGCGCGACAGCCAGCTCGGCGACGAGCGGGTCAACGATGTGAAGAACTACATCCGCCAGGGCAAGCTTTGGCAGGCCTTTGCCGCCGGTCGCAAAACCGTGCTGCTGATCGACGAGATCGACAAGGCCGATATCGAGTTCCCCAACGACCTGCTGCAGGAACTCGACCGCATGGAATTCCATGTCTACGAGACCGGCGAGACGGTGAAGGCAGCCGTTCGCCCGATCGTCATCATCACCTCGAACAACGAGAAGGAACTGCCGGACGCGTTTCTTCGCCGCTGCTTCTTCCATTATATCCGCTTCCCCGACGCCGACACGCTGGCGCAGATCGTCGAGGTCCATTATCCCGGCATCAAGCAGGCCCTGATCCGCTCGGCGCTCACCCAGTTCTACGAGATCCGCGAGACGCCGGGCCTCAAGAAGAAGCCCTCGACCTCGGAGGCCCTCGACTGGATCCGCCTGCTCGTCGCCGAAGACATCGACCCCGCCGACCTGCGCGTCGACCCGAAACAGGCGCTCCCCAAGCTGCACGGCGCTCTTTTGAAGAACGAGCAGGACGTGCACCTCTTCGAACGCCTGGCCTTCATGGCACGGCGGGAACGGTAGGCCGTCCATCGCCCGCGTGCGGCCGTCGTTTGCTGGGTCACCCCCCTCTGCCCTGCCGGGCATCTCCCCCTCAAGGGGGGAGATCAGAATGCGGATCTCGCCCGAACGCCGCGACCGAATAGCTGATGTCTGAGGCTAGTATTGCCCATTGCATGCAGCCGGGGACCACACCTGATGACAATGCGGAGGGCCTATTCGGGGTTAGCGGTCAGGTGAGCGCCCGCCCCACGCCGATCTCCCCCCTTGAGGGGGAGATGTCCGGCAGGACAGAGGGGGGGTGCCTCACCCACTGCCGAAAAGAAGTCGCATCCGCCTAGCCTGCCTATGAAATGCATCCGGCCACCCCCATTGATTCGCCGCCGCAACAAGCGTAAATACCTCCCTGTCCCGTGGTGATTTGGCCGGCCGGCTTGCAGCCACGTAAAAGAAGTCGCTAAAGGGGCCGAGGAAAGTCGTTATTTTCCCGAGCACCGGTCGCGATTTCTCGCCGCCGGTTTTATTTTGCGGTTTCGACCGCCGATGCTGGGAATGAGAGACGATGCCGATCAGGATACCCGATACGCTGCCCGCCTTTGAAACCCTCGTTCACGAGGGCGTGCGGGTCATGACAGAGACGGTGGCCATCCGACAGGATATCCGCCCGCTGCAGATCGGCCTGCTCAATCTCATGCCGAACAAGATCAAGACCGAGGTCCAGTTCGCCCGCCTGATCGGCGCCTCGCCGCTGCAGGTCGAGCTGACCCTGGTGCGCGTCGGCGGCCACAAGGCCAAGAACACGCCCGAGGAGCATCTCCTGTCCTTCTACCAGACCTGGGAGGAGGTGAAGGAGCGCAAGTTCGACGGCTTCATCATCACCGGCGCGCCGGTCGAGACGCTCGCCTATGAAGACGTGACCTACTGGGACGAGATGGAGAAGATCTTCGACTGGACCGAGACCAATGTCCACTCGACCATGAATGTCTGCTGGGGCGCCATGGCCGCCATCTATCATTTCCACAAGGTGCCGAAGCACCCGCTGAAAGAGAAGGCCTTCGGCGTCTATCGCCACCGCAACCTGTCGCCGGCCTCCGTCTATCTCAACGGCTTCTCCGACGACTTCCAGGTGCCGGTGTCGCGCTGGACCGAGGTGCGCCGCGCCGACATCGAAAAGCACCCAGAGCTCGAGATCCTGATGGAATCCGACGAGATGGGCGTCTGCCTCGTGCATGAAAAGCGCGGCAACCGGCTCTACATGTTCAACCATGTCGAATATGATTCCACCTCGCTCGGGGACGAATATTTCCGCGATGTCCATGCCGGCGTGCCGATCAAGATGCCGCACGACTACTTCCCGCACAACGACCCGGCACTGACCCCGCTCAACCGGTGGCGCAGCCACGCCCACCTGCTGTTCGGCAACTGGATCAACGAGATCTACCAGATGACCCCCTATGACCTGCAGGCGATCGGTCTGGAGCGCTGACATGGATGCGAGCTTGGAAATACGCCCTCTGCGCCCCTCCGACGAGGCCGAATGGCGTCGCCTGTGGAAGGCCTATCTCGCCTTCTACGAGACCGAGTTGCCGGAGGAGATCTATGCCACGACCTTTGCCCGCCTGACCGGCGGTGCGCCCGGCGACTATGGCTGCCTTCTGGCCCTCGTCGACGGCCGCCCCGCGGGCCTTGCGCATTATCTCTTCCATCGCTCCTGCTGGCACATCGACAACATATGCTATCTTCAGGACCTCTATGCCGACCCCGAAATCCGCGGCAAAGGCATCGGCCGGGCGCTGATCGAGGCGGTCTATGAGAGGGCGCGGACCGAAGGCTCGAAGGAGGTCTACTGGATGACGCAGGACTTCAACGCCACCGCCCGCCGGCTCTACGACCGGATCGCCGAGAAGACGCCGTTCATCATCTACCAGAAGAACCTCTGACCGCCCATGTTCATCCCCTTTTTCCTGAAGCTCAAGGAAGCGCGGATCCCGGTGACGCTCCGGGAATTTCTGGCGCTTCTCGAAGGCATGGAAAAGGGGCTGGCCGATTTCGACACCGAGGCCTTCTACTTTCTCGCGCGCACGGCGCTGATCAAGGACGAGCGTCATATCGACCGCTTCGACCGCGTCTTTGCCGAGATGTTCGGCGGGCTCGAGCTGCTGTCGGGCGCGGGCGACGGCGCCGATCCCGTGCCGATCCCCGAGGAATGGCTGAGGAAGCTTGCCGAGAAACATCTGTCGGAGGAAGACAAGAAGCTGATCGAATCGCTGGGCGGCTTCGACAAGCTGATGGAGACCCTGCGCCAGCGGCTGGAAGAGCAGAAGGGACGCCACCAGGGCGGCTCGAAATGGATCGGCACCGCCGGCACCTCGCCGTTTGGCGCCTATGGCTACAATCCCGAGGGCGTGCGCATCGGCCAGAACGAGAGCCGCCACCGCCGCGCCGTGAAAGTCTGGGACAAGCGCGAGTTCCGCAATCTCGACGACACGGTCGAGCTCGGCACCCGCAACATCAAGGTGGCGCTTCGCCGCCTGCGCCGCTTCATCCGCGAAGGGGCCGCCCAGGAATTCGACCTCGCCGGCACGATCCGCGCCACCGCCGAGCACGGCTATCTCGACGTCCAGACACAGCCGGAGCGGCGCAATGCCGTCAAGCTTCTGATGTTCTTCGATATCGGCGGCTCGATGGACGACCATGTGCGCACCGTGGAGGAGCTCTTCTCCGCCGCCCGGTCCGAATTCCGTCACATGGACTATTTCTACTTCCACAACTGCCCCTATGAGCGGGTGTGGAAGGACAATCGCCGCCGCCTAGCCGAGGTCATCCCCACCGAGGAGGTCATCCGCACCTTCGGGCCGGACTACCGGCTGATCTTCGTCGGCGACGCCTCGATGAGCCCTTACGAGATCAGCCAGCCGGGCGGGTCGGTCGAGCACTGGAACAAGGAGCCCGGTGCGGTGTGGATCGATCGGCTGACCAGCCATTTCCGCCGCAGCCTGTGGATCAATCCCTTGAGGCAGGACTATTGGGGCTACACCCAGTCGGTCGGCATGATACGTCAGCTGATGGGAAACCGGATGTATCCGCTGACGCTCGGTGGCCTCGAAGAGGCGGCGCGCGAACTGGCAAAGTGACGGCCTGAGCGCCGGGATCGGGGAGAAGGCATGACGGCACGGGAAATCTTCGGCACGACCCGCACGGGCGAGACGGTCGAACGCGTGCGGCTCTCGGGCGGCGGCCTCACGGCCCATATCATCACCTTCGGCGCGGCCATCCAGGACCTGAGGCTCGCCGGCCATGAGGCCCCGCTGGTGCTCGGCTTCGAGCGGTTCGAGGACTACGAGCAGCATTCCCCCTATTTCGGCGCAACGCCGGGCCGCTGCGCCAACCGCATCGCCCATGGCCGCTTTGCGATCGACGGCCGGGACTATCAGCTGGAGCTCAACGAGCGCGGCACCACCCACCTGCATGGCGGCTCGACCGGCACGGCCCGGATGAACTGGCGGATCGTCGATCTCGGCACGGACAACGTGACCCTGGAAGTCGTCGATCCGGACGGGCGCGCCGGCTATCCCGGCAATTGTACCATCCGCGCGACCTATGCGCTGAAGGACGACGGTCTGCTGTCGGTGATCTACGAAAGCGAGACCGACCGGGCGACGCCGGTCAATGTCTGCCAGCACGCCTATTTCAACCTCGACGGCCGGCCCGACATTCTCGGCCACGACATGATGATCGCCGCCGATCACTATCTGCAGGTCGATGGCGAGCTGATCCCGACCGGGGAGCTGCGCCCGGTCGCCGGCACCCCCTTCGATTTTCGCGAAATGGCACCGATCGCGCGCAAGCAGGACGGTCGTCAGGTGGCCTACGACCACAATTTCTGCCTGGCGCCGGAACGGGGGCCCAAGCATTCGGTGGCCCTGGCGCGCAGCATCAATTCCGGGGTGACGATGGAGGTGCGCACCACCGAGCCCGGTGTGCAGTTCTATGCCGGCGTCTATCTCGATGTGCCCGTCCTCGGCCTCGAAGGCCGCAGCTATGGCCCCTATGCCGGCTTCTGCCTCGAAACCCAGATCTGGCCGGACGCGATCAACCACGCCGGCTTCCCCAGCGCCGTGCTGCGCCCGGGCGAGATCCTGCGCCAGGAAACCGACTACGTCTTTTCGAAGAGCTGAGCGCGGCCGGCCCTCGGGCCGCGCCGAGGGCGCGAACGCCAAAAACCGCCGGAGCGGTTCGTTCCTAACATCTATAGAATGAGAGAGAAACTGGAGCGGGTGAGGCGATTCGAACGCCCGACCCCAACCTTGGCAAGGTTGTGCTCTACCCCTGAGCTACACCCGCTCATATCCGCGATCCTGGGGTAGTCGGTGGATCGTGGGCCGCCGTTTTTTGCGGCGACGGGCGCTATATGGCCCAATCATTTTTCAAATGCAACAGGGAAATGACGAAATTTTCGAGAAAAATTCCGGTCTCTTTTTCGCCGCCCGCAAATGCCCGCAAACGCGGGCTTTTGACGCCGCCCGGCGTTGCCAAGGCTTGAGCGGCCCCGTATCAATTTCGCCCGGGCGCGTCGGCGTCCTGTGATTTTGACCGTTTGAGACCGAGAAAGAAACCCCATGTCCGCACAACCGAAGACCGCCGAAGATCTCTATCGTTTCCTGGACGAGCTGGGGATCCGCCACCAGACCAAGCATCATGCGCCGGTCTTCACGGTGGCCGAATCGGTGGCGCTGCGCGACGAAATCCCCGGCGGCCACACCAAGAACCTGTTCGTCAAGGACAAGAAGGATCGCTTCTTCCTGCTGACGGTCGAGGAGAATGCCGTCGTCGATCTCAAGACCGTGCACACGCTGATCGGCGCAGCCAGCAAGGTCTCCTTCGGCAAGCCGGAAAAGCTGATGGAATATCTCGGCGTCATTCCGGGCTCGGTCACGGTCTTCGGCGCGCTCAACGACACCGGCCACGACGTGACCTTCGTGCTCGACAAGGACCTGATGGAGCACGACATCATCAACGGCCACCCGCTGTCCAACGACGCCACGACCTCGATCGGCCGCGACGACCTCCTGCGCTTTCTCGAGGCGACCGGCCATACGCCGCTTGTCTTGAAAGTCACGGCCTGACATACGATCTTAAGCGGAAAAACGGCCCCTTGCGGCCTGAAGATGCGGGAGACGAGCGATGAGCGACAACAGCAATCCCTATGGCGGCTATGGCGGCCAGATGACGGCCCAGGCGCATTTCGGTGGCAGCCCGTCGCCTTCGGCCGCCCCGGCCGGCCTCGTCAAGGACACGACCACCGCCGGCTTTGCCAAGGACGTGCTCGAGGAATCGCGCAACCAGCCGGTGCTCGTCGATTTCTGGGCGCCGTGGTGCGGTCCGTGCAAGCAGCTCGCCCCGGCGATCGAGAAGGTGGTCACGGAAGAAAAGGGCCGCGTCAAGCTGGTCAAGCTCAACATCGATGACCATCCCTCCATTCCCGGTCAGCTCGGCATCCAGTCGATCCCGGCCGTCGTTGCCTTCGTCAACGGCCGTCCGGTCGATGGCTTCATGGGTGCGGTGCCTGAAAGCCAGATCCGCCAGTTCATCGACAAGGTGGCGGGCCCGGCCGGCGCCGATCAGGCCGCCGAGATCGAGGCCGCCCTTGCCGAGGCCACCACCCTTCTCTCCGCCGGCGACATCAACGGCGCCGCCCAGCTTTACGGCGCGGTCCTGCAGGCCGATCCGGACAATGCCAAGGCCGCGGCCGGTATGGCCGAGTGCATGCTCGCCGCCGGCCAGCACGAGCGCGCCCGCGAACTCGTCACCGGCATGCCGGACGAACACCGCAAGGCGCCCGAGGTGCAGGCCGTGTCGAAGAAGATCGAGCAGATCGAGGAGGCCCGCAAGCTCGGCGATCCAAATGCGCTCGAACACGCGCTGGCGCTCAATCCGGACGACCATGCCGCCCGCATGAAGCTTGCCAAGATCCTCAACGTCTCGGGCAAGCGCGAGGAAGCCGCCGAGCACCTGCTGATGATCATGAAGCGCGACCGCAGCTTCGAGGACGACGGCGCCCGCCGCCAGCTGCTGGAATTCTTCGAGGCCTGGGGCCCGAAGGATCCGGCGACGATCATGGCGCGGCGCAAACTGTCGTCCATCCTGTTTTCGTGAGGCGCTCGCGGGCGCGCGCCCTTGAGTTTTGCGTGGCGCGAACCACATAAAAAAGAGATGCGGCGGCCCGTTTCGGGCCGCGCGGGAATGGGGTTTCCATGCAAGTCGGCAATGCCAGATATCTGAACGCCAACGACCTGCCGGAGATATTGCCGGTCTTTCCCATTTCCGGCGTCCTGCTTTTGCCCGGCGGCCAGCTGCCGCTCAATGTCTTCGAGCCGCGCTATCTCGCCATGTTCGATGCGGCGATCGCCGGAAACCGGCTGATCGGCATGATCCAGCCGTCGCTCACCGAAGGGCTGACGGGCGACATCCTGCCGGAACGACCGGCCCTCTGTCAGGTCGGCTGCATCGGCCGCATCACCTCGCTCACCGAGACCGGCGACGGCCGCTACCTCACCACGCTCGGCGGCGTCTGTCGCTTCCGCCTGCTCGACGAAGTCGGCGCGTCCACGCCCTATCGCAGCTTCCGCATCGCCCCCTTCATCACCGACCTCAAGGGCGGGCCGGAGGAGGAGGCGAGCGTCGACCGACCGGGGCTTTTGTCGGCCTTCCGCGCCTATCTCGACGCCAACAAGCTGGAAGCGGACTGGGAAAGCGTCGAGCGCGCCAGCAACCTCACCCTCGTCAATTCGCTGTCGATGATGTCGCCCTTCGGCCCGGCCGAAAAGCAGGCACTGCTCGAGGCGCCGGACCTGAAGACCCGCGCCGAAACCCTGATCGCCATCACCGAGATCGTGCTTGCCCGCACCTTCGGCGATCCCGACACCCGGCTGCAGTAGGGACAGGTCGATGGACACGCCCACCAGCAAGGTCGACGTCAAGCTGCTCGAACTGCTTGTCTGCCCGCTGACGCAGGGCCGCCTGTCCTATGATCGCGAACGCAACGAGCTGATCTCGGAGCGCGCCCGCCTCGCCTATCCGATCCGCGACGGCATCCCGATCATGCTGGTCTCGGAAGCCCGCAAGATCGAGGAGTAGTGCGTCCAGCGGCGGGCAAAGTGGCGCCACTTGTGCATTCTCCCCGTCAGAACGCCAGGGCAATCGCATATGGATTTTGAGCAGCGCCCGAAGCAGGCTCCCTCTTCTCCCCCGCGGGGAGGTGGCCCGCAGGGCCGGATGAGGGGGGCGCGAAGCGCACAAGGTGTGCCGGGCAGCCCCCTCATCGCCTCGCATACGCTCGGCACTTCTCCCCGCGGGGGAGAAGAGGGAGGCCGGAGCCGCCACAGACATCCCATATGCGATTACCTTGGTCAGAACGGGAAGAAGGTGCCGCCAGGCCGATGAGGGGCAGCAGGCACCCTCGCTCAGATCGTCTCGCCGGCCAGCAGTTTCGGTCGGCCGCCATCGCCGGTGCCGGCCGCCTCGCGGATGAAGTAGGATTTCAGCCCCGGCAGCCGGTCGACAATCCCCAGCCCGACATCGCGCAGAACGCGCAGCGGCGTGAAGTCGTTGGAGAACATGCGGTTGAGGACGTCGGTCGTGACCCCCATGCGGAAAGTGTCGAAGCGCCGCCAGGTCTGGTAGCGCTCGAGCACGTTCAAATCGCCGATGTCGAGGCCAAGCCGGTCGGCGTCGACGATCGTCTCGGCAAGCGCGGCAACGTCCTTGAAGCCGAGATTGAGGCCCTGCCCGGAGATCGGATGGATGCCATGGGCGGCGTCGCCGGCCAGCGCCAGACGCGGCGCGACGAACTCGCGCGCGAGCGTCAGGCCGAGCGGGAAGGCTCGCCGGTCGCCGGTCGCGCGGATCGTCCCCAGCTTGTGGCCGAAGCGGCGCTCCAGCTCTTCCTCGAACACCAGGTCGTCGGAGGCGACCAGCCGGTCGGCATCGGCCGTGCGCTCGGTCCATACCAGCGAGGAGCGATTGCCCTTGAGCGGCAGGATGGCGAAGGGACCGGACGGCAGGAAATGCTCCTCGGCGCAGCCCTCGTGCGGCCGCTCGTGCTCGACGGTCGTGACGATGCCCGACTGGCCGTAGTCCCAGGTCACCGTCTTGATGCCGGCCATGTCACGCAGCTTCGAGCGCACGCCGTCGCAGGCGACCACGAGGCGCGCCGACAGCAGGCTGCCGTCGGAAAGGCCCAGTTCGGCCGATGGCCCGGTATTGCGGAATCCGGTGGCGCGTACGCCGTGGCGGATACGGATGCCGAGTTCATCGCAAAGCCCGCGCAGGGCACCGACCATGGCGACATTCGGGATCATGTGGGCGAAGGGCCGCCCCTCCTCCACCGCGCCGTCGAAGGTGAGGAACACCGGCCTGACCGGATCGGCCGTCTTCGAATCGGTGACGATCATGCGAGTGATCGGCTGCGCCTCGGGCTCGATGCGGTCCCAGATACCGAAGACCTCCAGCATCTTGGTCGCCGCCGCAATGATCGCCGAAGCGCGGGGATCCTTCTTCCAGGCCTCTTCGGGCGCCGCCTCGATCACTTCGACGCTGAGGTGCGGCGCCGCCTGCTTGACCGCGACCGCGACCGAAAGGCCGACATAGCCACCCCCGACGACCAGCAAATCCAGCATGGCGAACTTCCTTTGCCCTTGTGCATATCCGTGCTCCTATATAGAGCAGCCTTGAACTAGTTCCTACAGGCGGAGCCGCGCAATCATGTCGAAATCGAGTGAAAAACCGAGCACCATGGACCGGTTGATCGAGACGCTGAATGTTGAAAAGCTCGAGGAAAACCTGTTTCGCGGCAAGAGCCCGCAGAATGGCTGGCAACGCGTCTTCGGCGGCCAGGTCATCGCCCAGGCGCTGATGGCGGCGCAGCGCTGCGTCGAGATCGACCGGCGCGTGCATTCGCTGCATGCCTATTTCGTCCGCCCCGGCGACCCGTCGGTGCCGATCATCTTCCAGGTCGAGCGCACCCGCGACGGCTCGAGCTTCACCACCCGCCGCGTCGTCGCGGTCCAGCACGGCAAGACCATCTTCGCCATGTCCTGCTCCTTCCAGGTCGAGGAACCGGGCTATGACCATCAGATGGTCATCCCCAAGGTGCCGCAGCCCGAGGAACTGATGGGCGAAAACGAGTTCCGCGAGATCTTCCTTGCCCAGGCGCCAGAGACGGTGAAGCGCTACTGGGGCCGCGAGCGCCCGATCGAGATCCGGCCGGTGTCGCTCACCCACTATATCAGCGACGAGAAGCTGGAGCCGAATGCGCATATCTGGGTGCGCACCACCGGCCCGGTGCCCGACGATCATCATTACCAGTCGGCGATCCTTGCCTATCTGTCGGACATGACGCTGCTCGACACCTCGCTCTATCCGCACGGCACCTCGATCTTCAATCCCGAGATCCAGCCGGCGAGCCTCGACCACGCCATGTGGTTCCACCGGCCCTCCAAGCTTGATGACTGGCTGCTCTACACCCAGGACAGCCCGAGCGCATCGGGTGCGCGCGGCATGACCCGCGGCAGCATCTACGGCCGCGACGGCACGCTGATCGCCTCCGTCGCCCAGGAAGGCCTGATCCGCAAAAGGGCAGACGCCTAAAACGACGGCAATCGCACAGAATTGCACATATTTTGTGCGCTCACGCGCCAATCAAATGCCCGTTTATTAGATCCGCTTCGCATAGTCTTTAGATTTCAATAACTTATTAGACCACTTCAAACTGGCACATACTTTGAATGTCATCCGGCAGTCACCGGCGTCTTCTCTTGCCGGAGGCAGGAGAGTCGGCTCGGGGCCGAGGACAAGCAAAGGATGGGAACCAGATGAAGATTGTGATGGCCATCATCAAGCCGTTCAAGCTGGATGAGGTGCGCGAAGCCCTCACCGCTGTTGGCATTCAGGGCCTGACCGTGACCGAAGTGAAGGGTTACGGCCGCCAGAAGGGGCACACCGAAATCTACCGCGGCACCGAATATGCGGTGAGCTTTCTGCCGAAATTGAAGATCGAGATCGCTGTCTCGTCCGAGCTCGCGGACAAGGCCGTCGAAGCGATCGCTTCGTCCGCCAAGACCGGACAGATCGGCGACGGCAAGATCTTCGTCTACTCGATCGATCAGGCCGTGCGCATCCGCACCGGCGAAACCAATTCTGAAGCTCTGTAAGAACGGCTGTAAGGGGAGTTGTTTCCGATGTCATTTACCAAGATTTCTTCTGCTTTCGGGGCCATCGGCGTGGCCACGGCCGGCCTTCTGGCGCCGGTCCTCGCCTTTGCCCAGGAAGCTGCCCCTGCCGCTGCCGATGCGGCAGCCGCTGTGGCCGCTGCGCCGGTTCCCAACAAGGGCGACACCACCTTCATGTTTATCAGCACGCTTCTCGTGCTGTTCATGCTGATGCCCGGCCTCGGCCTGTTTTACGGCGGCCTCGTGCGCGCCAAGAACATGCTCTCGGTGCTGATGCAGTGCACCATGGTCGGCGCCGTCATGATGCTGGTCTGGGTCATTTACGGCTATTCCTTCGCCTTCGGCGGCTCGACCAACGCCTTCTTCGGCGGCACGGCGAAGCTCTTCCTCGCGGGCATCACTCAGGATTCGACGGCAGCGACCTTCTCGGACGCCGTCATTCCGGAATACATCTTCATGCTCTTCCAGATGACCTTCGCAGCCCTGACCCCGGCCCTGATCGTCGGCGCCTTTGCCGAACGCATCAAGTTCTCGGCAGCGGTTCTGTTCTGCGTGCTCTGGGCCACCTTTGTATACTTCCCCGTTGCCCACATGGTCTGGGACGCAAACGGCCTGCTGTTCGGCTGGGGCGCGCTTGATTTCGCCGGCGGTACCGTCGTCCACATCAATGCCGGTGTTGCGGGTCTGATCGGTTCGATCATGGTCGGCAAGCGTATTGGCTACGGCAAGGACATGATGGCTCCGCACTCCATGACGCTCACCCTCGTCGGTGCCGCCATGCTGTGGCTCGGCTGGTTCGGCTTCAATGCCGGCTCGAACCTCGAAGCATCCGGCGGCGCAATGCTCGCAACCGTCAACACCTTCATCGCAACCGCCGCCGCCATCGTCTCGTGGGCCGTCGTCGAAACCTTCACCCGCGGCAAAGCCTCGATGCTCGGCGCAGCTTCCGGCATGATCGCCGGCCTCGTCGCCATCACGCCGGCCGCCGGCATTGCCGGTCCGATGGGCGCCATCGTCATGGGCCTGCTGGTTTCGCCGCTGTGCTACTTCTTCGTCGCCGTCATCAAGAACAAGTTCGGCTATGACGATACCGCTGACGTCTTCGGCGTCCACGGCATCGGCGGCCTGTTCGGCGCGCTGGCAACCGGCATCTTCGCATCCGCATCGCTGGGCGGTATCGGCTATGCCGAAGGCGTCACCATGGGCGGTCAGTTCCTGACCCAGGTCAAGGCTGTGCTCGTCACCCTCGTCTGGTGCGGTGTCGGCTCCGTTGTCCTCTACAAGGTTGTTGACCTGATCGTCGGCCTGCGCGTGCCCGTCGAAGCCGAACGCGAAGGTCTCGACCTCGCCTCGCACGGCGAAGCCGCCTACCACAACTGATCCATCCCGCTGCGCCGGTTCTCCGGCGCGGCACCTTGACCCGTTGCGGCCACCGCAAGGTGTGCCGTCACTGCCCGGACCTCACGGTCCGGGCTTTTTTCATCCCCTCGCCTACCGCCATGGTTAATGCCGTATTAACCCTCGCGCATGTACTGTGACGAAAGCCATGGTCGGGCGCATCTGCGCTCAGCCGTCTTCTGGCAGCACGCACGCACACGGATGGGCAGACAGATGAACAGAGGCAATTCGCCCGCGATGGAGGAACAGTCCAGCCGCTTCGCGCTTACGGCATTCGTCGTCCGGCAGCTGCTGGCGTTGCTGGGATTCGTGCTGTTTCTCGGCCTTGTTCTCGCCGTTGCCGCGCTCGCAAGCTGGAACGTCGCCGATCCGAGCCTGTCCTATGCCACCGCCAACGAGCCGACCAACATCCTGGGCTATGGTGGCGCGGTCTTTGCCGACATCATGCTGCAGTTCTTCGGCCTGTCGAGCCTGCTCGCCCTACTGCCAGTGCTCGCCTGGTCGCTGGCGCTGATTACCGGCCGCCCGCTCCACCGCATTCCCGCACGCCGGGGCGCCTGGGCCGTGGGCTCGATCGTCGCCTCCGCC
>DAIMJJ010000053.1:8951-19946 GCA_036722275.1 Rhizobium sp. | reverse complement strand
GACCGGATTGCGCTTTTGCGCGATGGCCGGCTGGTGCAGGTCGGCACGTCCGACGATCTCTATCGCCGGCCGAAGGATCTCTTCACCGCGGCTTTCTTCTCCGAGATCAACGCGTTTTCCGGCGTGGTGCGCAACGGCCATGTCTCGACGCCGCTCGGCGTCGCCGAGGCGCCGGGCATTGCCGACGGGCGGCCGGTCTCGATTGCGGTTCGCCTGTCGGGAGTGGGGGTCAGCAAGGACAGCGGCGTCATCCCGGCCCGCATTGTCTCGCGCCGATTCCTCGGCGTGGTCGAGCTTCTGGAACTTGCCATCCCGGGAATGGAGCGGCCGGTGCGCTCGCGCATGCGCGCCGACATCCTGCCGCCGGGCCTGAAGGATGCGACAATCTCGGTCAATCCGCACGACATTTTGGTGTTTGAAAAAGACTCTGAAACCCCTTACATCGGGGAAACGAAAATAACGGAGTGACGGGTATGGGTTCCTTTAGCATGTGGCACTGGCTGATCGTCTTGGCCATTGTTCTTCTGTTGTTCGGCCGCGGCAAGATTCCGGAGCTGATGGGCGACGTCGCCAAGGGCATCAAGAGCTTCAAGAAGGGCATGTCCGATGACGAGGCCGACGCCTCGACGCCGAACAAGTCCGTCGATCACAAGGCCGACGAAACGAAGTAATCCCTCGATCGGCCGCAGGGCGGCCGGGCCCTCAGCCGTCGTGTCCTGCACCAGGCGGATACGGCGGGCAGGGCAGGGAATGGCGGGACGATGCGCGCCCGTGCGGCGCGCGCTCCCCTTGATGAATGGCTTCAGGAGCCCGTTGAATGCTGGATATTGGCTGGACCGAGTTGCTCGTCATCGCGGTGATCCTGATTGTCGTGGTCGGTCCGAAGGATCTGCCGCCGATGATCCGCGCCTTCGGCAAGATGACGTCGCGACTGCGCCGCACCGCGGGCGAGTTCCGCGCCCAGTTCGACGAGGCGCTGCGCGAAGCCGAACTCGATGACCTGCGCAAGTCGGTCGAGGATGTCCGCAGCCTCAACCCCACCAATGCACTGCGTGATGCGATCAATCCGCTGCGGCAGATGGGCCATGAGATCAAGGCCGACCTGCAGCAGGCGACGACGCCGGATGCCAGAGCGGCCGCAGGCATCGCCCCGAATGAGCCGCCGGTCGTCCCGGCGCCCTTGCCGGACATGCCGGCGCCACTGACGGGTGTGCCTTCCGAGCTTGCCCAGCCGATGCCGGATCCGGCGCCGGCTGCAGCTTCGGCGGCGGCCCCCGCTAAGGTTCCGGACGCGCCAGCCAAGGTCGAAAAGCCGGCTGCACCCCGCAAGACCAAAGCTCCGGCAAAATCCGCGGAGGCCGCTGCCAAGCCGGCAAAAGCCACGTCCGCTGCGCCGGCCAGGGCGGAACGGGCAAAGCCGGCCGCCAAGGCAGCCGATGCGAAGCCCGCAGCCGCGAAGAAGCCCCGCAAGCCGAAGAATGAGGAATCCGCATGAGCGGCGACATCGAAGACAAGCCGCAGCCGCTGATCGAGCATCTGATCGAGTTGCGCTCCCGGCTGATCTGGGCGATCGGCGCCTTTTTCATCGCCTTCATCGTCTGCTTCTACTTTGCCAAGCAGCTGTTCAACATCCTGGTCGTGCCCTACAAATGGGCCGTCCAGTGGGCAGGTCTGGATGTCTCCAAGGCGGAACTGATCTACACGGCGCCGCAGGAATTCTTCTTCACCCAGGTGAAGGTCGCGATGTTCGGCGCCGTCGTGATCGCCTTCCCGGTGATTGCCGCGCAGATCTACAAATTCGTCGCACCCGGCCTCTACAAGAACGAACGGGCGGCCTTTTTGCCGTTCCTGATCGCCTCGCCGATCCTGTTCCTGCTCGGCGGCGCGCTTGTCTATTTCTTCTTCACCCCGATGGTCATGTGGTTCTTCCTGGCCATGCAGCAGGCGCCCGGCGACGGCGAGGTGGCGATCTCGCTGATGCCCAAGGTTTCGGAATATCTGAGCCTTATCATGACGCTCGTGTTCTCCTTCGGCCTGGTCTTTCAGCTGCCGGTGGTGACGACGCTTCTGGCCCGCGTCGGGCTCCTGGAAAGCCAGTGGCTTGCCGACAAGCGCAAGTACTTCATCGTCGTCGCCTTCGTGGTTGCAGCGGTGCTGACGCCGCCCGATCCGATCTCCCAGATCGGCCTTGCTTTGCCGACCATCCTTCTCTACGAGGTAGCCATCTATGCTGCGCGACTCGTGGAGCGTCGCCGGGCTACCGAGACTTCGGTCGTTGCGGGCGAGGCGGGCGAGCAGGACAGCGCCTAAGCTGCGCCTTCGGTCCTCCTCCACTCCCGGGCATGCATCCATGGGGCCGGACAGGGCGCCCGCCAGGTCCGATCCAACGATCACGACAGATGACCTGGAACGACGATGCTTGATATCAAATGGATCCGTGACAATGCCGAAGCCCTCGATGCGGCGCTTGCCAAGCGTGGCGCCGAGCCCGTGGCCGCAGGCCTGATCGCTCTCGACGAGAAGCGCCGCTCCGTCGTCCAGTCGCTGCAGGACATGCAGGCCCGTCGCAACGCCGCCTCCAAGGAGATCGGCGCCGCCATGGGCAAGAAGGACATGGAACTGGCCGAGAAGCTGAAGGCTGAAATCGCCCACTTCAAGGACATCATGCCGGCCGCCGAGGAAGAGGAGCGCCAGCTGACGGCGGACCTTAACGACCAGCTGTCGCGTATCCCCAATATTCCGCTCGAGGACGTGCCGGTCGGCAAGGACGAGCACGACAATGTCGTCAAGCGCGTCGTTGGCACGAAGCCCGGCTGGAACCACGCGGCCAAGGAGCATTACGAACTCGGCGAAGCGCTCGGCTACATGGACTTCGAACGGGCCGCCAAGCTGTCCGGCTCGCGCTTCACCGTGCTGACCGGTCCGCTCGCCAAGCTCGAGCGGGCGATCGGCCAGTTCATGCTCGACCTGCACACCACCGAGCACGGCTATACCGAGGTGTCCTCGCCGCTGATGGTCAAGGACGAGGCCATGTACGGCACCGGCCAGCTGCCGAAATTCGCCGAGGACCTGTTCCGCACGACCGACGGCCGCTGGCTGATCCCGACGGCGGAAGTGACGCTGACCAACCTGGTTGCCGGCGAAATCCTGGAACAGGACAAGCTGCCGCTGCGCTTCACCGCACTCACCCCGTCCTTCCGTTCGGAGGCTGGTTCGGCCGGTCGCGATACCCGCGGCATGCTGCGCCAGCATCAGTTCTGGAAGTGCGAGCTTGTCTCGATCACCGATGCCGACAGCTCGATCGAGGAGCACGAGCGCATGACGGCCTGTGCTGAGGAAGTGCTGAAGAGGCTCGGCCTGCATTTCCGCACCATGACGCTTTGCACCGGTGACATGGGCTTCGGCTCGCGCAAGACCTACGACCTCGAAGTCTGGCTGCCGGGTCAGAACACCTATCGCGAAATCTCGTCCTGCTCGGTCTGCGGCGATTTCCAGGGTCGCCGCATGAATGCGCGCTATCGCGGCAAGGACGGCAAGGGGACGACCTTCGTGCACACGCTGAACGGGTCGGGCACCGCGGTCGGTCGCGCGCTGATCGCCGTCATGGAAAACTACCAGAACGAGGATGGCTCGATCACCATCCCCGACGCGCTGCTCCCCTATATGGGCGGCCTGAAGAAGATCGAAAAGGCAGCGTAAGGGCGATCTCGGATGCGTATTCTCCTGACCAATGACGACGGCATTCACGCCGAGGGCCTGACCGTTCTCGAGCGCGTCGCCTGCACCCTGTCGGACGATGTGTGGGTCGTGGCGCCTGAGACGGACCAGAGCGGCCTTGCCCATTCGCTGACGCTGTCGGAGCCGCTGAGGCTGCGCAAGATCGACGAGAAGCGCTACGCACTGCGCGGCACACCGACCGATTGCGTCATCATGGCGATCCGCGAGATCCTGCCGGAAAAGCCGGATCTCGTGCTGTCCGGCATCAATGCCGGCGGCAATGTCGCTGACGACGTGACCTATTCCGGCACGGTGGCCGGCGCCATCGAGGGCACGCTGCAGGGTGTGCGCTCGATTTCCTTGAGCCAGCTTTACGAATACGAGAACGGTGGCCGGGTCATCCCGTGGGAAGTATCCGAGACGCTGGCGCCGAAGCTTCTGGCCCAGCTCGTCAAGGCGGAGCTGCCGCCGGGCACCTTCCTCAACGTCAACTTCCCGCGCTGCGCGCCCGCCGATGTCAAGGGCATCGCGGTGACGTCGCAGGGCAAGCTCGATTTCGGCCTTGAGGTCGAACAGCGGGCCGACGGGCGTGGTTTTCCCTATTACTGGCTGCGCTTCGGCGATCGCGGCAGCAAGTTCCGTGAAGGAACCGATCTGCAGGCGCTGAAGGAAGACAAGATCTCGGTGACGCCGCTCAAGCTCGACATGACGGATTATGCAGCGCAGGACAGCATTGCCCGCGCGCTCGGATTCGGGGCGGACGGTTGAAGTCCGCCATGGTGGAGAAGGAAGGCTTTGCCGCCCTGGTGCTGAGGCTCCGGGCGGAGGGGATTTCCGATCTCGACCTCCTGACAGCGGTGGAACAGACGCCGCGCTCGCTCTTCGTGCCCGCGCAATATTCCGAAAGCGCCTATTCCAGCCGTTCTATCCCGATCGAGTGCGGCGCCTTCATGGAGGGCGCCGACCTCGCGGTCCGGCTGCTGGCGCATCTCCACGTGAAGCCCGGCCAGCGGGTGCTGGAGATCGGCACCGGCAGCGGCTTCATGACAGCGGTGCTCGGGCGGCTGTCCGAGCGGGTGATGTCGATCGAGCGCTACAAGACGCTGATTACCGCCGCGCAGCGGCGTCTGGACAGCCTGTCGCTGCGAAATGTCGTGCTGCGTCAGGCCGATGGCAGCCACGGGTTGACGGGCGAGGGCACCTTTGACCGGATTATCGTCACCGCCTCCTTTCCAAATATGCCGCGCTTCCTCGCCGAACAGCTGGTCTCGGGCGGGGTGCTGCTGGCGCCGCTTGCGACCGGTGACGAGAGCTGCGTGATGGTGCGCCTGACGAAGACCGGCAGCCGCTTCGACCGCGAGGACCTTTTCGAGGTTCCCTATCTGCCGCTGGTGCCGAAGATCGCCGCCTTCCTGTAATGAAGGGACGGGCAGGGCGCTCCGGCCTTCGAATGTTCGCTCTCTCGAAAATAGTTCACGGCGATTCCAGGCGATTAACCCGCCAGTAACACTAACGCGCTTTAATCATCCCTACATCAAGTTGCGTAATATGTGGGTCGAGTTATGCGTAAGAGTGTATCGCCGAAAACCGGACTGCCTGTCGCCCGTCTTCTCGTGGCGATGTTGCTTGCCAGTGCTGCGACGGGCTGCAGCTCTGACGCTTCTCGTTTCAGCTCCGTCTTCTCCACCGACAATCTGACCACCGCCTCCATCCCGCGGCGCAGCGTCGTTGCACAGCCGACGCCATCGGCCGATGTCGGTGGCGTGTCGTCGGACTATACAAGCCGTCAGCAGGCGGTGAGCCAGCCTTATCCGAGCCAGCCGGCCTATGCGCCGGCATCGGCCGCCCGAGCGGCGGCGGCGCCGGTTGCGGTCCAGCGCGCCGAACTTGCCGCGCCGACGGGCAGTGCGTCGAGCAAGGCGGCCGAGCGTCAGGCCGCGCTTTCTCAGCCGTTCCCGGCGGCGCCGGCCCAACAGCAGACCGCCATGCTCGCCCCGCCGACCGCCGGCGATACGCTGACCACCGGATCGACCAAGGCCTCCGGCACCTGGAGCACGGCGAACGCCGCCCGCGTGACGCTGCGCCCGGGCGAGACGATCGCGACGCTCTCGGCCCGCTACGGCGTTCCGGAGCGGGAGATCCTCAAGGCGAACGGCCTTACCCATGCGAGCGATGCGGCCACCGGCCAGCTGGTGCTGATCCCGTCGCTTGCCGGCCAGACCAATGCCGCCCGCGCTGCCGCCGACGCCTCCGTGCTGCCCGACGGCAGCAAGAAGCCGGGCCTGCCGCAATCGCCGGAGCAGAATGTCGCGGTCCTGCCGACCACGGCGACCTCGCGCGACAAGTCGCAGGCGAACGCCTCCAGCGCCACTGGCAAGGCTGTCGCCGGAGCCGGCGAGGGCGCAGCCCCCGGCACCTATGTCGTCAAGCCCGGCGATTCGCTCAACAAGATCGCCAAGGCGACCGGTACGCCGATCGATAAACTGAAGGCGGCCAATGGCCTGACCTCGGCCAATATCCGTATCGGTCAGAAGCTCACCATTCCGGGCGGCGCTGCCACGCAGACGGCGGCCAAGCCGTCCGCCACGGATCCGGTCAAGACCGCGACGATCCCGACCAAGGCCAATGCCCCGGCCGGCTACAAGGCGCCGACCGCCACCCAGTCGGTGAGCGAAGTGGCCTCCGTCGCTCCAAAGGAAGACGCGCCGGAAGCAACCGGCATCGGCAAGTATCGCTGGCCGGTCCGCGGCGCGGTTGTCGCCGGCTATGGCGCCAATGTCGATGGCAAGCGCAATGACGGCATCGACATCTCGGTTCCGGCCGGCACACCGGTCAAGGCCGCCGAAAACGGCGTCGTCATCTATGCCGGCAATGGTCTGAAGGAGCTGGGAAACACGGTTCTCGTGCGCCACGACGACGGCACCGTCACCGTCTACGGCCATGCCGATGCGCTCTCGGTGCAGCGCGGCCAGAAGGTCCAGCGCGGCCAGCAGATCGCCACGTCCGGCATGAGTGGCAACGTCAAGCGCCCCATGCTGCACTTCGAGGTTCGCAAGGATGCGAGCCCCGTCAACCCGATGACTTTCCTGGAATAGGTATTGCGTCCCAGGACAGCGGTGGAAAGGCCCGGTCACCCCGGGCCTTTTCTCGTTTTCAGGGGTGGTTGGTGGAGATCCTGAGGCGTCCGGCCACATCCTGGATGTACTGCCAGGCGACGCGGCCCGAGCGTCCGCCGCGTGTGGTCGCCCATTCCAGCGCCTCGCGGTGCAGATCCTCACGCGACAATGGCAGGCCGAAATGGGCGGCATAGCCGTCGATCATCGTCAGATAGTCGTCCTGGCTGCACTTGTGGAAGCCGAGCCAAAGGCCGAAACGGTCGGACAAGGAAACCTTCTCCTCGACCGCCTCGGACGGATTGATCGCCGTCGACTGCTCGTTTTCCATCATGTGGCGCGGCAGCAGGTGCCGGCGGTTCGAGGTGGCGTAGAACAGGACATTGTCCGGCCGTCCCTCGATGCCGCCGTCGAGCGCCGCCTTCAGCGACTTGTAGGCGGTGTCGTCATGGTCGAACGACAGGTCGTCGCAGAACAGGATGATCCGGTGCGGCGTTTCCTTCAGCAGGTCGAGAAGCGCAGGCAGCGTGGCGATATCCTCCCGATGCACCTCGACAAGCTTCAGGGAGATGCCGGTCTGTGCGAGAATATCGGCGTGGACCGCCTTGATCAGCGAGGACTTGCCCATGCCGCGCGCGCCCCACAGGAGCACGTTGTTGGCCGCAAAGCCCTCGGCGAAGCGCAGCGTGTTCTCGTGCAGGATGTCGCGCACATGATCGACGCCGCGGATGAGCGACAAGGCGACGCGGTTTGGCCGTTTCACCGGCTGCAGGTGGCTGCGCTGCGGCGCCCAGACGAAGCAGTCGGCGGCGTTCCAGTCGTTCTCAGCCGGTGCCGGGCCTGCCAGCCGTTCCACGGCGGCCGTCAGGCGTCGCAGTTCGGCCAGCAGAAGCTGGTTTGCGTCATCGGTCATCTTACCCTCCTCGAACATGCTTGATCCGCCGGGGGAGGCGGCATTTTGCCGGCGGTAGCATGGCCTTTCCCACCCCGAAAGGTTAAGAGGCTGTAAAACGGTACGGGGCGGCGCTGTTTCTGTTGCATTCGAACGTCTCGGCACTATATTCCGGCGACCTGAAGCGGGGGCGAGGCTGCCCGCAACCATCGCAGTCTAGGGAGTTTTTCATGTTCATTACGCAAGCCTTCGCCCAGGACGGTGCTGCCGCTGGCGGCGCATTCGGTTCCGGCCTCGAAATGCTGTTCCTCTTTGCTCCGCTGATGCTGATCTGGTACTTCCTGCTGATCCGTCCGCAGCGCCAGCAGATGAAGAAGCGCGCCGAGACGCTTTCCTCGATCCGCCGCGGCGACCAGATCGTCATGGGTGGCGGCATCGTCGCCAAGGTGACGAAGGTCATCGACGACAATGAACTCGAAGTCGAACTGGCCGAAGGCGTGAAGGTGCGCGCGCTGCGCAGCTACATCGCCGAAGTGCGCGTCAAGGGCGAACCGGTCAAGACCGACGCTGCCGCTTGATCCCCGATATGACAGGCGACCGGCTCTGCCGGTCGTCTTTGCGTCGTCTGATGGCAACCATCTGAATCCGAGAGTTTGATGCTGTATTTTTCGCGCTGGAAGACAATCTTCATCTGGTTCACCGTTCTGGTGAGTATCGTGGTGGCTGCGCCCAACCTCCTCAGCGATGAACAGCTGGAAGCTCTTCCGTCGTGGATGCCCAACCAGAAGGTGACCCTCGGTCTCGACCTTCAGGGCGGCTCCCACATCATGCTCAAGATCGAGAAGGCCGACATCATCAAGGAACGGCTGGAAACGACGGTCGGCGACATTCGCGCTGCGCTGCGTGACGCCGGCATCCGCTACACCGGCCTGTCCGGTGTCGGTCAGCAGGTTCAGGTTCGCATCACCGACGCCGACAAGGTCGAAGCGGCCAAGGAAGCGCTGTCGTCGCTGACCGATCCGGTGAGCGTCGGTGGCCTGACCGGCGGCACGATCCAGGAGCTCACGCTCGAGGAAGACGGCACGCTGCTGCGCTTCAATATGACCGATGCCGGCATCGACTACCGCGCCGGTTCGGCTCTCACCCAGTCGATGGAAGTCGTGCGCCGTCGCGTTGACGAGCTCGGCACGACCGAACCGCTGATCCAGCGCCAGGGCAATGACCGCATCATCGTCCAGGTGCCGGGTCTGACCGACCCGCAGCGGCTGAAGGCTTTGCTCAACCAGACCGCCAAGCTGTCCTTCCATATGGTCGACACCAGCATGCCGGTGACCGAGGCGATCAACGGACGCCCGCCGGCAAGCTCGGAGGTCCTTTATTCCCAGGACGACCCCGCGGTGCCTTATCTCATCGAGAAGCGCGCGCTGGTGTCCGGCGAGAACCTCGTCGACGCGCAGGCCAGCTTCAATCAGCAGACCAATGAACCGGTCGTCACCTTCCGCTTCGACAGCCGCGGCGCCCAGCGCTTTGCTCAGGCGACGCAGCAGAATGTCGGCCGGCCCTTTGCCATCGTTCTCGATGATCAGGTTATCTCCGCGCCGGTTATCCGCGAGCCGATCATCGGAGGTTCGGGTCAAATTTCCGGCAGTTTCTCCGTTGAAGGCGCCAATGACCTTGCCGTGCTGCTGCGGGCCGGTGCATTGCCCGCGACGCTGACGGTGGTGGAAGAGCGCACGGTTGGTCCGGGACTGGGGCAGGATTCGATCAATGCCGGCGTCTTCGCCAGCGGCATCGGCGCGCTGTTCGTGGTCGTGTTCATGCTCGGCTTCTACGGCACCTTCGGTGTCATGGCGAATATCGCGCTTGCTGCCAACGTCGTGATGATCCTGGCGCTTCTGTCCCTGGTCGGCTCGACGCTGACGCTGCCGGGGATCGCCGGTATCGTGCTCACCATGGGTATGGCGGTCGACTCCAACGTTCTCGTCTATGAGCGTATCCGCGAGGAAGTGAAGAACGGCAGGCCGTTGCATCAGGCGATCGATACCGGCTTCAACAAGGCGTTTGCGACGATTGTCGACGCCAACCTGACCACGCTGATCGCGGCCGTCGTCCTGTTCTTCCTGGGTTCCGGTCCGGTCAAGGGCTTTGCCGTTACGCTGACCATCGGTATCGTCACCACGGTCTTCACCGCTTTCACCATGACGCAGTGGCTGATGGCCGTGTGGTTCCGCTGGAAGCGCCCGAAGCATCTGCCGAAGGGCGTGCGGACCGGCATGTTCGATACCCAGAACATCCGCTTCATGTCGATCCGACGGTTGACCTTCGCCACGGCCGGTGCCCTGTCGCTGATCTCGCTTGTCGGCTTCACCACGCTCGGCATGAATCTCGGCATCGACTTCCAGGGCGGTTCGATCGTCGAGGTCAAGGCTCGCTCGGGCCAGGCCGACATTTCTGACATCCGCGCGCGCCTGAGCGAGCTCAACCTCGGCGAAATCCAGGCTCAGGGGTTCGGTGACCCGGCCAGCGTCTTGATCCGCATCCAGGCGCAGGAGGGGGGCGAAAATGCCGAGCAGTCGGCGATCTCCATGGTGCGCGGCGAACTCGAGGACACCTATGAGTTCCGCCGCGTCGAAGTGGTCGGTCCGGCCGTTTCCGCCGACCTGACCTGGTCGGCGACCATCGGTGTCGCGGCCTCGCTGCTAGCCATCCTCGTCTACATCTGGTTCCGCTTCGAATGGCAATTCGCGCTCGGTGCGATCATTGCGACGCTGCACGACGTGATCCTCACCATCGGTCTGTTCGTGTTCCTCGGCATCGAGTTCAACCTGACCAGTATCGCGGCGATCCTGACGATCATCGGCTACTCGCTCAACGACACCGTCGTCGTTTACGACCGAATGCGTGAAAACCTCAGGCGATACAAGAAGATGCCGCTCGAAGTGGTGATCGATATCTCGGTCAACCAGACGCTGTCGCGCACGGTGCTGACCGGTTCGACGACGATGCTCGCGCTACTGGCGCTTTACTTCTTCGGCGGCGAAGTCATCGCTTCGTTCACGCTGGCCATGCTGTTCGGCGTGCTCGTCGGCACCTTCTCCTCGGTCTATATTGCCGGTCCGGTGCTGATCGCCTTCAAGCTGCGCCCGGAAAGCTTCCAGGAACCGGATGTCGAGAGCGCACGTCCCGTTTCGGGCAAGGTCGAGGCTTAAGGCCGGTGTCGTCCTTCGGGCCGAGCGGCAAAGGGATCGTGATCCGGGAAGCGCATTTTCCCGG
>DAIMJJ010000053.1:4823-8851 GCA_036722275.1 Rhizobium sp. | reverse complement strand
GCCAGCGATCCGATGGGAACCGGGGCGGCCGTCAGGACTTACAACATCATGCTGGCCGAGCAGCGCGCCGTTGCCGCGGCCCTGATTGCCGTCTGAGCAGGATCAATGCCGTGAGCGATGCCGACACAGCCAGCCGGTTTCTCGAAATGTCGGGCCTACGCGACACGGACCGCGACCGCTATCTTGCCTGCCTGCTGACGCCGGTTGGCGCACGCGGCGCGATCGCCGCGCTCTACGCCTTCAATGCCGAGATCGCCCGCATACGCGATCTCGTGCACGAGCCGCTTCCCGGCGAGATACGGCTGCAGTACTGGCGTGATCTGCTGGACGGATCGGCGCATGGTTCGACCGAGGCCAATCCGGTGGCGGCAGCGCTCCTGCAAGCCATTGCCATCCACCGCCTGCCGGTCGCCGCGCTGACCGGCATGATCGAGGCCCGCGTCTTCGACCTTTACGACGACCCGATGGAAACGACCGCCATGTTCGAGGGCTATGCCGGTGAGACGGCGGCCGCGCTCATTCAGCTGGCGAGCCTCGTGCTTGACCCTGAGGCGGCAGCCGGTGCGGCAAGCATGGCAGGCCATGCCGGGGTGGCGCAGGCGATCGCCGGCGCACTGCTGCTGATGCCGACCCATCGGGCGCGCGGCCAGCTCTACCTGCCGCTGGAGATCCTGTCGGCCGTCGGGTTGGACCGCGACGGCTTCCTCGCCGGTGAGGACCGCGTCCGGATCTCGGCGGCGATCGAGGCCTTTGCCGGTCTCGGGCTCGATCATCTGCACAAGGCAAGGCAGGGTGGGGTTTTGCCGCGAAGCCTGGTGCCGGCCTATCTGACGGTGGCGCTGAGCGAGCCCGTGCTCATGGCGGCGCGCCGAAGGGGCGCTGCGATCTTTGACCGACCGCTTCGGCCGGCGCAGTGGCGTCGCCAGCTGCGGCTGCTGCGCGCTTCCGTGACCGGCGCCTTCTGAGCGGACACATTCGCGCAAGCCTCGACTGCTATCGACGACGCACATGGCTGGACGGTGTCCGGCTGCAACGGAGATTGAGCGTGGCTTCGATTACCTGGATCGTGATCTTTGCACTGGTGGGGGTGTTCGCCTTCTACTCCTCACGGATCGCCAAGCGGACGAACGAAGACCGCCTTCACGACACCGGGCTCGCCCTGATGGAATTCGGCCGGGCCTTTCCCAACGAGGCGATCCGCAGCCTGCACACGACCGCCGACGGCAATGCCGTCTTTGTGCGCCTGCACGACAACAAAGCCGGGTTCATGCGCAACATGCGCAGCCACTATGCCTGCCATCTGATCGAGCCGGGAACGGTGCGGGTGCGTGACCTGCGCAACGGCCGCGGCTTTGCCATCGAATTTCTGGATGCGCCGTTCCACAATGGCGAATTCACCTTCGCGACGGCCGAAGAGGCCGCAGAAGTGTCGCTGTGGCTGCTTGGCAACTATGTCGGCAGCGCCGAACGGGACGCACCGACCGGCGCCGTCCCGTCCGCCTGAGACAGCCGATCAGGCCAGTTCTGAGGAAAGCCAGGCCTTGCAGTCGGCCAGAGCCCGCTCGGCCATCAGCTGCCGCTTCATGATCGTCTTGTCCTTGCCACGGAAGCGCTTGATGCCTTCCGGTTTGACGATCGAGCCTGGCGCCAATTCCGGGAAAAGCCCGAAATTGATGTTCATCGGCTGGAACGAGCGCTTGCCCGGCTCTTCGTCGGAGACGAGATGGCCGCCGGTGATGTGGCGCAGAAGCGAGCCCATGGCGGTCGTCTCGGGGGGCAGCGAGATCATCTCGCCCTTGCGGTCGGCGGCGGCGAAGCGGCCGGCCAGAAGCCCGATCGATGCGCTTTCGACATAGCCTTCGCAACCGGTGATCTGGCCGGCGAACCGAAGGCCGGGCCGGCTTTTCAACTGCAGCGAGGGATCGAGCAGCACCGGCGAATTAATATAGGTGTTGCGGTGGAGACCGCCGAGGCGGGCGAACTCGGCATTCTCCAGGCCGGGAATCATGCGGAAGATTTCCGATTGCGCGCCGTAGCGCAGCTTGGTCTGGAAACCGACCATGTTGTAGAGCGTGCCCAGCGCATTGTCCTGGCGCAGCTGGACCACGGCATAGGCCTTCACCGTCGGGTTATGGGCGTTGGTGAGCCCCATGGGCTTCATCGGGCCGTGTCGCAGGGTTTCGCGACCGCGCTCGGCCATGACCTCGATCGGCAGGCAGCCGTCGAAATAGGGCGTGCCTTCCCATTCCTTGAAGCCGACCGTGTCGCCGGCGATGAGGGCATCCACGAAGGCATTGTACTGCGCCTCGTCGAGCGGGCAGTTGATATAGTCCTTGCCGGTGCCGCCGGGCCCGACCTTGTCGTAGCGCGACTGGTACCAGCAGATATTCATGTCGATGCTGTCGCGGTGGATGATCGGCGCAATGGCATCGAAGAAGGCAAGCGCATCCTCCCCCGTTTCGGCGCGGATGGATTCGGCAAGCTCGGGCGAGGTGAGCGGACCCGTCGCGATGATCGCCTGGTCCCAGTCCTTGGGTGGCAGGCCGGTAATCTCTTCGCGCACCACGGTAATCAGCGGATGGTCGTGGATCGCCTGGCTGACAGCGTCGGAAAACCCGTCACGGTCGACCGCCAGCGCGCCACCGGCCGGGACCTGGTGTTTGTCGGCGCAGGCCATGATCAGCGAACCCGCCAGGCGCATTTCCGCATGGATCACGCCGACGGCGTTGGCGGTCGCATCGTCTGAGCGGAAGGAGTTGGAGCACACCAGTTCGGCGAGACCGTCGGTCTTGTGCGCATCGGTACCGCGCACGCCGCGCATTTCGTGCAGGATGACGGGAACGCCGGCCTGCGCGGCCTGCCAGGCGGCCTCGGAACCGGCGAGCCCGCCGCCGATGACATGAATGGGGGAAGGGGAGGTTTTCATCATGGCGTGCTTGTTATCACGGGATGATGGGCCGGCCAATGCTCCGCGGACCGTTCCACAGTCGGCGCGGCTTGTCCCTGGAATCAAAAACGGCACCCGAGGGTGCCGTCTTTCATCCTGCAGTGCTCGACTTCGGCGATTAGCGGAAGGAACGTGCAGCGATGTTGCGGATTTCGTAGCGGGTGATGCCGATGTCCGACAGGGCCTGGTTGGACAGGTTGCCCAGTTCGGCGATGGTGCGGCGGTAGCTCATCCAGTTCTTGGCGATACGGATCGGGTTCATGGTCGTTTCCTCGGGTCAAATCTTCTTCCGCTGATCCTGTGGTTTCGTCCACATCAGCGATTGACCGCTTTATACGCCTGTAAAACAAGATTGTGCAGTGCAAATTCTATGCGACTGCTATGCAAACGTGCATAGTGTGCCGCAATATGCGGCAGAGGCGCTCGCGTCAAACGGCCTGCCTAACAAATAGGCCAAAAAGAAAAGGCCTCCCGAAAGGGAGGCCCTTGGTCAGTGCGGCGGCGTTGCGCTCAGCCGGCGACGGCGTGGCGGGCGACGCGGCGGATGTCGTCGCGACCAATGCCCAGGTCGCGCAGCTCGCGGTCCGACATGCGGCCCAGTTCGGAAACGGTCTGACGGTACTTGCGCCAGTTGTTGATCGTGCGTGCAATGTTCATGGTCTCTTCCTCTCTTTGTGCGGCACCCATCGGGGGGGCGGGCGCCTGCCTGAATTCGATGGTTCGAATATATGCTGCGTTGCGAAATTCCGGTAGGGCTATCGCCGTATGACTCCTATGCGCGGCGCGCATAGAGGATTGGTTAAAGCATGATGAACGGGAGGGTTGCGGATGGCGGCTCATCTGATGCATCGCAGCAATCGGCGGGCCGCGGTCGCAAGACAACCCCGGTCGAACGCGTGGCTCGGCAGGTCATGTCCGATGGTGGTGACCGGAAGGGGAGGTAAAAAAATAACGCTCACCGGGGGAGGAGGATCCGGTGAGCGTCATTTTGGGAGAATGACGACTGGGAGGAGGAGTGCCGTCAGTCAGATCGACTCTGCGCTGGGAGGAGGAGTGCGCAGGGTCGAAGGTCGTATCGGCG
>DAIMJJ010000053.1:0-4723 GCA_036722275.1 Rhizobium sp. | reverse complement strand
CAGATCGACTCTGCGCTGGGAGGAGGAGTGCGCAGGGTCGAAGGTCGTATCGGCGAAGTCGCCGCTTGAGCAAAACAAGAAAAACTCGCTTGCTCTGTTGAGAACAACATTAGTTCGGTTCGTCGTTTTTGTGCAGTGCAATAATTACATGGAAGCCATGCGCTCGATGCATGGTTTTGGAGGGCGCCTTGCCTGTCGCCGTCTCCCGATTGTCTTTTTGACGCGTTCGGTTCAACAATGGACCCGCCGGGTTCCGGGCGCGAGCGCCTCGGGCCGGATGAAGGCGGGGGATGGAAACTTTATGTATCGCGGGCGTCTGAAACGGGATCTCGACATCTGGGTCGAGAAGGGCCTCATCGGGAAATCCGTGGCCGAGGCGCTGCTCGAGGAACACGATTCCCGGGGCAGTGCCTTCAGCATCGGTGGCGCCTTGATGATTCTGGCGGCGGTGTTGATCTCGGCCTCGATCCTGTTGCTGATCGCGGCGAACTGGGAGGCGATCCCGCGGCTGATGAAGGTCGGCGGCATCGTGGCGCTGATCTGGATCTTCCATGGTGCGGCCGCTCTGGCCTTCGGTCGCGGTGCCGACCGCCTGGGCGGGGCCCTGCTGGTCATGGGATCGGCCTGTTTCGGCGGGGCGATTGCGCTGATCGGACAGCTCTATCATCTTTCCGGCGACGCCTTCGACGCCATGCTCGTCTGGTTCGCCATGATTGCCGTTTCGGCCGCGGCTTTCCGTTCCGGCGCGCTGACGGCCATGACCGGGATTCTCGCCTTTGCCGCCTTTTCCGCGCTTCTCGAGCAGTTCAACTTCGACTGGCACGGCGTCTATGGCTGGTGGCCGGTGCTTTCGGCGCTCGTCATCGTTTCCCTGTCGATCTGGACGGGCATGGAGCGGGCGCGCCATTTCGCCTATCTGCTGATTCTCGCCTGGCTTCTCTGGCTCTATTCGCTGTCGAGCGATACGCAAACCGCCTTGGCCTTTGCGGTTGCCGGGGTGCTTGCCTTCCTCGCGGCCACCTTGCCGGTCTCGCCGGTGGCCGGCCTTCTCCGCCGCCATGAACCGTCGCTGGCCTTCTATGCGCTGGTGCTGGGCTTTGTCGGTCTCGCCTTGCTGCATGGCGACTGGACGGACGGTATGCCGCTTGCGCTGCTCGGGATCGCAACGATCGCGCTGTCGCTGGTTGCGCTGGCGCTCGAGGGCCGTGACAATGGCGCCGTGCGCTTCTTGAGCTATGCCGCCTTTGCCGCTGAGGTGCTCTATCTCTCCTATGTGACGATCGACAGCATGCTCGGAACCTCGACCTTCTTCCTGCTGGCGGGCCTGGTCGTCGCCGTGCTGGCCGGTGTCGTGGTGAAACTGGAAAAGCTGTTTGCCCGGCGGGCAGGGGAGGTGAAGCCATGACCGTCGTTTCCGCAAGGCCGCGCATGATGCGTTATCTGGCGATCGCTCTGGCGGTGGTGCTCGCCCAGACGGCCGTGCTCGGCTGGATGATCGAAGGCCGCGCAAGTCTGCTGCGCTCCGGCGAGGAGGTCCTTCTGAAGACGGCGCCCGTCGACCCGCGTGACCTGTTGCGCGGCGATTACGTCATCCTGTCCTATGACATCTCGACGATCCCCGCCGCCGTGATCCGCGGTGATCAGCCGCCCGAGGCGGGGTGGCAGGTCATGCATGTGCGGTTGAAGCCGGGGGCCGACGGCTTCTGGGCGGTGGCGGAGGCCGCGTTTGCACCGCTCGACCCGGAGGCCGGCAGCGTCGTGCTCGAAACGCAGCGGTTCTATTTCTATGGCGGCACGGACCTGAGGAACAATCCCGAGACGAGCCTCAGGGTCGACTACGGCATCGAGCGCTTCTATGTGCCCGAAGGCGAGGGCCGCGCGATCGAGACGGCGCGCGATGAGGGGGCGGTCACGGTCGTTGCCCGCGTCGGCAGCAATGGCCGGCCGCAGATCCGCGCGCTGCGCATAGATGGCGAGGCGCTCTACGAAGAGCCGCTCTATTAGGCGGGCAGGCGTGTCGGGGCCGCGGCGGAACTAACGCCTGGCGTTGGCCGCCATCAGCCCGTCAATATGCGCCGAAAGCGCGGCGATCTCGGCCTCGGCATCGATCGGCACGACGCCGACGACCGAACAGAGGTCGGAGACATAGCCGTTGATCGTCTGGCGCACACAGCTCAGATACCGGTCGGGGCGGACGCCAGCCTCGATCATCTCTTCCTCGGTCACCGGCGTGCGGGGCTCAAGCAGCCGTGCATTCTCGATCTGCAGCCCGGCCGTCGGGCCATAGGAGCGGAAATTGCGCTTGTACTTGCCGGCGATCACCAGCGCGCCGGGTTTGGGGCCGAGCCCGGCCGCATGCAGCCGGCGGCTGGCAATCCAGATCTCGGCCAACCGGCGGGCGATCGGTGTCGAAAGCGCTTCCTTCCAGACCGACATGGGGTAGCGGCCCATGATGTCGTCGTCGGCCATTTCTGCCAATTGCTGCGCCGTCGGACGGCTACGGGCCGTCGAATCGATGGTGCCGAAGCGGACGTGGAAGTACTTCTCCTGACGTGCCGGATTGTAGAACATCCACTTGCCAAGATGAATGTCGAACAGCTTGCCATCGATACGGCAACGCTTCGTCCATGTATTGAGAGACACGGTCGAATAGACCAAACAGGGCGGGGAATTTTCCATCGGCGACATTCGCTATGGTTGCTCGTGACGATTTTGTGACGAAAATGCCGATATGGTCGCCGATGTAAAGGCCAAATCTTGGTCGCGCCGCGGTTGCGCGGTCGCTTCCCCGGTGACCTTTCGCCGCGGCGGTCCGGTCGCAGCTTCGGCGCGGCGATCGGCAAACGGGCCGCGGAGGGGCCAGTGCCCCAGCCTTTTCCCTCGGTCCGCCGGGGGATAAGGTGTCATTTTTCCTTTGCGTGCACAAAAACGGGTGATATAGAGACGCGCGCTCCGGAGGGGCCATGCGCCAAGGGCTGCATGCGTTTACTTTGGACGCGGGTATGGTGAAATTGGTAGACACGCCAGATTTAGGTTCTGGTGCCGCAAGGCGTGGGAGTTCAAGTCTCTCTACCCGCACCAGATTTGCCGAGCGGGTCGGTGCGAGACGGACCGGGGAAGAACCCGCCACTCCTTTCACCGTTTTGCCTGGCAGGAATGCTTGACGATTGCGACGCAGCCACGTCCGGGAACAGAAGATTCCGGCGTCGTGCTCAGGGAAACAACCGGCTGTCCGAGCACGGCCGCCACGACATGAAGGTAAGAACATGCAGGTTATCGAAACGCTCGCTGAAGGGCTGAAGCGCGAAATCAAGGTCGTCATCCCGGCCAAGGACATGGAAGCTCGCATGAACGAGCGTCTGGCCGAAGCCAAGGACAAGGTCCGCATCAACGGCTTCCGTCCGGGCAAGGTTCCGGTCGGCCACCTGAAGAAGATGTACGGCAAGTCGATCATGGCTGAACTCGTCAACGAGATCATCCGCGACAAGCCGTCGGCCATCCTGTCGGAGCGCGGCGAAAAGTCGGCGACCCAGCCGGAAATCGCCATGACCGAGGACGAAGCCGAAGCCGAAAAGATCCTCTCGGCCCAGGCAGACCTCGAGTTCACCCTGTCTTACGAAATCATCCCGCCGATCGAGTTGAAGCCGGTCGACGGCATCAAGGTCACCCGCGAAGTGGTTGACGTTGCCGATGCGGAAGTCATCGAGCAGATCGAAAAGATCGCCGAGAGCGCCCGTTCGTTCGAAACCAAGAAGGGCAAGGCCGCCGAAGGCGACCGCGTCACCATGGATTACCTCGGCAAGGTCGACGGCGTTGCCTTCGATGGCGGCAAGGACGAGGACGCCGAACTGGTCATCGGTTCCAAGCGCTTCATCCCGGGCTTCGAAGAGCAGCTGATCGGTCTGAAGGCCGGTGACGAAAAGGTCATCACCGTGACCTTCCCGGCCGACTATCCGGCTGCCAACCTCGCCGGCAAGGAAGCCACCTTCGACATCACCGTCAAGGACGTGGCCGCACCCGCCGCCATCGAACTCAACGACGAACTCGCTTCCAAGCTCGGCATCGAATCGCTCGACAAGCTGAAGGAAATCGTCCGCGGCCAGATCGAGAGCCAGTACGGCAACGTCACCCGCCAGAAGGTCAAGCGTCAGATCCTCGACCAGCTGGACGAGCTCTACAAGTTCGACACGCCTTCCAAGCTCGTCGACGCCGAGTTCGAAAACATCTGGCGCCAGATCAACACCGATCTCGCCCAGTCGGGCAAGACCTTTGCCGACGAAGACACCACCGAAGAAGAAGCCCGCACCGAATACCGCACGCTCGCCGAGCGTCGTGTTCGCCTCGGCCTCGTTCTCTCGGAAATCGGTGAAAAGGGCGGCGTCGAAGTCACCGACGACGAAATGCAGCGCGCGCTCTACGCCCAGCTGCAGCAGTTCCCGGGCCAGGAGAAGCAGATCCTCGACTTCTTCCGCAACACCCCCGGCGCTTCCGCTTCGCTGCGCGCCCCGATCTTCGAAGAAAAGGTCATCGACAAGCTGCTCTCTGAAATCTCCGTGACCGACAAGAAGGTCTCGAAGGAAGAGCTGCTGGCCGACGACGAAGCCGAAGAAGGCGACAAGCCGGCCAAGAAGGCAGCCCCGAAGAAGAAGGCCGCCGCCAAGGCTGACGACGCTGCCGAAGGCGAAGAAGCCGCTCCGAAGAAGAAGGCTGCTCCGAAGAAGAA
>DAIMJJ010000052.1:16058-20223 GCA_036722275.1 Rhizobium sp. | reverse complement strand
GCGCAAGGTTTGATTGAGCTTCGCTCCCCCCTCATCCGGCGCTCCGCGCCACCTTCTCCCCGCTGGGGAGAAGAGGATCGGCCAGCGCCGGCCCTCACCCTTTTCCGCTATCGCCGACGAAGAACGGCCTGTCGTCTAGCCAACGATCCGTGGTCGTCCGTAACCGAAGCCGTTCCAAACCGGCATCGTCTGTTTGGCGACGTGCCCCTCCATCTCAGCCGCCCGCTCCCCACGGCCCGTGGTGGATGGCAAGACCGTCGATGCGGTCGAAGCCGTGGGCGCCGAAGAAGTCGCGCTGGGCCTGGATGAGGTTGGCGGTGCCACGCGACTGGCGGTAGGCATCGAAATAGGACATCGCCGAGGACAGGGCCGGAACCGGAATGCCGGCACTGACGGCAGCGGCCACGATGCGGCGCAGCGACGGCAGGCTCTCGGCGACCATGGCGGAGAAGGCCGGCGTGACGATCAGGTTGGCAACATCCGGCTGCTCGGTAAAGGCCTTGGTGATCTCGTCGAGAAACTGCGATCGGATGATGCAGCCCGCCCGCCAGATGCGGGCGATGGTCGGCATGGGCAGCGACCAGCCGAAACTGCGCGACGCCTCAGCCATGACCGCGAAACCCTGCGCATAGGCGGCGATCTTGGCAGCAAAGAGCGCAAGCTCAAGATCCTTCATCAGCGCCGGACCATCTGCCAGCGGGAAGGCATGGGTCGCCGCCCCGAACAGCGCTTCGGCGGCTTCGCGTTCGCTCTTCATCGCCGACAGGCTGCGGGCGGCAACCGCCGCCTCGATTGCCGTGGCCGGCACGCCCATCTGCTGCGCCTCGATCACCGACCATTTGCCGGTGCCCTTCTGGCCGGCGCGGTCGAGGATCATGTCGACGATCGGGCGGCCAGTTTCGGGATCGGCCGTCGCCAGCACCTTTTCGGTGATCTCGATCAGATAGGAGTTGAGGCGGCCCTTGTTCCATGCGCCGAACACCGCGCCGATCTCGCCGGCGGGCCTCTTCAGCCCATCGCGCAGCACGCCGTAGATCTCGGCGATCATCTGCATGTCGGCATATTCGATACCGTTGTGGATCGTCTTGACGAAGTGCCCTGCCCCATTCTCGCCGAGCCAGGCGCAGCACGGCTCGCCCTCGTAACGCGCGGCAATCGAAGTCAGTACCGCTTCGACGCGAGCGTAGGACTGCTCCGTGCCGCCGACCATGATCGACGGACCGTGGCGCGCGCCCTCCTCGCCACCCGACACGCCCATGCCGATGAAGGTCAGGCCCGTATCCTTCAGCCGCTCGAAGCGCGCCATGGTGTCGCGGAAATTGGCATTGCCGGCGTCGATGACGATATCGCCCTGAGACAGGAGCGGCCGCAGCGCCTCGATCTGCTCGTCGACGGGCTCACCCGCCTTGATCATGATGATGATCGGCCGGGGTGGCCGGATGGCGGCGACGAAGTCCTCGATGGTCTCGCAACCGATGATGCGATCGGCCAGCGGCCCGGCCTCGGCGACGAATTCCGCGGTACGCGACGGCGTCCGGTTGAACACCGCGATGCGGCTGCCCTTCTCGGCGATGTTGAGCGACAGGTTCGCACCCATCACCCCGAGACCGATCAATCCGATTTCAGCAAGCTCCGCCATATGCGCCTCTTTCGCTCGATTGCGTGGGGGCACTTTGTCGCATTCTGCAACGTTGCGGGCAAGCCGAAGATTGACGGGCGTCAAGATCGACCGAAGAGTGTCAGTCGCCCGGCTTGTCGTCGTCGTCGGAGATCACCCGCCAGGCGGCGCCGTCGAGATCCTCGTACTGGCCGCTCTTCAGCGACCAGAGAAAGGCGAACAACCCGAGCGCCCCGAGAAACAGGGCGATCGGGATCAGATAGATCAGCATGTTCATGACGCAAGCCTTGCACCGGGTGTGGCAAAGCCACCGCCACGCTTTGCCGCCGGATCGCCCGCAACCTCGTCACGCAGCGCCAGCCGGTTGAGGCGCAGCGCGTTGACGACGACGATGATCGATGAGGTCGACATGGCAACGGCAGCGATCAGCGGGGTGGCATAACCGAGGATGGCGACCGGAACGGCAATGACATTATAGCCGATCGCCAGCGCAAAATTCTCGCGGATGAGCCGGCCGGCGCGGCGCGAGGCCTCGATCGCGAAAACCACCGATTCGAGGTTCGGCCGCATGAAGACGAAATCGGCGGCCTGGCGCCCGACATCGGCGGCCGTTGCCGGCGCGATCGACACATGGGCGGCGGCGAGCGCCGGTGCGTCATTGATGCCGTCGCCGACCATCAGCAGCTTGTGGCCCTCGGCCTCGACCGCGGCGCAGAAGGCGGCCTTGTCCCGCGGCGCAAGCTCGGCCTTCCAGTTGGCAATGCCGAGCCGGCGGGCCAGGCCGGCGACGACGCCGGCGCGGTCCCCCGACAGGATGCCGACGGAAAAGCCCTCATCCTTCAGCAGCGCCACGGCGCGTTCGGCGCCGGGGCGCAGCGTATCCTCGAAACGGAAGGCCTGAAGCTCACGGCCGTCGAGCGACAGCACCACTTCCGAATAGGCATGGTCCTCAACCGCACCGTTTACCTGCGGGCAGGCAAACCGCCGGCTGCCCAGCCGGTAAGTTCCTTCCAGGGCCTCGGCCTCGATGCCGGCGCCTGGAATTTCGCGCACGGATTCGATCATGCGGGCCGGCACGTGGGCGGCACGCCACAGCGCCTCGGAGAGCGGATGGCGCGAATGGCGCGCCAGTCCGGCAGCGATGGCCAAAGCCTTCGGATCGAGCGTGGTCCCGTCAACGAGCCGCGGCCGGCCGAGCGTCAGGGTGCCGGTCTTGTCGAAGGCGACCGAGTCGATTTCGGCCAGCCGTTCCATGGCGGAGCCATCCTTGACCATGATGCCGGCCTTGAACAGCCGCCCAGCCGCGACCACCTGGACGACCGGAACGGCAAGACCGAGCGCGCAGGGGCAGGTAATGATGAGCACGGCAACCGCGACCAGCAGCGCATGTTTCCAGTCGCCATCCAGGAAGCCCCAGCCGAGAAAGGTCAGGAACGCCGTGAGGTGCACAACCGGCGCATAGACCTGAGCGGCACGGTCAGCGATGCGGCGGTAACGCGCGCGCCCGCCCTCGGCCGCTTCCATAAGGTTGATCACCTCGGCCAGGAAGGAGTTCTTCGCCGTCGCGGTCGCCTCGATCACCAGCGAGCCGGTGAGGCTGAGCGTGCCCGCCCTGACGATGTCGCCGACGGCCACCTGCTGCGGCGCGCTCTCGCCATTGATGATCGAAACGTCCATGTCGCTCGCGCCGATCACAATCACGCCGTCGAGCGGAATACGGTCGCCGGCCGAAACCGCGACCCGGTCACCTATCCGGACGTCCTCAAGCGCGCGGTATTCGCGCGTGCCATCCTCGCCGACGACCATGGCGCCGCGCGGCGAAAGCCGGGCAAGCCCGCTGATCGCCGAGCGGGCCCGGTCGCGCATGACGTGGTCGAGGGTGCGCCCGATCAGAAGGAAGAAGAGCAGCGAGGCGGTCGCGTCGAAATAAGCGTGCTCGCCGTGATGAATGGTCTCCCACAGCGAGATGAAGTAGGAGAGCGTGACGCCGATCGCGATCGGGACGTCCATGTTGGAGCGCCCGTGCTTGAGGGCATTCCAGGCCGACTGGTAGAAGAAGCGCCCGGCATAGATGAGGGCCGGCGCGGCAATCAGCGCCGAAATCCAGTGGAACAGGTCGCGGGTCGAGGCATCCGCCCCCGACCAGACCGAGACCGACAGCAGCATGATATTGGTCGCGGCAAAGCCGGAAACCGCAACGGCGCGGATCAGCTGATTGCGAAGCGAATCGGATGCTTCTTCCGCCGCGGTGAACAGATGCGATTCATAGCCCGTTGCGGCAATCGCCCGGGCGAATTCGACAGGATCGGTCTCGACCTCGCCGACCTTGTCCTTCCAGACGACAGAGACGCGCTTGGTCGACAGATTGACGCGCGCGCGCTCCACCTCTGGCCGGGCGCGAAGCGCCCTTTCAATTGTGCTGATGCAGGTGCCGCAATGCACGGCGGGAACGCTGAGGTCAGTCTGCAGCAGCCCCTGCCCCAGATCACGGCTGGCGAGCCGAAGCTCCTCGGCCGTCGGAAGGGCATGGCCGGCGCGCTCCATATC
>DAIMJJ010000052.1:0-15958 GCA_036722275.1 Rhizobium sp. | reverse complement strand
TGTAGCGGATCTTGCCGCCGCCGACCTCAAGCTTTCCCTTGATGCCGGTGGCGAGCATGGCGCGGATCCCCTCGGCCTTGCTGTTGAATTCCTGGCTGGCCACATAGGTGTTCTTCACCACCAACCCGCTCCAGGTCGAAGACGCCAGATAGGCCATGGTGAGGTTGACCGTGATGATGGTGCCGAAGAAGAGCACCATCGCCGTCAGCATATGCCAGCCCGTGAAGACGAAGGAGGACTTCTCGCTCTTGGTGGTCATTTCTTAGCTCCCGGACCAAAGAAGACGGCTTCGTAAGTATCGCGCTCGTCCCCGCCTTCATCATTGATGACGAATTCGAAGTCTTCCGACTTGCTCTCCAGGCGACCGGCCGGGAGCGTGACGAAAACCTTGAGCGTGGTCGCTTCATCCGGGCCGGCGGCAACCGAGAAGGACCGCACGGGCGCTTCCGTCATGCCGGTTACCTTCATGGTCGCGTCCGGCAGACCGTCCAGCGATACGGTGATATTGCGCGGTTGCGGGATCATGTTCAAGATGCGCACGGTATAACCGTTGCGGATAGAACCATCGGACTCCAGCACGTATTGCGGATTGCGGTCGTGCAGCACATTGACCTCGAGGCGGTCGCGGGTCAGCAGCGCCACCAGCAGGCCAATGCCGACCGCCGACCAGACGCCCATGTAGAGCAGCGTGCGGGGACGGAAGATGATCCTCCAGTCGAAGTGCCGGATCTGGTCGATGAACTTGCCGTTTGCATCGCGGACCTTGTTCGGGTCGATGGCCGTCGCGCCACCGCCGGTCGCCAGCGCCATATTGCCCTGGTACTCGTCCAGCGTCGCATAGGCGATCAGGCCGCGCGGCTTGCCGACCTTGTCCATGACGGCGTCGCAGGCGTCGATACAGAGTGCGCAGGTGATGCATTCGAGCTGCTGGCCATCGCGGATATCGATACCCATGGGACAGACGGCAACGCAGGCATTGCAGTCGACGCAATCGCCGACCGCCAGACCGGCGGCCGCGGCCTTCTTGGAACCGCGCGTGCGGGGCTCGCCGCGCCAGTCGTTATAGGTGACGACCAGCGAATTCTCGTCCAGCATGGCGGCCTGGATACGCGGCCAGGGGCACATGTAGACGCAGACCTGTTCGCGCATGATGCCGCCGAAGACATAGGTCGTAGCGGTGAGCACGGCGACGGTCATGTAGGCGACCGGGGCTGCATAGCCGGTGACGAAATCGACAGCGAGCGTCGGGGCATCGGCAAAGTAGAAGATCCAGGCACCGCCGGTGGCCACCGCAATGGCCAGCCAGATCGCATGCTTGAGCACCCGTCTCCAGATCTTGTTAAAGGTCCAGGGACCGGCATCGAGCTTCATGCGGGCATTGCGATCACCTTCGACCGCGCGTTCGACCACCAGGAACAGGTCGACCCACACGGTCTGGGGACAGGTATAGCCACACCAGGCGCGACCGACCGCAGAGGTGATGAGGAACAGGCCGAAACCGGCCATGACGAGCAGGCCCGCAACGAAGAAGAACTCCTGCGGCCAGATCTCGATGAAGAAGAAGTAGAAGCGGCGATGGGCAAGGTCGATGAGCACGGCCTGGTCGGGCGCATAGGGCCCACGATCCCAACGCAGCCAGGGCGTGAGATAATAGATGCCGAGGGTCACCAGCATGACCAGCCACTTGAACTGCCGGAAACGGCCCTCGGCGCGCTTCGGGAAGATCTTCTTGCGTGCTTCGTAAAGGGGCCGCCGGACCTTCGCCGACATGACCGGCTCGGCCTCATGACGTTCGACTTCGACGGATGCGGCCGCCGCTCCTTTGTCAGCATGCAGATTCATCACAGGACCTCTTGGTTATGCTCGTCTTCTCCCATGCGTCACCATACCTCGCCTTGACTTATATCAAGCAGCGGCGAAGCGTCGCAACGAATAGAAAAATCACCATATTTCGTCAGCAGCGGCGGTTTTCGGCCGATTGCGGCCGCGACCAAGGGCCGCGCCGACCCTGCCGCTCGAAAAAAACGCAGACCGGACGAAAAAACCACGCCCATGGGCGTGGTTTCGATTCGGCTGATTGACCGGCCGGCGCAGCTGTCGCTGCCCGGCCGATCCGCAGGACACCGGCTTATTCGCCGCCGCCGAGCGAGTGGACGTAGATGGCCAGCTGCTTGACGGTGGTTTCGCCGAGACGGGCGTTCCAGGCCGGCATGACGCCGTGCTTGGGACGAGCGATCTGCTCGGCGATCTGTGCCTCACCCTCGACCTTCAGCCAGATGGCATCGGCCAGGTTCGGCGCACCGAAATCGCGACCGCCCTTGGCGTCTTCGCCATGGCAGGAGGCGCAGTTTTCGGCAAACAGCGTCTTGCCCGGTTCGACCATGGCGGCATCGGCCGGCGTACCGGTCAGGCTGACGACATAGGCAGCAACCTGCTTGATCTGATCGGCATCGAGAATGTCGCCGAAGGCCGGCATTTCCGAGACCCGGGTATCCGCGTCGCTTTCATAGCGGATGCCGTGGGCCAGCGTGGTGTTGATCGATTCCAGATCGCCACCCCACAGCCAGTCGTCGTCGTTCAGGTTCGGATAGCCCATGCCACCCTGCGCGCCGGAGCCGTGGCACGGCGAGCAGTTGACCTTGAAGGCCGCAGCACCACCGGCAACTGCGAACTGGACCAGATCCTTGTCGGCGACGATCTCGTTGAGCGGCAGAGCCGCGATCTTGTCGAGATAGACTGCCTGGGCAGCCTTGGCGTCCGTCAGTTCGGCGGCCACCTGCGCGCGGCTGGAGAAGCCGAGCATGCCCTTGGTGTTTTCCTTCAGGAGCGGCCAGGCCGGATAAGCAATCGTGTAACCGATGGCCCAAACGATGGTCGCGTAGAAGGTCCAAACCCACCAGCGCGGCATCGGATTGTTGAGCTCGCGGATACCGTCCCACTCATGGCCAGTGGTTTCGACGCCACTGATTTCGTCAATATGTTTCTGTGACATCTCTTAGTCCTCCTTGAGAGGGATGCTTGCCGCCTCGTCGGCAACGCGCTTGCCGCCGGGCCGGAACGTGAAGACGACTACGCCGACAAAGAACAGGGTCATGGCGAGCAGTCCCCAGCTGTCTGCGAAGTGGCGCATGGCCGTATAGGTTTCCATGTGCCCCTCCTCAGCGATAGCCGGTGGCGTCGTCATAGGTGGTGAAGTCGACGAGCGTGCCGAGCATCTGGAGATAGGCAACGAGTGCATCCATCTCCGTCAGCGCGGCCGGGTTGCCGTCGAAGTCGCCGACCTTGGCCTTCGGATAACGGGCCAGAAGGTCCGTCGTATCCGCGTTCGGGTCTGCCTGAGCCGCCAGATCGGCCTCGGCATTGGCAAGCATTTCGTCCGAATAGGGCACGCCGACGGCCTTGTTGGCCTGCAGGTTCGCCGTGACATTGGCGACCTGGAGCGGTGTCGTCTTGAGGAACGAGTAGCTCGGCATGATCGATTCCGGAACGACGTCGCGCGGTTCGGTCAGGTGCTGGACGTGCCATTCATTCGAATAGCGGTCGCCCACGCGGGCCAGGTCCGGACCGGTACGCTTGGAGCCCCACTGGAACGGATGGTCGTACATCGATTCCGCTGCCAGCGAGTAATGGCCGTAACGCTCGACCTCGTCACGGAACGGACGGATCATCTGACTGTGACAGACATAGCAGCCTTCACGGATGTAGATGTTACGGCCGGCCAGTTCGAGCGGCGAGTAGGGACGCATCCCCTCGACCTTCTCGATGGTGTTTTCGAGGTAGAAGAGCGGCGCGATTTCGACGATGCCGCCGATGCTGACGACGAGCAACGAGCCGAGAAGCAGAAGGCTGGAGTTCTTCTCGAGAATTGCGTGTTTATCAAGAATAGACATTGTGAGCCTTCCTTCTTATTCGGCCGGCTGGACGGCGGCAGGAGCGACAGAGCCCGCAATCGGAGCTTCCTGACGTTCATAGCCGAGGATCGTCATCAGGACGTTGTAGGCCATGATGATACCACCGAGCAGGTACATGGCACCGCCGACGGCACGCAGCACGTAGTACGGGAACATGGCGGCGACGGATTCGGCGAACGAGTAGACCAGGAAGCCCTGCTCGTCGTATTCGCGCCACATCAGACCCTGCTGGATACCGGCAACCCACAGAACGGCGGCGTAGACGACGATGCCGAGAGTGGCGAGCCAGAAGTGCCAGTTGACGAGACGCAGCGAGTACAGCCGGTTGCGGTTCCACAGCTTGGGCGTCAGGTAGTAGATGGCGCCGAAGGAGATCATGCCGACCCAGCCGAGTGCGCCGGAGTGAACGTGACCAATGGTCCAGTCGGTGTAGTGGCTGAGCGAGTTGACGGCCTTGATCGACATCATCGGGCCTTCGAAGGTCGACATGCCGTAGAAGGCGACGGCGATGACCATCATGCGGATGATCGGGTCGGTACGGATCTTGTCCCAGGCGCCCGAGAGCGTCATCAGGCCGTTGATCATGCCGCCCCAGGAGGGCATCCACAGCATGATGGAGAAGGTCATGCCCAGGGTCTGCGCCCAGTCCGGCAGAGCCGTGTAGTGCAGGTGGTGCGGGCCGGCCCAGATATACATGAAGATCAGAGCCCAGAAGTGGATGATCGACAGGCGATAGGAGTAGACCGGACGGCCGGACTGCTTCGGAACGAAGTAGTACATCATGCCGAGGAAGCCGGCGGTCAGGAAGAAGCCGACGGCATTATGGCCGTACCACCACTGGGTGAGCGCGTCCTGGACACCGGAGAAGGCGGAGTAGCTCTTGACGCCGAGGAACGAGACCGGAAGCGCCAGGTTGTTGACGATGTGCAGCATCGCGATCGTGACGATGAAGGACAGGTAGAACCAGTTCGCAACGTAGATGTGCGATTCCTTGCGGGTCATGATCGTGCCGAGGAAGGCGAGCAGATAGGCAACCCAGACGACGGTCAGCCACAGGTCGACATACCATTCCGGCTCGGCATATTCGCGGCCCTGGGTGATACCGAGGAGGTAACCCGTGGCAGCCATGACGATGAACAGCTGATAGCCCCAGAAGACGAACCAGCCGAGCGAACCGCCGAACAGCCGCTGGCGCGAGGTGCGCTGCACGACATAGAACGAGGTGGCGATCAGCGCGTTACCGCCGAAGGCAAAGATGACGGCAGAGGTGTGCAGCGGACGCATGCGGCCGAAGTTGAACCACGGCTCGATGTTGAGGTCCGGATAGGCAAGCTGCAGCGCGACGACCACGCCGACGAGAAAGCCGACGACGCCCCAGAAGACGGTGGCAATGACACCGTACTTGACGACTTCGTCAAAGTATTCGGACTTGATCTGCTCGGCAGACTTGGCGTTTGCCGGAGCGAACTTCATGCGGCGAAGCATGAGGACCGTGCCCGCGGTCAGCACGAAGAACGCCACCCACATATGGGCGGCGAACAGGCTGTCCTGGGCGAAAGCGACCCCCAGCAGCGCGGCGAAGGCGAGGACCGCCATCACCATTGTTTCTAATGTATAATTCATTGTTGGTATCCCCCAACGCTTGCTGATCATTCACGAAAGGAACCTCAAGAGATTCCTTTCGCCTCACGTGCAGAATTCGCATTCCGCCCCACAATCCACCTTGATCCAAATCAATGCAAGCAGGGACTGAAATGAAGAAACTCACATTTGAAGCTACCCAATCTGCGATTTGCAGTCTCGGCGCCATGCGTCATCACGGCGCATCCCGAGAAGGGACGATTTTTGGGCCAAGCCCGCCCGAACGGTTCGCCGCTCGGGCGAGAATGAGGACCCGGAGGAGCGGCAATGCAGGCGAAATCGATGATCAACGATACGAACACGACCGCGAAACAGCTCGCCGGCGACAGCCTGTTGCAGCCCTGTCAGCGCTCCCTCGCATGGCTTCGCCAAGCGCATGACGAACAGTTGTCGCTCTGCAGCGAACTCGAGGAGATCGCCGACTCGCTGCCGGGCAACATCAATCGGCAGAAATGCATCTACGCCGCCAAGGCGCTGGGGCCGTTGATCAAGGGTGTGCATCACTACGAAGAGACCGTGCTGTTTCCCTGGCTCGAAACCGGCAGCCAGGATTCCCAGCATCTGCGCGAGACCATCGACCGGCTGAAGTTCGAACACTGCGAGGACGAGTGCTTCGCCGAAGAGTTGACGGATGCCCTGCTCAAGCTCGGCTCCGGAAATGCGGTGAACATGGAAGCGGTGGGCTATATGCTGCGCGGCTTTTTCGAAGGCATGCGCCGCCACATCGCGTTCGAGCGGGAATACCTGTTGCAGCGGGTGCCCGGCGACGCCGAGATCTGCGGGCCGAACTGACGCCCCGTTCTCCCCGCGGTCGGGACCCTTCCATCCGCAGCGCTGCAAGGCCCGACCAGCTGTCAGGCCGCCATCCCGCCTGCGACCGACACTTCCTCCACCAGCGTCACCACGGCGCCGATCACCTTGCCGTCCGACGTGCGCAAGGGCACTGCGCGGCACCGCGTCACCACGGCGAAATCCCGCCGTGGCGACGACAGTTCCGACATTTCACCGGCAAAACAGCGGTCCAGCTGCTCGCGGATGTCGGCGGCCACCTGACAATCGTCGATGAAATCGAAGAAGTTGCGCCCGACGAGATCAAGTGGCGTTGCCCCCAGCCATTGCGCATGGGCGGCATTGCAGTAGAGGAAGCGATAGTCGAGGGTCAGCACCGCGACGCGATCCGGCATGCTGTTGAGGATCGTCTCGTTCAAGTGACAGTCATCGCCGACGATGCGCGCTTCGAGCACCGGCGACGCGGCGGGAAGGATGGACCGGTCCTGGACCGGGTCATCGCCGAAATAACGGTCGAGCAGGATGGACAGAACGGCCGCATGACGCTGGACGCAGGAGCGGTCGTCCGCGTCCTCCCGGATCAGGCTGCCGATGAACCGCAGCTGCAGGTGGATCTCGGCCATGTCCCGGGCGTGATAGTCGATCACGGCCGCAATCAGCGGTTCGAGCTCCCGATCGAGCAGTCTGACCAGGTCGTCGTCACCGACCCTGATGGCCTGCTGAAGCTGCGAATTCTTCAGCGATACCGCTTCAAACAGCGACAGGAGACCGGGATGAGAAGAGATGTCTGATACCAATTGACCAATGCCCTGGAGAGATCCAAACGAGCGGATGTCGAGCGGTGGCCGCCTCACTGCAACCCGTGTCGACACCCGAATACATGCCAGCGCGGTTAACATGAATGTTACTCACATTCAATCACCTAACTTTTAGGTAGCCACCTAAGGCGCCGAGCCAAAGTCATGAAAAGATTGAGGAAATCAGAGCGATCCTTGGTCATCGCGACGTCCTGACGCGGACGTCAAGAGCGAAAACCAAAAAAAGTCAGCCGCCGGTTCCTCAGAGTTCCCGCTTGATGTTCCAGCGGTCGTGATACCATAGCCACTGCTCCGGATATTCGCGCACCCACGACTCGACCTTGTTGTTGAGAAGCTGGGCCGTCGCCGTCACGTCGAGCTGGCCGGCAGCATTGCGTGGCAGATCGACCCGCGGCTCGATCTCGAGCCGGAAGCGATTGCCGGGCAAACGGATGCAGCGCGCGGGATAGACATCGCATTCGAACTGGCGGGCGAGTTTGGCCAGAAGCGGGTTGGTCTTGACGTCGCGCCCGAAGAATTGAGTGGAGACGCCCTTCTTGAACTTCTGGTCGACCAGCACACCGACGCCGCCGCCGCTCTCCAGCTGGCGCGCCAGCGCGAAGGACGACCCGGCATGGGAGGGCACGAGCTTGCCCATGCGCTTGGCGCGAAAGGCAAAGACCTTCTCGCCGATATAGGGGTTGTTCGGCGGGCGAAAGAGCACGGTCACATAAAGGCCGAACGCGGCCCCGGCGACCGGCAGGATCTCGAAATTGCCGGTATGGGCCGAAAAGACGATGAACGGCCGCGGATTGTCACGCAAATCGAGGAACAGCGGAATGCCCGAAACCTCAATGCGCCCCTCCCCCGGCTTGTCCGGATCGAAATCGAACAGCCGGTCGAGGAAGACATATTCGGCGGCAAGCCGCCCCATGTGCCCCCAGCTGCCGAGCGCGATCGCCTCGATCTCCGCCTCGCTCTTTTCGGGAAAGGCATTGCGAAGATTGGTCAGCATCAGCTTGTGACGGCTGGTCTTCGGGCCGACGAAGCGCATCAACCGGTCGGCAAAATTGATTGCCGGGTCCGCCGGGAAGATCTTCAGAAGCGTCAGAAAACCGAAGGCGAACTGCGCCACAGCCCATTGAGAGAAGCGGCGCGTGGCAAGGACAAGCCGGGTGATGAAGAGCTTCACGCTCAGTCCATCCTCAGCACGATCTTGCCGAAGACCTGACGTCCTTCCATGCGCACGAGCGCACGGTCGATGTCCTCGAAACGAACCTCGGTGTCGATCACCGGATGCACGATGCCGCGGGCCATCTTCTCCATGGCATTCGCCATGTTCTCCATGCGGCAGCCGAAGGAGCCAAGGAGCCGGAGCTGCTGCTGGAACAGCATCATCAGGTTCATCTCGGTCGAAACGCCCGAGGTCGAACCGCAGGTGACGAGGCGGCCGCCGCGTTTGAGGCAGAGCATGGAACCGGCCCAGGTGTCCTTGCCGACATGCTCGAACACGACGTCGACGCCCTTCTTCTTGGTGATCTTGCGGACCACGCCTTCGAAACGGTCGCTGCGATAGTTGATGACGTGATCGGCACCGAGCGCCTTGGCTGGCTCGATCTTGTCGTCGGAACCGACGGTGGTGATGACCGTGCAGCCCATCTTCTTGGCAAGCTGGATCGCGGCCGTGCCGATGCCGGAACCGCCGGCATGCACGAGGATGGTTTCACCCGGCTCAAGCTTGGCATTGTCGAACAGCATGTGCTCGACGGTGCCGAAGGTCACCGGGGCCAGGGCAGCAGCAACCGCATCGACGCCCGGAGGCGCCGGCACCAGCAGGCGCGCCGGCAGATTGATCTTTTCCTGGGCGAAGCCGTCGAGGTGGAAACCGTGCACGCCGCCGACGTTTTCGCAGAGATTGTCACGGCCTTCGCGGCACGGCTTGCACAGGCCACAGGTGCGCGCGCCGTATACGGCTGCGAGCTGTCCCGGCAGGATATTGCCGACGCCCGGACCGATCGCCTCGACCACACCGGATGCTTCCGCGCCGATGACCAGCGGCATCTTGCGCTTGGCAAAAGCCATGCCGCGCCAGCCCCAGACGTCGATATGGTTGAGCGCGACCGCCTTGACCCTCAAGGTCACTTCGCCTGGACCCGGGGCATCCGGCTCCGGAAGATCGACGATTTCGAGCTTGCGGTCTTCAACGAGCTGCAGTGCGCGCATGACATGTTTCCTTCGGGGCCAGGTGGCGGACAAGGCATCATCACGCTGCCATCGTCATGCTCGGGCATCTCCCGCGCATCTGCCGACCTTCGTTGTTCTTGCGAGGTCCGTGGATCCTCGGCTCAAGGCCGAGGATGACGTTCCGAATTGTTGGCGCAGGCCTTAGACCGGTTCCCGCGTCATGACAAGGCTGGCGTTCTGCCCGCCGAAGCCGAACGAGTTCGACAGCACGGCCGCAACCTCGGCGGAGCGCTTGACGTTGGGGACCACGTCGAGCTCGATCGTCGGATCCGGATTGGCATAGTTGATGGTCGGCGGCACTGTACCCGTCAGCATGGTCTGGATCGAGAACACCGCCTCGACGGCGCCTGCCGCCGTCAGCGTATGACCGATCATCGACTTGTTCGACGAGACGGGAATGTTCTTCAGCCGGTCGCCGAACACGGCGAGCATGGCGCCATATTCCATCTTGTCGTTTTCCGGGGTCGACGTGCCATGGGCATTGATGTAGCCGATCGCGCTTTCGCCGAGACCCGCATCCTCGAGAGCCGCACGAATGGTCGCAATCGCCGGGCCGCCGTCCGGGGACGAGCGGGTGCGATGGAAATGATCCGCCTTCTCGCCGCAGCCCTGGACGATCCCGAGCACGGTTGCGCCGCGGGCGATCGCGGATTCGAGCGATTCCAGCACCAGTGTCGCCGCACCTTCGGCGATGACGAAGCCGTCGCGGTCCTTGCTGAACGGTTTGGACGCCCTTTCCGGCGGATCGTTCTGGGTGGAGAGGGCCGAAAGCAGCGAGAAGCGGATGACCGATTCCGCGCTGACCGAGCCGTCGGTCGCCACCGTCAGTGCGCGCTCCGTGCGGCCCTGGCGGATCGCCTCGACGCCGAGCTGGATGGCGGTCGCGCCGGAGGCGCAGGCCGTCGACAGCGTGACCGGCAGGCCGCGCGTCCCGAACCGGTCGGCCAGGCGCTCGGAAATCGAACCGAACTGCACGGCCTCAAGGAAGACCGGATCGGCCTTTTCGCGCATGGCGGCGAGGAAGCGGTCATAGGCATCGCCGGGATGCGCCGGCGGCGGGGAGCGCTCGGCCAGAGCGAAGCGGTCGGACCATTCCGGCTCGACCGGCGGCGCGGCAAGAAACAACGGCCCGTTGAAATCGCCGGCAATGCCGGCCTGTGCCAGCGCCTCGATCGTCGTCTCGCGGGCCATGGCATAGGAACGCTCGACCGAATTCGGCGCCGGAATGTCGATGAAATCGACCGTGCCGGCAATCCGCGTCGACATGCCTTCCGTGTCGAAACGGTTGATATAGTGGATGCCGGACTTGCCCGACGTCAGCGCTGCCCAGTTGTCGGCGAGCCCCTGGCCGAGCGAGGTGATGACGCCCATGCCGGTGACGGCGACGATCGGTCGGCCGAGGTGATCCTTGAAGCGATTGTCTGTCATCTGTTCAACTCCTCACGCATCGGCCGAGACGAGGGCAACGCCCTCGCCGCGCGTATAGCCGACCGTGGTCACGACGGCGTGGCGGGCGGGTGCGGCCATGGCGTCTTCATGGGCCGGATCGAAGGGCGGAACCTTTGCGCCGGAATCGATGGCGAGCGCGGCCAGCGCCAGCCCGAGCGGAAACTGCGCTTCGAGGCCGTGACCGGTTTCGCCGCCATAACCGCGCACCGGAACGCCGGGGAAGACCTCGTCAAGCACCGCCTTTTCGCGGCGGGCGAGATCGTGCAGGCCGCTCGAGCCGGAGAAGACGACGCTGTCGCCGGCCTTGACGTCGCCGGCAAGCTTGGCCAGTCGCGTCAGCCGCTTTTCAAGGCCGCCATCGTCCCGCTGCCCGCGATCGCCCTCGACCGTTTCGAGCACGGCATAGATATGCGCGCCACGCGCCTCGGCATGCGCCCGGCTTTCCAGCATCAGGAAGGCGCCGACCGTGCCGAGCATCATGCCACCGCCCTCGCCGGCCTCGCGCGACCAGAGGGGCTTCCAGGCGCCGGTGGCATGGGCCTGAATGCCCTCGACCAGCAGAAGGATGTCGGCGCGCTCGGCGATAAAGGCGCCGCCGACCAGCGTATGGGTCGACTGACCCGCCTTGATGCGCGCAAACGCAGTCTCGATCGCCGAAATGCCGGCCGATTCTTCGCCCATGAAGGTGCGCGACGAGCCGGTGACCTTGTGAACGATGGAGATATTGCCGGCCATCAGGTTCGACAGCTGGGCCAGGAACAGCGTCGGGCGCAGTTCGGTCTTCAGCTTCTCGATCAACAGTCGCTCACGGTCATTGCGCTTCAGCGCCTCGTCGACGATCAGGCTGTCGACGGCGATGTCGCGCTCGCCACCGCCGGCCGCGACGATCAGATCCATCGATCCGCAGGCGTCGGCGTCATCCTTCATGCCGGCATCGTCAAGCGCGAGACCCGCCGCATAGACGCCGAGCCGCTGCCAGTTCTCCATCTGGCGCTGATCGCCGCGCTTGGGGATCTGCTGCGACCAGTCGATTTCCGGCAGGCGATGCACCGCGTAGGGCGCAAACTTCTCCGTCTCGAGCAGGGGTTCAGGGGCTGCGGCCGATGACAGGAGAGCGACATGCGCCTCCTTGCCCGTGCCATGGCAGGTGACAATGCCAACCCCGGTGATCACCACATCGTTCGGCTTCTTGGTCATTTGTTATCCTCTCGCCGGCGAAGGCGCCGGCGCATCGAGCCCCCGTGAGCGGAGCTCGCATCCATCAGAAACTGGCCGGAGCAGTGCGCTCCGATGCCGCACTCTTAGCGGGCGGCGGCGATGGCGTCCATCAGGCCGATTTCCTCGGCACGCTTGCGCACGATGTCGCCGAGCGGCACTTCACTGAAGGGCATGGTGCGAAGCTTCAGCTGCGCGTCGCAGATCTTCTTGCCGCCGGATGCGATCTTCGCCTTGGTCACGGCAAAGCCGGAGCCGTCATGTTCGAGTTCCGCTTCGATCTCAAGCACTGCACCGGGCTCGACGAAGGCACGCATCTTGGCGCCGTCGACCGACATCAGAAACGGCATGGCGGCAAAGTCCTTGACGGCCAGCAGCAGCATGCCCGAGGCCTGCGCCATGGTCTCGATCAGGAGAACGCCCGGAACGAGCGGCATGCCGGGAAAATGACCCTCGAAGACGGGGCTCTTGTCGGGCACGACGGAACGGGACCTCAAGGTGCCGCGGTCGAGGTCAACGGCCTCGACCTTGTCGATCATCTGGAAATATTCAAGCAGCATGACAGACCTCCGCCCGTGCGGCGGCTCAGCCCTTGGCCGCGCGCAGTTCGTCGATCTTGGCGCAGAGGTTCTTCAGGACGAAGTATTCCTCGGTCGAAACCTTGCCTTCGTTGACTTCCTGGGTCCACTGCTCGAGCGGGATCTTGATACCGAATTCCTTGTCGATCGCGAAGACGATGTCGAGGAAGTCCAGGCTGTCGATGCCGAGGTCGTCGATCGTATGGCTTTCCGGCGTAATCGTCTCGCGATCGATCTCGCTCGTCTCAGAAATGATGTCGGCAACTTTGTCGAATGTAGCGGTCACGCCAATTACCTCATGTGTCGAGAATCTTGGTTCCACATAGGGAAAACGATTCTAAATGCCAATGGGAAGTTTGGGCGACTGCGAAAAATGCTGGCGAGGTGTTGCTCAAACAGCAATCGAGTGGCGGCCCTTGCCAGTTGCGAGGTAGCTGTCGAAGACCGCCGCAATGCTGCGGGCAAAGGGTTTGCCGGCCTCTGTCAGGCGGAACTCGTCGCCGACGATCTCGCAGATGCGGTCCGGGTTCGACGCCGCAAATTGGCGCGCCTCACCAATCACAGTTTCACCGATTGCCGGAAAGGCGTCGCGCACGGCGGCAAACGAAAAGGCGAAGCGGCACATGATCTGCTCGATCACCATGCTGCGCAAACGATCATCCTCGGAAAGCGCTATGCCCCGCACCACGGTCAGGCCATCGGCATCCGCCATGCGCTGGTACTCGCCGGTCGCCGGCATGTTCTGCACATAGCCCTGCGGCAGCTGCCCGATCGAGGAGGCGCCGAAGCCGATCAGGGCTTCTGCGGCGTCGTCGGTGTAGCCCTGGAAATTGCGCCGAAGCTTGCCGGTGCGGGCGGCGATTGCCAGACGGTCGTCGGGGCGGGCGAAATGATCGATGCCGATCGGCTCGTAACCGGCGGCCAGCAGCATTTCGGCGGCCCGTGTCATCTGCGCGAAACGCATCTCGACGCCCGGCAGCGCCTCTTCCGGGATCATCGTCTGGTGCTTCTTCATCCACGGCACATGGGCATAGCCGAACAGGGCGATGCGGTCGGGCGACAAAGAGACGATGTCGTTGACGGTCGATTCCAGCGTTTCCATCGTCTGATAGGGCAGACCATAGAGAATGTCGCAATTGACCGAATGCACGCCCCTCGCCCGCACCGCATCGACGACCGACTTGGTCTGCTCAAAGGTCTGGATGCGGTTGATGGTCTTCTGCACCTTGGGATCGAAATCCTGGACGCCGAGGCTCGCGCGCGTCATGCCGATTGCCGCCAGCGCATCGTAGCGCGCCTCGTCAAGATCATTCGGGTCCATCTCGACGCTGATCTCGACATCGTCCTTGAAGTCGAAGGCGGCGCGGAAGGCCGCCATGAGGTCCACAAGGTCCTCGGGCTTGACCATGGTCGGAGAACCGCCGCCGAAATGCACCGCGGTCACCTTGGCGTCGCGACTGACGAGCGCGCCCACCTTGGCGATCTCCTTCTTGAGCGAGGCCAGATAGCTGGTGATCGGCTCGTATTTCAGCGTGTGCTTGGTGTGACAGGCGCAGAACCAGCAGAGTCGGTCGCAATAGGGAATGTGAACATAAAGCGACAGATCGTGCCCCGCCCCAAGTTCTCCGAGCCACTGCGCATATTTGCCGCAGTCGACGCCTTCATGGAAATGCGGCGCCGTCGGATAGCTGGTGTAACGTGGGACAGAGCCGGAATACTTGGCCAGCAGGGAGTTTTGCATGTCGTGCGCCGTTCGTGATGATGCCAACTTAGACTTCTTGGTAGCGCCGCGAGTGTCACTCGCCTTTGACTTCGATCAATTTACTGGTAGATTTATCTGGCTGTTCGCACTCAAGCGCCACGGGCGTCGCCCATAAGGTTCGGGACCATCAAAATCCGAGCTTGACCTTGCTTGAATTTGACGTCAGACGGGATCGAGATCATGGACGCGCACAAGAAACATACCGGCGAATGTGAAGCCCCGGCCGTCTGCAAGGCCTGCGAGGCGCGTCACGGCGGCATTTGCGCGACGCTGAGCAATCCCCAGCTGGTCGAGCTCAACAAGCACTCCACGCGCCGCAAGATCGATGCCGGCAACGAAGTCATCGGCCAGGGCGAGCGCGTCGGCAGCTACAGCAATATCTTGAACGGCGTGGTCAAGCTGTCGAAGATGATGGCGGACGGCCGCCAGCAGATCGTCGGCCTGCAATTCGCGCCCGACTTCCTCGGCCGCCCCTTCTACAGCGAAAGCTCGGTGACCGCCGAAGCCGCCACCGAAACCGAGATCTGTTCCTTCCCGCGGCCGATCATCGACCGCATGGTTGGCGAGGCGCCGGATCTGGAGCGCAAGCTGCATTCACAGTCCTTGAAGGAGCTCGACGAGGCCCGCGACTGGATGCTGACGCTCGGCCGCAAGACCGCCCAGGAAAAGGTTGCCAGCTTCCTCTACCTGATCGCCACCCATATCGATCCGGAACGCAATGGCAACAGCGCGACCTTCGACTTGCCGCTGTCGCGCGCCGACATTGCCGACTTCCTCGGTCTCACGATCGAAACCGTCAGCCGGCAGATGACCAAGCTGCGCAAGGACAACATCATCGTGATCGAGAACAACCGTCACGTGATCGTTCCCGACACCCGTCGCCTGCGCTACGCCGCCGGAAACGACTGACGCGCCGGCTGACCGGCGCGCCCTTCCCGTCCCCGACATGAGCCGGTCCGCGCTTAGCGCGTGACGATGATCTTGGTGTTCTTCAGCCCGTTATGCGTCGCCATCGAGAAGAACTGCGCCGCATTGTCAGGATGCAGGCGGATGCAGCCATGCGAGGCCGGCCGGCCAAGGCGCTTCAGGTCATAGGTGGCGTGAACGGCATAACCGCCGTGGAAGAAGATCGCATAAGGCATCGGCGCATTGTCGTATTTGCGCGAGCGATGGTTCTTCGACGCCCATTTGGCGCGGTAATTCCCGAGCGGCGTGACATAGCCCTTGCGCGCCGTCGAGACCTTCCAGCGATGCTTGACGATACCGTTCTGCGTGACGGTCATCGTCTGATTGGAAATGCTGATGCTGGCGACGAGATTGCTGGCCGAAGCGACCATCGGCTGAACGAGCAGCGACAGGGAGGCCGAAACGGCCAAAAGCAGTTTGCGCATGATATTCCCCCAGTTTATTCCGCCCCCCGGGCGGCTGTTTGCGAGGGCATTATAGACTATATTCGAATAAATGCGATTAACCGCCAAGGATAAGATCGCCTTAACGTAAACGGGCGCAGGTGAGGCCTTCAGATCGCGTGAACGATGAGGCCGAGCGCCAGCAGAAATGCGCATGCGGCCG
>DAIMJJ010000051.1:0-20338 GCA_036722275.1 Rhizobium sp. | reverse complement strand
CCTTCGCCGATCGACAGGCGCAGGATCGATTGCCGGCTAATCAACTGGAAGAGTTCGCCGGTCATCACCGTGGTGAAACGGCTGATCCGGCCGCCTTCGAGCGACACCCATTTGGAATGGGTGCCGGGCAGGCAGAACAGCGCATCGGAAAGCCCGGACGCGACGGCACCGAGAAGCTGCGTCTCCTCGCCGCGCATGACGTCTTCGGCGCCGGAAGTCCGTTGGCAGACGCCGGGCAGGATCCGCACGTCGCGGTCGGTGCCGGGAGCGGCAACGGCCTTCAGATTAAGATCCGTCAGGCCCGCCGGTGTCTCGACATAGGGTGCCTCAATCCAGCCGGCACGCGCACCGGCCATGCCGGCAACGACGACCGGCAGGTCGGGATCGGCGTCGAGCGCCGACAGATGCCTCTCCAGAACGCCGGCGAAACGATCCGGCGACAGAGTGCCCATGCCTTCGGGCGACTGGCACTCGGAGAGCACGTTTGCCGCGGCATCGACCAGCCAGACCCGCAGATTGCTCGTGCCCCAGTCGACCAGTGCCACGGCTTGCGTGCTCATTTCGCTCGCCCCTTAACGCAGGTCTTCGGGCAGCAGCGCCACCGGAATGTCCTGGTAGCAGACCGGCCGCAGGAAGCGGCGGATCGCCATCGTACCGACCGAGGTCGCGCCGAAATTGGTCGATGCCGGATAGGGACCGCCATGCACCATGGCATCGGCCACTTCGACGCCGGTCGGGAAACCGTTGGCGAGCAGTCGGCCGGCCTTGCGCTCCAGGATCGGCAGGAGCCTCGCGGCAAGCGCCGCGTCGCCGGCCTCGAGATGAAGCGAGGTGGTGAGCTGACCGGCCAGGCTGCGGGCGACGGCCAGCATCTCGTCGGCGTCGGACACGGTGACGATCATGCCGAGCGGTCCGAACACTTCCTCGCCGAGCGCATGGTTGGCGAGCCAGTCCTTGCCGGTGGTGGCAAAGAGATAGGGCGTCGCATTGCGCAGGTCACAGGTGGAGGTGAGCACGGCCCGCACGCCGTCGACGGCGGCGATCTTCGTCGCACCGGAGCGATAGGCGTTGGCCATGCCCTCGGTCAGCATGGTCTGCGGTCCGACGGCGCCCAGGGCCTGTTCGGCCGCGCGGGTGAAGGCCTCGGCCGTTTCTCCGGCAATCAGGACCACGATGCCGGGATTTGTGCAGAACTGCCCGGCGCCCATGGTCAGCGAACCGACCCAGCCCTTGGCAATCGCTTCGCCGCGGGCGGTCATCGCCTCAGGCAGCATGAACATCGGGTTGACCGAACCCAGCTCGCCAAAGAACGGGATGGGTTCCGGACGCTGGGCGCAGAGGTCGAACAGCGCACGACCGCCGCCGAGCGAGCCGGTAAAGCCGATCGCCTTGATCAGCGGGTGCTGGACAAGCGCCGTGCCGACTTCGCGATGGCCGCCCTGTACGAGCGAAAAGACGCCCGGATGGACGCCGCAACGCTTGATCGCCGCATCAATCGCGGCCGCGACGATTTCCGCCGTGCCGGGATGGGCTTCATGACCCTTGACCACGACCGGGCAACCGGCGGCCAGCGCCGAGGCCGTATCGCCGCCGGCGGTGGAGAAGGCGAGCGGGAAGTTGGACGCGCCGAACACGCCGACCGGGCCGATCGGCCGCTGGATCAGCTTGAGGTCCGGCCGCGGCAGCGGCTGACGGTCGGGAAGGGCGGCATCATGGCGGCGATCGAGATAATCGCCCTTGAGAATATGGGCGGCGAACAGGCGCAGCTGGCCGACGGTGCGGCCGCGCTCGCCGACGAGACGGGCCTTGGGCAGGCCGGTTTCGCCAGCGCCGATCTCGGTGATGTCGTCACCGCGGGCGTCGATCTCCTCGGCGATGGCTTCGAGGAAGGCCGCGCGCTCTGCCCGGCTGGAATAGCCATAGGTCTCGAAGGCCTCTTCGGCGGCGCGCACGGCTTCGTCGACAAGGGCGGCCGAACCCACGGCATACTGCCGGACCGGGCCTTCGGCGGGCGAGGAGGTAAAGGTTTCGTCGCCCGCGACCCAACGGCCGGCGATCAGGTGTTTGCCGGTGAACTCATAAGCCATGATGCAAATTCCTTACTGTTTTCAGTCTTCGAACGCCTCGACTTCCTGGCGCTCACCGCACAGGAAGGCGTCCGCGACAATGCGGAGCGGCTGATAGTCCGCGTCGCTCTCGCGGTTGCGGATCAGCGTGGCGAAGCGCTGGTAGATACCGGCATATTCCCGGTCGGGTCCAGCCGCCTTTTCCACGCCGTCGATGAAGAGCACGGAGCCGCCCTTCGACAGCACAAGTGTGCCGGCATCGGTCTCGACGGTGATGTCCCAGGTCTGCGGCCCCTCCTGACGCCAGTCGAACACGGCCGTAACCGGCGCATCGGTGGCGGTTCGCATGACAAGATCCGCTGCGATCGGCTGCCGGCGATTGGCCGGGAAGGACAGGCTCGCCCGGTCCACGAGGATGGCGCCGGGAACGATCGCGGTCAGGATCGACAGCGCATTGATGCCGGGATCGAAGACGCCGAAGCCGCCCGGTTCCCAGATCCAGGCCTGGCCGGGATGCCAGCGACGGACATCTTCCTTCCATATGATCGATATGGAGCGGATCGTGCGTTCGGCAAGCCAGGCGCGGGCCGGCGCGACGCCGAGCGCGAAGCGCGAGTGCCAGGTGGCAAACAGCGTGACGCCGGCTTTGCGGGCCAGCGCCGCCAGCGTTTCGGCCTCACCCAGCGTCGTTGCCGGCGGCTTTTCCATCAGAACGTCGAGACCGGCCTCAATCGCCTTGCGGGCCATGGCGAAGCGGACTTCCGGCGGCGTGCAGAGAGAGACCGCACGGATGCCATTCCGGCTGGCGAGAAAGGCATCGAAATCCTGGAAGTTCTCGATGCCATCCACCTTGCCGTGGCGGCTGACCGCGGCCCTGAGCGCAAAGGCGCCGTCCGCCGCAATCGAGGGAAGATGCTGGTCGCGGGCGATCTTGCCAACGCCGACCAGCGCCAGCGGGATTTGGGTCTCGGCGCTCATCGTTTCCCTCTCAGTGCGAATCGCGGCCGACGGCGGAGCCACGGCAGCCCTTGAGGAAGTCGAAGTCGGCACCGGTATCGGCGCCTTCGACATGCTCGTGGAACATGCGGGCATAACCGCTGGCCGGCGGCTCGACCGGCGGCCGCCAGGCGGCCAGACGGCGCTGCAGTTCCTCGTCCGGAATGTCGAGGTGGACACGGCGGTTGGCGACGTCGATCTCGATCATGTCGCCATTGCGCACCACGGCGAGCGGCCCGCCGACGGCGGCTTCCGGCGAGGTATGCAGCAGAACCGTGCCATAGGCCGTGCCCGACATGCGGGCGTCGGAAATGCGCACCATGTCGGTGATGCCCTTGCGCAGCACCTTCGGCGGCAGGCCCATATTGCCGACTTCGGCCATGCCCGGATAACCCTTGGGCCCGCAATACTTCATGACCATGACGCAGGTCTCGTCGATGTCGAGGGACTCGTCGTTGATCTTCGCCTTGTAGTCGTCGATGTCTTCGAAGACGACGGCGCGGCCGCGGTGCTGCATCAGGTGCGGCGAGGCGGCCGACGGCTTCAGCACGCAGCCCTTCGGCGCCAGATTGCCCTTGAGCACGGCAATGCCGCCCTGCTGGGTGAGCGCGCGCTCGACCGGCCGGATGACATCGTCATTCCAGTTGCGGACGTCCTTGACCTCGTCCCAGATCGAGCCGCCGGAGACGGTGAGCGCATCCTTGTGCAGCTTGCCGCCTTCGCCGAGCATCTTGAGCACCACCGGCAGGCCGCCGGCATAGAAGAACTCTTCCATCAGGTATTCGCCCGACGGCATGAGATTGACGACGGTCGGCACGTCGCGGCCGCAGCGGTCCCAGTCGGACAGCGTCAGATCGACGCCGATGCGGCCGGCGATCGCCAGCAGATGGACGACGGCATTGGTCGAGCCGCCGATTGCGCCATTGGTACGGATGGCGTTTTCGAAAGCCGGCTTGGTGAGGATGTCGGAGGGCTTCAGATCGTCCTTGACCATCTGCACGATGCGGCGGCCGGTCAGCTGCGCCATGACGCGGCGACGGCTGTCGACGGCGGGGATCGCGGCATTGCCCGACAGCGTCATGCCGAGCGATTCGACCATGGAAGCCATGGTCGAGGCAGTGCCCATGGTGTTGCAGGTGCCGGTGGAGCGCGACATCGAGGCCTCGGCCTCGAGGAATTCCTCCTGCGTCATCTCGCCAGCCTTCACGGCTTCGGAGAACTTCCACAGATGCGTGCCCGAACCGACGCGCTCGCCGCGGAAATAGCCGTTGAGCATCGGACCGCCGGAAACCATGATCGTCGGCAGATCGACCGAGGCCGCCCCCATCAGCAGCGAGGGCGTGGTCTTGTCACAGCCGACCAGCAGCACGACACCATCGATCGGCTGGCCGCGGATCGCTTCCTCGACCGCGAGCGCGGCGAGATTGCGATACATCATCGCCGTCGGGCGATAGGTATTCTCCGAGGCGGAGAAGACAGGAACCTCGACCGGGAAGCCGCCGGCTTCCCATACGCCCGCCTTCACCTTCTCCGCGAGCTCGCGCAGATGGCCGTTGCACGGCGTGAGGTCCGACCAGGTGTTCATGATGCCGATGACCGGACGGCCGTCGAACAGGTCGTGCGGGTGACCCTGGTTCTTCAGCCAGCCGCGATGGTAGATGTTGTCGCGGGTATTGCCGCCGAACCACTCCTGGGATCTCAGTTTGCGGGGCCAAGCGGCCGGTTTGAAATCGCTCATGGCTGTTCTCTGTCTCTTTGCTGGGTGGGCGAGGGGGCGGCGGGCGCCGCCCGGTTTCACAGCATGGTTACGTCAGGATTTCCGGCGGCGGCGCGCGCCAGCGGGTTCTTGAGCGGCAGGCCGAAGGCCGCGGCCTCGACCTCGAACACGTCACCCTCTTCGGCGCGGATGCCATCGGCAAAGGACAGCGTCGCCGTGCCGAACATGTGCACGTGCAGGTCGCCCGGCTGACGGAACAGGTCGTACTTGAAATGGTGGTATTCGAGGTTGGCGATCGTGTGGGACATATTGTCCTCGCCCGACAGAAAGGCCTTCTCCCAGATCACCTGGCCACCGCGGCGGATGCGCGAGGTGCCCTCGATATGGGCCGGCAGCGGGCCGACCAGCAGTTCGGGACCAAAGGCTGCGGGCCGCAGCTTGGAGTGGGCAAGGTAGAGATAGTTGATCTTCTCGGTCACGTGGTCGGAGAACTCGTTGGCCAGCGAAAAACCGATGCGGAACGGCGTGCCGTCCTTGCCGATCAGATAATAGCCGGCGATTTCCGGTTCCTCGCCGCCGTCAAGCGCAAAGGACGGGGAGACGAGCGGCTCACCGGGGGCAACCGCGTTGACGCCGGTGCCCTTGTAGAACCATTCCGGCTGGACGCCGCGCTCGCCGGCCTTGGGCTTGCCGCCTTCCAGCCCCATGCGGAACATCTTCATCGAATCGCTCATGCCGGCGGTGTCGGCATGCATGCTGTCGCGGGCCGAGGCCGAGCCGGTGTGGGTAAGCCCGGTGCCGGTGAGGAACATGTGCGCCGCATCGGGATGCCGCACCGGGCAGTCGAGCTTGCCGGCCGCGGCAAGAGCGACGAGATCCACGGCCTGGCCTTCGCCGCGGCCGGCGATCAGATCCGCGAGCGAGGTGCCGGCGGCCATCGCGGCCTTGGCCAGGTCGTACGTCGAGGAGAAGCCGGCGACAAGGCGCGCGACGTCGCCCTGGCGGCAGATGATGCCGCCATCCTTCAATTGCGAGAGAAACATGCTCTTTACCTCAGACTGCTTTGTTCTTGTTGTAGACGTCAAAGAACACGGCGGCGAGCAAAACCAGGCCCTTGATGAGCTGCTGGTAGTCGATGCCGATGCCCATGATCGACATGCCGTTGTTCATCACGCCCATGATGAAGGCGCCGATGACGGCACCGATGATCTTGCCGACGCCGCCCGACGCCGAGGCGCCGCCGATGAAGCAGGCCGCGATGACGTCCAGTTCGAAACCGACCCCGGCCTTCGGCGTCGCCGAGTTCAGACGCGCGGCGATGATCATGCCGGCCAATGCGGCGAGCACACCCATGTTGACGAAGGTGTAGAAGGTCAGCCGTTCGGTGTTGATGCCGGAGAGCTTTGCCGCCTTCTCGTTGCCGCCCATCGCATAGATGCGCCGGCCGATCGTCGAGCGGGTCGTGACGAAAGTGTAGAAGGCGATCAGCACGCCCATGACGACAAGCACGTTCGGCAGACCGCGATAGGTCGACAGCTGGAAGCCGAGGAAGATGGCAACGACGCTGATCACCAGCATCTGGCCGGCGAAGAACACGAAAGGCTCGTTCGGCGTGCCATGCTGTTCGTTGAGGCGGCGGTTCTTCAGCCCCGAATAGATCGCCCAACCGACCAGCGCCAGCACAGCGATCAGCGCGACATAGTTCTTGACGATGCTGGTCGCCGGATCGGTGAAGGACAGGAAGTCCGGAATGAAGCCGGTCGACAGCAGCTGGAATTCCTTCGGGAACGGACCGATCGGACGGCCTTCAAGCACAACATAGGTGAGGCCACGGAAGACCAGCATGCCGGCGAGCGTGACGATGAAGGACGGGATCTTCTGATAGGCCACCCAGTAGCCTTGGGCGGCCCCCATGGCCGCGCCGAGCAGCAGGCAGAGCGGAACGACCAGCGAGAAATGCCAGCCCCATTTCACCAGCATGATCGCCGATATGCCGCCGATGAAGGCGACGATCGAGCCGACCGACAGGTCGATATGCCCGGCCACGATGATCAGCAGCATGCCGAGCGCCATGATGACGATGAACGAGTTCTGCAGCACCAGATTGGTGATGTTGACCGGCTTGAACAGGACGCCGCCGGTCAGGAACTGGAACAGCAGCATGATGACGACCAGCGCCAGAAGCAGGCCGTATTCGCGAATGTTTTTCCGCAGATAGTCGCTGACGGAAACTTTCGGGGTTTCGGTGCGGATTTCGATGGCCATTAGTGTTTCTCCCCCGAGCGCATGATCGCACGCATGATGGATTCCTGGCTCGCTTCTTCCTTCGGGAGCTCGGCGACGATCCGGCCCTCGTTCATGACGTAGATGCGGTCGCAGGTTCCGAGCAGTTCGGGCATTTCCGACGAGATCATCAGAATGCCCTTACCCTCTGCGGCAAGCTGGTTGATGATGGTGTAGATTTCGAACTTGGCCCCGACGTCGATGCCGCGGGTCGGCTCGTCGAGGATCAGCACTTCCGGATTGGTGAACAGCCATTTCGACAGCACCACCTTCTGCTGGTTGCCGCCCGACAGGTTGACGGCCTCCTGATAGATCGAGTGCGAGCGGATCCTGAGCTTCATGCGGTAGTCGGAGGCGACCTTCGCCTCCTTGCGCTCATCAATGAAACCGCGACCCGACACCGCCTCGAGATTGGCGAGCGTGGTGTTGTGCATGATGTTGTTGCTAAGCACGAGGCCGAGATGCTTGCGATCCTCGGTCACATAGGCGAGGCCCGCCTCGATCGCCTTCGGAATGGTGCTGACGTCGACCGGCTGGCCGTGCATGAAGACGTCGCCGGTGATCTTGTGACCCCAGGACTTGCCGAACAGGCTCATGGCGGTTTCAGTGCGGCCCGCGCCCATCAGGCCGGCAATCCCGACCACTTCGCCGGCACGCACAGTGAAATTGACGTCATGCAGGAACTGGCGGTCGCGGTGGTTCTGATGGAAGACGTTCCAGTTCTTCACCTCCAGCAGCGTTTCGCCGATCTTCGGCTCGCGCGGCGGATAACGGTCTTCCAGGGCTCGGCCGACCATGCCGCGGATAATGCGGTCTTCGCTGATCTCCTCGCCATGACAGTCGAGCGTCTCGACCGTGCCGCCGTCGCGCAGAATGGTGATCTGGTCAGCAACCTTGCGGATCTCGTTCAGCTTGTGGGAGATGATGATCGAGGTCATGCCCTGCTTGCGGAACTCCATCAGCAGGTTGAGCAGGGCGTCGGAATCGGTTTCGTTGAGCGAGGCGGTCGGCTCGTCGAGGATCAGCAGCCGGACCTTCTTCGACAGCGCCTTGGCGATTTCGACCAGCTGCTGCTTGCCGACGCCGATGTCGGTGATGAGGGTCGAGGGCGAATCCTTGAGGCCCACCTTGGTCAGCAGTTCCTGGGTGCGGGCAAAGGTGGCCGGCCAGTTGATCACGCCCTTGCTGGCGACCTCGTTGCCGAGAAAGATATTCTCGGCGATCGACAGAAGCGGCACCAGCGCCAGCTCCTGGTGAATGATGATGATGCCCAGCTCTTCGCTGTCGGAAATGGTCGAGAAGCGGCGCACTTGGCCGTCGAAATGGATCTCGCCGTCATAGCTGCCGGCCGGATAGACCCCGGAAAGCACCTTCATCAGCGTCGACTTGCCGGCGCCGTTTTCGCCGACCAGCGCGTGGATCTCGCCCTCGCGCACCTTGAAGTTGACGTTGTCCAGGGCCTTGACCCCGGGAAACGTCTTGGTGATGCCGCGCATCTCGAGAATGATGTTGTCCATGTGCAGAATTCCCACGCGGCGCGGCGACCAAGTGTCAGGCCGGCGGCGCAAGCTCCCTAAATGCTACGGGAAAGGGGTCTGCGACGAATCGCAGACCCGGATCGATCAGAGGATCAGTTGTCGATCTGCTCGGCGGTGTAATAACCCGAGGAGACCATCACGTCGCGGATGTTGGCCTTGTCCACGGCGACCGGCTTGAGCAGGTAGGACGGAACGACCTTGACGCCGTTGTTATAGGTCTTGGTGTCGTTCACTTCGGGCTCCTTGCCCTGCATGACGGCTTCGACCATCGATACGGCGACCTTGGCGAGTTCGCGGGTGTCCTTGAACACCGTCGAATACTGTTCGTCGGCGAGGATCGACTTGACAGAGGGAAGCTCGGCGTCCTGACCGGTCACGACCGGCATCGCCATATCGCCCGAGCCGTAGCCGACGCCCTTGAGGGCCGACAGGATACCGATCGACAGACCGTCATAGGGCGACAGAACGCCGTGGACCTTGTCTTCGGTGTAGGTCGAAGACAGGAGGTTCTCCATGCGGGCCTGGGCGACCGTGCCGTCCCAACGCAGCGTACCGACCTGTTCCATGCCCTGCTGGCCGGACTTCACGACGATTTCGCCGCTGTCGATCATCGGCTGCAGGACCGACATGGCGCCGTCGTAGAAGAAGAAGGCGTTGTTGTCGTCCGGCGAACCGCCAAACAGCTCGACGTTCCACGGCTTCACGTCGCCGAACTTGGCCTTGAGGCCGTCGACGAGGCTGGTGGCCTGGAGAACGCCGACCTGGAAGTTGTCGAAGGTGGCGTAGTAGTCGACATTGCCGCTGTCACGGATCAGACGGTCATAAGCGATGACCTTCACGCCGGCATCCGCGGCCTTCTGCAGGATGTCGGACAGCGTGGTGCCGTCAATGGCGCCGATCACGAGAACCTTGGCGCCCTTGGTCACCATGTTTTCGATCTGGGCGAGCTGATTCGGAATGTCGTCGTCGGCAAACTGCAGGTCCGGCTCATAACCGGCGTCCTTGAACAGCTTTTCCATGGTCTCGCCGTCCGAGATCCAGCGCGTCGACGTCTTGGTCGGCATCGAGATACCGACGACGCCCTTCGTTTCCGCAATGGCCTGCGACGCGAACATCGAGATGCCCAGCGCGACAGACGCAATAAGAGTGGTGAGTTTCTTCACGGAATTCCTCCCTGTGGCTGATCGTGCGGCCCCAGCTCCTTCCGGCAACCACACTGTACAAGAACCGGCGACTGCGCGAGCCCCGCCTGATCCGAGCCGAGTCATAGCGCCGCGGATATACCGATCAAATGAATAGTTTGACTTTCTTCATACCGCATTTGATATACAAGTCATGCCTGACATCCTCGCTCACCGCCTGCTCCCGAAACACTTCAGCCTGATCCGGGCGGTCGCCGACTACGGCCAGCTCAGTCTCGCCGCGCAGTCGCTCGCCATGACGCAGCCGGCCGCCTCCCGCATGCTCGCCGACATCGAGCGGCAGATCGGGGCGCCGGTCTTCGTCCGCACGCCCAAGGGCATGGAGCCGACGGCCATCGGCTGCGCGCTGGCGCGGCGGGCGCAGAACCTTCTGGAGGAAATCCGCGAGGCTGCCCGCGAGGTGGAGGCGATCCGCCGGGGCATGACCGGGACGGTGCGCGTTGGCGCGGTGACCGGCGGCGCTGTCGGCTTCGTCGTGCCGGCGATCCAGGCCCTCAAGGCGGAAACCGAGACTGTGGACATCCATGTCGACGTGGCCGCCAGCGGTTCGCTGATCGCCGATCTTCTCGCAGGCCAGCTGGATTTCGTGCTGGGTCGCATCCCGGCCGGCATCGACGCGCGGCAATTCTCCGTCACCGGCATGCTGAGCGAGGAGGTGGATCTTCTCGTGCATCAGAGCCACCCACTGGCCAATGCAGAAAACCTTACCATGTCCGATCTCGTGCATTTTCCCTGGGTGATGCAGGCACCTGGCGCGCCGATGCGCCAGGCGCTCGAGAACGTGTTCATCGCGCAAGGGGCGCCCTTCCCCGCCAATATCGTCAACACCACCTCGCTTCTGGTGATGATCGCCATGCTGGCGGCCTCGAACGCAATCGCGCCGATGTCACGCGAACTGTCCGAGCTTCTCTGCCGGCATGTGACCGGAACCGGCGTGACGCGGCTCGACGTGCGCCAGGAGATTTCGGTCGCGCCCTATCACCTCATCACGCTTTCCGGAAAGCGCATGAGCCCGATCGCGACGCGTATGCGCGACCTCGTCGCCCGCGAATTCGACAGCCGTCGGCGAGCCTGACGGTCCCGACCGAATTTTCGGCCCGATTCGTCCCGCCGGCCGCGCAGAGTCGCCGATCCGCGAGGCGTTCGGGGCGCTCGGGGTGGCCGAGGCTTGCAATTTCGTCCTCTTGAGGCAGACTGTCGTCTATCCGTCACAAAGGCGAGGTTGCAAAGCGTCGATGAGCGATCAATCGGATACGAGGCCCGAAGAGGTGTCTGCACAGGAACTGGCCCCCGCCTCCGTCATCGATCTGCACGAATACCGCCAGGCCCGCGACCCCCTGCCCGTCACCTTCCACCGGCGCGAACTCGACGCGATCCTTTGGATCTACGGCCGGATGGTCGGCGAAGGCCTCTGGCGCGACTATGCCATCGACCACCTCAAGGACAAGGCGGTGTTTTCGGTGTTCAAGCGGTCGGGCGAGTTTCCGCTCTATCGCATCGAGAAGAACCCCAAGCTGGCCGCCAAGCAGGGGGCGTTCAGCGTGATCGGCGCCGACGGTCGCGTCCTGAAGCGCGGGCACGAGCTGAAGCAGGTGCTCAAGGTCTTCGACAAGTCGTTACGGCTGGTTGAATAATCGGCCTCAGCCGGCAAACAGCGTGCCGAGATAGGTTTCCGGGTCCGGATCGGTCGTGTCGCCCTCACCGAGCGCAATCTGCATGAAGACGGTGTCGAGCCACTGGCCGAGCTTGAAGCCGGTGCCGGTGAGCGTGCCGACCTCGCGGAAGCCGCAAGCCCGGTGGAGCGAGACGGAGGCAAGGCTTGCGCCGCCGATCACGGCGACCATCTGACGAAATCCCAGCGCCGTGCAGCGGCCGACGAGTGCCTCGAGCAGAAGCTTGCCGATGCCCTTGCCGCGCGCCTGCGGGGCGAGATAGATCGAATCCTCCACCAGCCAGCGATAGGCCGGACGCGTGCGGAAGGCCGAGGCATAGGCATAGCCCTCGACCTCGCCCAAAGCATTGACCGCGACGATATAGGGATAGCCCTGGCCGGTGATGGTCCGGAAGCGCGCGGCCATCTCGTGCTCGTCGGGCGCGACGAGTTCGTAGCTGGCGGTCCCGGTGAGGACAGCCTCAGCATAGATGCGGGTGATTGCGGACATGTCGGCCGCCGCGGCGTCGCGAAGGGTGATTGTCATGGGGAACCGGAGGGACTGGACTTTGGCGAGACAGTCTTCCATATGCCGGCAAGCACTTCAATCCGCACGACGGCGGGGATTGACCGCCGCCACCGGCCAAGGACCGGCTTCGGCCAGGCAAAGACCACCTGTCGCAGCGAATTCAGGCCCGAAACCAGGCTTCTGCTTGACTCTGCCGCAGAAGCTTATAATAGCTCGGCCGGAATAGGGATTCGCACATGCATTCGTTCTGCCGGCACATCGCAGAGGAATCGAACCCGGCGCTTCGCGCCCGGGCGGAAATGCGTTTTTCCGTTTCAATCACGACCAAGGCCAAAACGACGACGAAAACCGTCTGACGTCTCTGGCCCCCGCTCTCTCCCCGGCAAGGCCGGGGACAAGGAAGCCGCGTCTTCGACGCGCCTCCCCCCTCAACACCCGAGGAGAGACAGAAAGAGAGCAATTTATGGGTTTCAAGATCGCAATCGTGGGCGCCACCGGCAATGTCGGGCGCGAAATGCTCAACATCCTGTCCGAGCGCGGCTTCCCGGCCGATGAAGTGGTGGCGCTGGCCTCCGCCCGCTCGCAGGGCACCGAGGTTTCCTTCGGCGACAAGGTGCTGAAGGTGCAGAACCTGGAAAACTACGATTTCTCCGACACCGACATCTGCCTGATGTCGGCCGGCGGCACGATCTCGCAGAAGTGGTCGCCGAAGATCGGCGCGGCCGGCTGCGTCGTCATCGACAACTCGTCGGCCTGGCGCTACGACGCCGACGTGCCGCTGATCGTTCCGGAAGTGAACCCGGACGCCGTCGTCGACTTCAAGAAGCGCAACATCATCGCCAACCCGAACTGCTCGACCGCCCAGCTCGTCGTCGCGCTGAAGCCGCTGCATGAAGCTGCCAAGATCAAGCGCGTCGTGGTGTCGACCTACCAGTCGGTTTCCGGCGCCGGCAAGGAAGGCATGGACGAACTGTTCAGCCAGACCCGCGCCGTCTTCGTCGCCGATCCGATCGAGGCCAAGAAGTTCACCAAGCGCATCGCCTTCAACGTCATCCCGCACATCGACGTGTTCATGGAAGACGGCTACACGAAGGAAGAGTGGAAGGTGCTCGCCGAAACCAAGAAGATGCTCGACCCGAAGATCAAGGTGACCTGCACCGCGGTCCGCGTGCCGGTCTTCATCGGCCATTCGGAATCGGTCAACATCGAGTTCGAGAACGAGATCACCGCCGACCAGGCCCGTGACATCCTGCGCGAGGCTCCGGGCTGCCTCGTCGTCGACAAGCACGAAAACGGCGGCTACGTCACCCCGGTCGAATGCGCCGGCGAGGATGCGACCTTCATTTCGCGCATCCGCGAGGACGCCACCGTCGAGAACGGCCTCAACATGTGGATCGTCTCCGACAACCTGCGCAAGGGCGCCGCCCTCAACGCCGTCCAGATCGCCGAGCTGCTCGTCAATCGCGGCCTGATCAAGCCGAAGGCTGCCGCCTGATCCAGACCTTGCCGGTCCCTCGACCCGAAAGGGTTCAGGGGCCGGCGAAAGCTCCTCTTTTCGTGATCGCAAAGAGAGCGAAAGCAGCGCCGAAACAGCTTCCGACCGCGTGACAGAATCATCGTCCGCTGGCATGGTGCGGACAAAGTCTTAATTCGAGAATACGAGGCATAGATGCGACTGTACAAGTTTCTGTCGGCGGTGTTTCTGACGACGGCCGTGGTTTCCACCCTCGGCGGTGCGGCCAATGCTGCACAATGCGGCTCCAACGCATCCGGTTTCGAGGCCTGGAAACAGGCGTTCAAGGCAGAAGCGAGTGCCAAGGGCGTCAGCCCCAAGCTTCTTGACAAGGTGATGGCCAACGTTACCTACAACACGGCAACGATCCGCGCCGACCGCGGCCAGAAGAGCTTCAAGCTGTCCTTCGATCAATTCATGCAGAAGCGCGGCGGTGCGACGATCATCGCGCGCGGCAAGGGCATGAAGAAGAACAATGCCTCGCTGTTTGCCCGCATCGAGCAGCGCTACGGCGTTCCGGCCGGCCCGCTGATCGCGATCTGGGGCATGGAGACCGGCTTCGGCTCCTATATGGGCAACGAACACATTCTCTCGGCCGTGGCGACCCTTGCCTATGACTGCCGCCGCTCGGACTACTTCACCGACCAGTTCTATGCCGCCCTGCAGCTCGCCGGCAACGGCACCCTGGCGATGACGGCCCGCGGCGCCGCCCATGGCGAGATCGGCCAGACCCAGTTCCTACCGCGCAATGTGGTCAAGTTCGGTGTCGACGGCGACGGAGACGGCCGGGTCGATCTCGTCCGCTCGCGCGCCGACGCGCTGGCTTCGACCGCCAACTTCCTGCGTGGTCACGGCTGGCAGCCGGGCGGTGGCTATCAGCCCGGCCAGGCCAATTACGGCGCTCTGCAGGGGTGGAACGCAGCGACCGTCTATCAGCAGGCCATCGCCCATATCGGCGCCAAGATCGACGGCGAATAAGAACCAAAGAATGGGGCGGGCCGCTCAGGCTTGCCTCATCGCCCGCCGCTCGATCGTGAGAACGTCGCTGTCGCCATCAAGCGAGATGCGATTGCGGCCAGCGAACTTCGCAGTATAGAGCGCGATGTCGGCCCGTCGGATCAGGTCTGAAACGGTTTCAAACGCGAGCGGCGACTCAACACCGGCGCAGCCGAAGCTGGCCGTGACGCGCAGGACCACGCCGTTTTCCAGGACAAAATCGGTGCTTTCGATCGCCCGGCGCATGCGCTCGGCGATCTCGGCGGCGGCGTCGAGCGCGCAGTCGGGCAACAGCGCCAGAAACTCCTCACCGCCATGGCGCGCCAGAAGATCGCCGGTGCGGAACATCGAGCGTGCAATCTCGCCGATGCGCTGAAGCACGAGGTCGCCGGCCTGATGTCCATGGAGGTCGTTGACCTGCTTGAACCGGTCGAGGTCGAAGATGATGACGGAGGCCCGGCGCATCTCCCCACCCTGCAGCAGGAAGCGCAGCATACCGTCGAAACCGCGGCGGTTGTAGAGCCCGGTCAGATGGTCGGTCTGTGCGGCATTGCGCAGTTCCTCGACGAGGATTTCGCGTTCGCGCAAGAGCTGTGAGGCGAGCCCAAGGCCCTTGATCGCGGCGACGATCACCAGGCCGAGCAGCAGTGACAAGACCCCCACGGCGCCGAGAAGGACGAGAAGTTGTTGACGGGCCGCCGCGGCGAGGCCGTCGCCGGCTGCGCGGATTTCCTCGATCGCCGCGGCGATCGCGCCTTGCCACAAGGCGATCCGGGCCTCGTTCTCCCGTGACCAGCGCTGCACCAGAGCGCGTGTCGGCTGCGCTTTTCCGGCCAGGATGTCGCGCGTCGTCTCCTGCAACCACCGTCCCGAGGCCGACTCTTCGAAATCCAGGAGACCCTGCAGCCGGTCGCTATCGAGATGTACGGCAAGCTGATGCAGGGATTCGGACTTCATGGCGGCAGCGCGGATGAAGGTGTCGCGATCCCCCGCGGACAGAACGCGGCCACGCAGGTATTGCGCCCCGTAGAAGCTGGTCACGAGGCCGGTCTCGTTTGCCTTGAGGAGATTGACGAAGAGATGCAGCTTGCGCGTGAGCACCGGATCAGCGATCTCGAAACGCAGGACGTCGACGAGGTCGATATGAGTGTCAGAGGCCGGTTTGTATCTGCCAATGATATCCTCGGTCACCGCATTGCCGTGATCGACACGGATGCGATAGCTCCGGATGCCGGCGATCGCATCGCGCAGGCGGTCCTCGAAGCCGCCAAGGGTCGCGGGCCCGCGTCCGAGGTTGGTCAGCTCCCTCGTCAGCCGGGCGAGGTCCCGATCAACATCTTCGCGCGCCTCGTGCAAACGGGCACGATTGAAGGCGTTCGGCTCGGACAGGTAGCGGCCCGTTTCCCTGGCTTCGGTCGGGATGGTGAACGATCCGAGGCGTCCGGCATCGGAGGTGACATAGGCGAAGTTCTTGTCGGCCTGGAGGACGCGCAACTGCTCGACGGCCCGGCCGATGAGCAGGAATGCTTCGGCCCCCATCACCAGACTCGGCAACAGAAGCGCGGCCATGACGACTTTTTTCGTTGCTCTTAAGTCCATATGCCCGTCCGAACTCCGTCCCATCGACCAAGGGGCCACTCGAAGCCATGGTCGGATACCACAGACGAGCCGGCAATGATTACCGGCTGGGAATGAACATTTCCTAAATTAGGACTGAAGGACGTCAGGTCGCCGCCGGCAGATCACGCTTCGAGGCGAACGAAATCGCGCGTTTCCGGGTCCATGACCCAGAGCTCGCCATTGGCAATGTCGAACCAAGCACCATGGATCTGCAGCTTGCCACGGTCTTCGAGGATCTTCACGCAGGGGAAGGTGCGCAGATTGGCAATGGAATTGCGGATTGAGATGCGCTCGAGCGCCGTCTGGCGCTCACTGGCGGTCATCACCGAGTTGTTCTGGATCTGGCCGGCAGCGGCGCTGACGAGCCCCATCCACTTGCCGATGAAATCGCCCGGCGACAGCGGTTCGGCATTGGGATCAAGGGCTGCGCGGATGCCGCCGCAGCGGCCATGGCCCATGACGATGATGTCGCGAACCCGCAGGGCCTGGACGGCGAATTCGAGGGCGGCCGAGGTCGAGTGATACTGGCCGTCCGGCTCGTAAGGGGGAACCATGTTCGCCACGTTGCGAACGACAAACAGCTCGCCCGGCCCGGCGTCGAAGATCGTCTCCGGCGCCGCGCGGCTGTCGCAGCAAGCGACGACCAGCGTGTGTGGCTTCTGTCCCTGGTCGGCAAGGACGCGATAGCGCTCGCGCTCGTCGACATAGCGGCCGCTCATGAAGTTGCGATAGCCATTGAGGAGAGAGTCTGGAAAACGCTTCATGGCTCACCGATTAGCGCGACCGGACGGCAATGGCAACAGTTTCGCGCAAGCTTCGGGCGCAAGGCAGCCAAGCGAGGGGCGCTCAGCTTCGTTTCGGCCTTTGTGCCGGATGCAGCAGTCGGCGCATCTGGACCAGGGCCATCGGCGTGGCAAGGCTGGCGGCGTCGCTTTCCAGCGTCAGTTCGTCGCCGCCGCGCTTGGCGGTGCGCGCCAGTACCTCAAAGACGCTGGCGGTTGCCAGCTGAAGCGCGCGCTCGTCGGGCACGCCGGACAGAAGCCTGGCGAGGAAGACGGCGGAGGTGAGGTCGCCGAGCCCGTTCGGCGGATTGTCGATCAGCCGGTGTTCCGCCAGAAGCGCGTGCCGGCCGCTGAGATAGAGATTGCCGGTGCCGCCGGCCATCATCGGCACCGCCGAGGTGACCAGCATGCGCGAGGGGCCGAGCGACAGCGCCGCCTCCATGATCTCCGCATTGGTCGCAAGACGCGAGCCAACCAGCCATTCCAGCTCGTAGCGATTGGGGGTGGCGACCGAGGCGAGCGGAATGAGACAGTCGCGGATGGCCACCGCCGTTTCTTCCCGGATATAGAGCCCGCCGACATCGCCCATCACCGGATCGCAAACGTAGAGAAGATCCTCGTTCTGCTCGCGCAGGGCCTTGACCAGCCGGGCGACCGAACGGGGCTGGGCGGCATTGCCGAAATAGCCGGTCAGCACCGCCTTGACCTCGGACAGCCAGGGCGCGCGGATGAGATCGTCGATCGCGCGGTCGAAATCGTCTTCGGCAAAGGTTAGCCGGGTCGAGGGGCCATGGCCGGGATGCCAGGGCAGCACCACGGTGGGCAGGGCCCAGACCGGAAAACCCAGGCTTTCCAGCGCGAACACCGCCGCACGATTGCCCACCGAACCGCGTACGACGTGGCTCGAGATGACGATGACCGCACCGGGCGACTGCTCTGTCATGACGGAAGATCCATGTTGGCCGCGCCGTTGATCGGCCGTTCGCTCGAATCTGTCAACATCGCTCCTAGGTTTTGACGATCCAAGGCCCATAAATTTCCATGGTTCCGGCCGCAATCGATCATGTTTCTGCAAGGAATTTTATTGTACACGTGTGCAACTTGCGCATGACATTGGAGGAGTGAACAATGGTCGCGACCAAGAAGACCCGGCGAGAGCAGCAGTTCGACAGCGCCCGCCGGATAGCAGAGGCGAACGGCGAGGCCTTTGTTGATCCAGGTATTCTGTTCGGCCGCGCCAGCAATGACGATCTCGAGATCTACACGCCTGAAATGCTTGCGTTTTCATCCGTTCGCGCGGCAGCTGACCTCGCCGCCTGGGACGGCAGCGCACCACGCATCGTCATAGAGGCCATCGAAGACGTGACCCCGACCGGAATCCCGGTCAGCGTGCTGTCGATCGTCGATCACAACAAGGCTTTCCTCTACGACTCAGTCATGGGCGAGGTCACCAGCCTCTACCGCGACATCACCATGGCCGTGCATCCGATCCTGTCGCTGTCGGCCGACGGCGGCGTCAGCCTTTCGACGCCGGACAACGAAGGTGAGGGCGTCGTCCGCGTCAGCTACATGCAGATCCACCTGGCGCCGCTGTCGGCCGAGCAGGCGCGCGCGCTTGAGGAGAACCTCGCTTCGGTGCTGGCCAAGGTCAAGATGGCCTATTCCGACTGGAAGCCGATGCTCTCGCTGCTCGACGCTGCGATGCAGGAGCTGTCGACCACCGTCGCCGGGCGCCGCAAGGCCGACCGCGACGAGGCGCTCGCCTTCCTAGACTGGCTGCGCAAGGACAATTTCACCTTCCTCGGCATGCGCGAATACACCTATACCGGTGAAGGCGCCGACGCCCGGGTCGAGCGCAGCCTTGGTCAGGGTCTCGGCATCCTGTCCGATCCCGACGTCCTGGTGCTGCGACAGGGCAAGCACGCGGTGACCACCACGCCGGAAATCCTCGCCTTCCTTCAGGGGCCGGACTTCCTGATCGTGACCAAGGCAAACGTGAAATCGGTCGTCCACCGCCGCGCCTATATGGACTATGTCGGTGTCAAGCGCTTCGGGCCGGACGGCAAGGTGATCGGCGAGCTGCGCATCGTCGGCCTGTTCACCGCGACCGCCTATACCAGCTCGGTGAGCCAGATCCCGCTGCTGCGCGCCAAGGTCGACAAGGTCATCAGTCATTTCGGTTTCGACCCGCAGAGCCATTCCGGCCGCATCCTGGAAAACACGCTGGAATCCTATCCGCGTGACGACCTGTTCCAGATCGACACCGACCTGCTCGCCAAGTTCTGCGAACAGATCAACGATCTGGCCGAACGGCCGCGCGTGCGCGTGCTGCCGCGCATCGACCAGTTCGACCGTTTCGTCTCGCTGATCGTCTACGTTCCGCGCGAGGACTACAACTCAATCGTCCGCGAAAAGATCGGCCATTATTTCAAGACGGTCTACGAAGGCCATGTCTCGGCCTATTACCCGGCCTTCCCGGAAGGCGGCGTGGCCCGCGTTCACATCATCATCGGCCGCTCGGAGGGCAAGACGCCGCGGATCGCCCAGGCCAGGCTCGAAGAAGCCGTGCGCCGGATCACCGCCCGCTGGGACGACCGGTTTGCCGCCCTTGCCGGCAGCAGCGCGCCTAAGCTGTCCGTCACCCAGGCCTTTCAGGAGGCCTTCACCGCCGAGGAGGCGGTGGACGACCTGCGCCATATCGAGGCCTGCCTCGGTGGCGCACCGATCTCGATCGCCTTCCATCAGGTGAAGGGCGAGGAAGGGCCGCTGCTCTATCTCAAGATCTTCCATGCCGGCGCCCACCTGCCGCTGTCGCGCCGCGTGCCGCTGCTCGAAAACCTCGGCTTCAACGTCATCAGCGAGCGCACCTTCGACATCGGCATCAACGAGGGCAGCGACAACCAGGGCCTGGTCGTGCTGCACGACATGGAACTGGAGGTCCAGGGCGGCCGCCCCTTCGACATCGCCACCCACGGCCGGATGCTGGAGGAGGCCTTCGTCCTCTCCTTCACCGGCACACTCGACAACGACGCCTTCAACCGTCTGGTGCTGACGGCCGGACTGACGGCCCGCCAGGCCAATGTGCTGCGCGCCTATGCCGCCCACCTGCGCCAGTGCGGCTTCGTCTACTCACCGCGCCACATCGCCGATACGCTGTACAAGCATCCCGGCATCGCCGCTGGCATCCTGTCGCTGTTTGAGCAGACCTTCGACCCCAGGCTCAGCGACAAGCTGCGCCAGCGCAAGCAGGCCGACGCCCGTCAGCAACTGGAAACCGCGCTCGCCTCGGTGCCGAGCCTCGACGAGGACCGCATCCTGCGCCGCTATGTAAACTCCGTCGAAGCGACGCTGCGCACCAATTATTTCCAGCCGGTCTATGCCGAGGGTCAGCACCCGATGCTCGCCTTCAAATTCGATCCGCATCGCCTTGACGGTCTGCCGGAAC
>DAIMJJ010000050.1:13670-20412 GCA_036722275.1 Rhizobium sp. | reverse complement strand
ATCGCCCAGCAGGACGACGGCAGCCTCGGGATCGGCATCCAGCGTGCGCCGGAAGGTGCGATAGAGCGCGCCGGCCTCGGCCGCGCGCTTAGCCACCTGATCGACCCCGGCCACCGCTCTTAGTGCGTAGTAGCGCTTGATCTTGTCGGCCCAGTCGCCGATGGCATCGATGTCGTCCGGATCGACGAAGGCCCCTTGCGATTTCAGATGGCAAACATAGACCGTGATTGAACCGATGCCCGGCACATCAAACACGGCCTCCACCGGAACACGGGAGAAGCCAAAGTCCTCGTCGATCACCGTCTCGGCCGGAATGCCGGCCACTCCGGCAAGGTCGTTGACGGCGACAAAGGGATATCGCGAAGCGATCGCCACCGTCGCGTTGACATAGACCTGCGGGTCGTCCGGATCGAAGACCGGACGGCCGGCGGTGTAGAAATAGCGATAACCGGCCGCCTCGGTCAGGGTTTGCAGGGCCCTGTCGGACACCACCTCCTGGAAGCCGACAATGTCCGCATTCATGCTCGCCAGCATGCCCGAGATCCAGGTGCACTTGGCCGCCCATTGCTCCGGCGAATAGGTCGCGCTCGCCTTGCGCTCGTGCCAGAAGATACCGGGCGCCGCAAAATGGTAGAGATTGAAGGTCGCCAGTTTCAGATCAGCCATGCCAGTCGCCCCCTTGTCCGCGCGCCGCGCGGGATGTCCCCAGACTGAGGCATCCACTTAAAATTGTAAACATGACAGCCGTGTGATAGCGTTCCCGACAACGCTATGTTGCGGGGCAGACCATGGCCAGAAACCTCGTCCTTCTGTTTGACGGCACATCGAACGAGATCGCCGCCGAGCGCACCAATGTCCTGCGCCTGTTCGGCACGCTGCGGCGCACGCCGGAGCAGCTGGTCTACTACGACCCGGGCGTCGGCACCTTCGGCGCGGAGAATGCCTGGTTGCGCTCATGGCGAAGGACGGTGGAGGTCTGGGGCCTCGCCACCGGCTGGGGCATCGACGCCAATGTCAAGCAGGCCTATCGCTTCCTGGTCGAGAACTACCGACCCGCCGCACGCGACAGCGACGGCCGGAGGATCGGCGAAGACGACCGCATCTTCCTCTTCGGCTTCAGCCGCGGCGCCTATACGGCACGCGTGCTTGCGGGCTTCATCCACAGCCTCGGGCTGATCAGGCCGGAGCAGCTCAATCTGCTGGACTATGCCTATCGGACCTACAAGGGCATATCCGAGCACCGGGCAAGCACGGTCGCCGGAGACGAGGCCGGCCATGCGGCCTTCGCCGAGATGCGGCTCTACGAGCGGACGCTGAAGGGCCACCGGCCGGCGATCGAGCTGCTCGGTCTGTTCGACACCGTGGCCTCGGTGATCGAGAGCGGACGGATCGGCGTGAAGTTCAAGACCCATCCCTTCACCAACCGCAATCCGAGCGTGCGACGCGTGCGCCATGCCGTGGCGATCGACGAGCGGCGCACGATGTACCGCGCCGAAACCTGGCTTCCGAACCAGCCCTTCTGGGGCAGCCCCTTCCGCCCGCCGCCCGACAGACCGGTCGATCCGCAGGACGTCAAGGAGGTCTGGTTTGCCGGCGTGCACGGCGATGTCGGGGGCGGCTCACCGGAGGCGCAAAGCGCCCTCATCAAGATCCCGCTCGCCTGGATGATCGACGAAACCAGAGCAATGGGCCTCGATTATTCGACGCGCACTGTCAACGAGATCGTTCTGGGACGAAACGCCGCCAAGCCCTATGTGAAGCCCGACGCCATGGCGCCGGTGCAGGATTCGATGAACCTCTTCTGGCGCTTCGTCGAAATGCTGCCGCGCCGTGTTCCGGCTTCCTCCTGGCGACGCGGCGGCAAGGGCGGCGGCATCTATCTGCCGCTCTCCGATCCGCGTTTCATCGCGTCCGACGCACTGATCCACCAGTCGGTGATCGACCGCCTGCAAGGCCAGCCGGCCGACGGCCCCTATCGCCCGGTCAACCTGCCCGCCCCCTACCGGATCGAGCCCTGGGGACCGTCCTTCACGCCGGCCGCCGCCCCGTCCGCGGGGGCTCAGAATTAAATCTCTGGAAATTGCGCCAAGCCTTCTGCTATAGTTTCTTCATCGTTGATTTGAACTGGTTCCGAGGCTTCGCTTCGGAACCTGTTTTCTTTTATGTCGAGCGCCATGCCGACATGAAATGCGAAGGAAAGTGACATGGTTGAAAAGGTACCGATGACGCAGACCGGCTTTGCCAAGCTGAACGAGGAACTGCGCTGGCGCCAGCAGGAAGAGCGCCCCCGGATCATCGAGGCGATCGCCGAAGCCCGCGCCCATGGTGATCTTTCCGAAAACGCCGAGTATCACGCCGCCAAGGAAGCCCAGAGCCACAATGAAGGCCGCATCGGCGAGCTGGAAGACCTGATCGCGCGCGCCGAAGTTATCGACCTTGCCAAGATGTCGGGCTCGACCATCAAGTTCGGCGCGACCGTCAAGCTGGTCGACGAGGACACCGAAGAGGAAAAGACCTACCAGATCGTCGGCGACCAGGAAGCCGACGTGAAGGCCGGCCGCATCTCGATCTCCTCGCCGATCGCGCGCGCGCTGATCGGCAAGGAAGTCGGCGACAATATCGAAGTCGTCGCTCCCGGCGGCTCGAAGGCCTACGAAATCCTCGCGATCCACTGGGGCTGATCCGGCCCGAAAGGCTTCGCCTTGTCCACGCTTGACGATATCACCGTGATCGCGCCGCACTTCAAGCGGCGCCTGTCCGGCGTGACTTCGACCGTCGTTCAACTGATCCCGGAGCAGGTCCGGCTCGGACGCGGCATTGTCACGCTCGGTCCCGGCCTGCCGAAGGACCTGCCGCACATGGCGTGGTGGCAGCTGCCGGCGCTGTGGCGCCGGCCGCGCACCGCCCGTTTCCGCGTCTGGCATGCCCGCCGCAACAATGAGATGCTCGCCGGCCTCATCCTGCGAGACGTCCTGCGCATGCCGCTGAAGCTTCTCTTCACCTCGGCGGCACAGCGCCATCACACCGGCTACACGCGCTGGCTGATCTCAAGGATGGACGCCGTGGTCGCAACCAGCGCCCGCTCCGGCTCCTTCCTCAAGGTGGCCCATACGGTCGTTCGTCACGGCATCGACATCGACCGCTTCCACCCGGGCGAAGGGGCCGACGACACGATCACGGCGACCGGCCTTCCCGGCCGTCATCTGATCGGCTGTTTCGGCCGCGTGCGCCACCAGAAGGGCACCGACCTCTTCGTGCGGGCGATGATCGAGCTCTTGCCGCACTATCCCGATTGGACGGCGGTGGTCAGCGGCCGCATCACGGCCGAGAACAAGGAATTCGCCGACCGGCTGAAGGCCGAGATTGCCGCAGCCGGGCTTTCATCGCGCATCGTCTTTCTCGGCGAGGTCGACGACATCAAGCCGTGGTATCGCCGGCTGACCCTCTATGTCGCGCCCTCGCGCAATGAGGGCTTCGGCCTCACACCGCTCGAAGCCATGGCCTCTTCGACCGCGACGGTTGCCAGCGACGCGGGCGCCTATGCTGAACTCATCGCCGAAGACGTAACCGGCAAGGTCGTGCCGGCCGGCGACTACGAGCGCCTGCGCGACGCCATTCAGCGCTATCTGGCCCATCCGGAGGAAGCCGTCGAAGCCGGCCAGCGCGGCCGCAGCCATGTTGTCGAAAACTTCGCGCTCATCCGCGAAGCAACCGCGCTCGAGGCGGTGTATGAGCGGTTGCTGGACGTCAACTGAGGGACGGGCCATGGACACCAGGGAATTCATCGTCTGCCGGACCAGCCACCTCAAGGGATTTATTGCTCACTTCAAGGACAGCATCCTCCCGCTCTCCGCGGACCTGAAGAGCGCGATTGCAACCCTTTACCGGGCGAGAGGCCTCTCCGCCGTCTTACGCGCGGTCTTTGTCAATGGCGGTCCCGTTCTCGACGAACTGGCCGAACGCAACCTCAAGCGCCGGCAGATCCGCTTTCGCAGTGTCTTCTCCAATCCCGTAGTGTCCTGGCTGTATCGCAAGGCGACGCGGGTACAGTGCCGGCTGATCGCCGCGGCCTTCGATGCTCGCCTCGAACAGCGCCCCACGGCAACCATCGTGGTCTTCAACGGTTATTTGATGCCGGATTCGATCCTGGTTGCGGTCGCCCGCCAGCGCAAGCGGCCCATGGTCTTTCTGGAGAAGGGTTTCTTTCCCGCCACGCTCCAGTGCGACGCGAACGGCATCAACCATCAGAGCTCTCTTCCCCGCGACCCGGCCTTTTACCGTCCCTTCGATCCGCATGAGCTCGGCGAAAAGCCGACGGCCTTGGTCAAGCGCCAGTCGAAGCTGAAAGACGAGGGACCGGCGTCCCTGCCGGAACGCTATGTCTTTGTGCCATTCCAGGTGCCGAGCGACATGCAGATCCTCGCGCTGTCACCCTGGATCCGCGACATGCGTCATCTCTACGAGGAGATCTTGGCGCTCGCTCAGGCGGAGGGAAGAACCCACTTCGTCATCAAGGAGCATCCGAGCTTTCCGCTGTCGATCCGCGGCGAGGTCAAGGCCCATCCGCGAATTCATTTCGCCAATCACCACGACACGCAGTCCCTGATCGAAGGCGCCGACGCAGTGATCACCGTCAACTCGACGGTGGGGCTGGAATCGGTACTTCTGGAGAAGAAGGTGATTACGCTTGGTCTTGCGCCCTATGACATCGAGGGACTGGTGCTGAAGGCGACAAACGCCCCGGAGCTCTTAGCCGCCTTTCGCAAGCTGGAGACATGGAGCCCCGACGCAGAACTGCGCGAACGGGTCATCCGCTACATCCAGAACGTCTTCCTGCTCCAGGGCGAACTGAAGGCCCCCGATCCGCTCCTGCCCGCGATGATCGCGGCCCGCCTTGCCGGTACCGACCGCCATGGTCAGGCGCTGGCCGCCTTTGCTGCGAAGCGCGCATCATAGCCAAAGCCGGCACCAACCAGCGCAGAAACCGGCGAGAAGTTGAGGATCTCGATACCATCTTCGGCGCAGACCGCACGGGCGAGCGCGAAGTGCGACACGATCCGCGCCGCCGCGCCCGCGATTCCTGACCCTGCCGTGTCTCCGGCCTTTTCATAGAACCGCGGTTCCCCCGCATTGGCGATGTCGATCCCAAACAGGCCGATCATCTTCGGCCGGCAAAAGGCAGCAAACTGAAGGGCAGACACAGCGACCGAGCCGCCCTGGAAGACGCCCCGTGAGGGATCACGAGAGAAGCCAACGCCGTCCGGCGCCAAAACGGCGCAACCCATGGCCTGAACGTCAGCACCTGACCGACGCCTATGCCGATAGGGCTTGCGCAGATCGTCGATCAGGACGACCTGCTTGTCGGCAAGCCAGGTCCGATCGCTTTCGCAGATCGCGCGGATAACGCCAACCGAGAACAGGCAGAGGCTGCCGGCCGCGATCTTGTCGCGCATCAGCGCAAAATGCCGCCAGACGAACCGCTCGTCCTCGATCGCGATGGCAAGCGGGCTTGCAATGCGCGCTCCGACAAGGCTGATCGCGCCATTGAGCAGGATCGCCTCCTGAGGCCGGAGGCCGGAAAAATCGATCCCCGCAATCGATGGTCCGGACCCGACGATGTGCACCGTTCCATGCGAGGCCTGCCTCAGGATTTCGGCGTGGTAGAGCCCAGCGACACGACGCCCCCGGTAGACGATCTCTCCTTCTGCGGACGCGCCGGCCGGTAAGACCAGACGCAGGCCCGGCAGCCAGTTCTGTGCATGGGCATAGCCCTTGCCGAACAGAACGGTCGTCGCCAACTTGACGATCGATCGCTTAAACGGCCGCTCCGATTTCAGTTTCACCATCCGGCTCCGAATTCCTGCATTGGCGCCGGCCGACCTGCCTAGCCCCAAGAAACTTGATTGTGGCGCATCTCTCGGCCTAAATGCGGTCAAATTCAAGCTTGGTCCGCACCTGACGGGCCTTCGGCACCCGCGAAAGATCGATCCTTGCCTCTCAAAGCCGTCCTCTTGAACGATACCCGCGGCGACAACCACTTCGGCTGCATGCGGGTGATGCGGGTCATCGAAGAGGGCCTGAAGGCACGCGGCATCACGATCATCGCCACAAGCCTCGTGCGCAACGACTGGCCCCGCGACAGGGCCTTTCTCGCCGCGATGCAGAACGCCGACCTGATCGTCATCAACGGCGAAGGCACGCTCCATCACGGCAGCAAGCAGGGGGCAAAGCTACTCGACGTCGTCGATCACCCTGCACGCAGAACAACGCCGGTCGCGTTGATCAACGCCGTTTACCAGGACAATCCGCCCGCATGGAACGAACGGCTTGCGAAGTTCGATCTCATATCAACACGCGACTCGTGGAGCGCAAAGGAGGTCGAGACGGCGATCGGCAGGAAAACCGACTTCGTACCCGACCTCTCGCTCGCCGAAGGCGCTGTCTCCACCCCCGAAACCCTACGTCGCGACCGCCTTTTGATTGGCGACTCGGTCAACCGCGCGGTCGGCCGGCAGCTGCTCGCCTTTGCAGATCAGCGAGACGATGCCCGCTATCTGCCGATCCTGACATCGATCAAGCCGCCCAAGCCGCATTATCCGCCGGTGCTTCGGGCCCTGCGCAAGGCCTATATCGACCTTCACGCCCAGGCTTTCGGCTGGCGCCACCGGCACACGCTGTTCAACCGCGCGGAGGCCGGGTTCGTCGAGAGCCTGCAATCCGGCTACCTGCACCTGACCGGCCG
>DAIMJJ010000050.1:0-13570 GCA_036722275.1 Rhizobium sp. | reverse complement strand
CGGAGGCCGGGTTCGTCGAGAGCCTGCAATCCGGCTACCTGCACCTGACCGGCCGCTTTCACGCCGTCTGCCTCTGCCTTGCCACGGGCACACCCTTCCTGGCCCTCGAATCGAACTCATGGAAGATCGCCGCTCTGCTCCACGACTTCGGCCTCGGCAATGACCGTATCGTGACACTCGAGGAGGCGCGGCGGCGGATCGAGGCAGGCGAGAGCTTCGACTTCAGCGCGGAGGAGCGCAAGATCATCGACAGCGGGCTCGCCGCCGCCCGATCTGGGGCACAGGCGCTGTTCGACAGCTTGGACGTCCTCGCCCGCACCGCGAAAGCCGGAAGCGCCGCACGATGAAGCACGCCTATGCCCGCATCGCCGCCATTCTCACGCGCTCGCTTGCGGACGATCGGCTGGCTGTCTTCGGCGACGGCAACGCCGCCCGCCAGGTCCGGGAGAACCAGCTGACACTTACAAAGGTCAGCACGAACGTCGGTGGTACGCTGTTGCTGTCGGCCAACGAACTCGAGAAAGTGGAACTCTCGGCGCTCGATGACCTGATCGAGAAGCGCAAGGCAGGTGGGAGCCGGCACATCTTCGTCGTCTCCACCATATTCTCGCTCGACCTTGATCAAAGCGGCAACAATATCAACCGGATCATCGAACGGCCAGAATGGTGGGAAGCGCGTCTTGCCGTCCATTTTACTGACCTTGTACGCCTGCCGGAGGTCGAGCCGCATGAAACGGTTTTCCTCACCTGGCGCCCCGAGCCCGCGATCAGGAAGCGGCTCGACAAGGCCCTGCGCCGGCTGAAGCTCGCCGCCCGCATCCGCGCTTTGCCTGGCCGTCTGGTGCAGCGCCTTCGCATCAGCCAGGCCCGTTTCATGTCGGAACCCCTGCTGACGCATCTTCTGGACGGCAGGTCGGTCGCGCTCGTTGGCAACGCGGTCAGTCTCGGCGCCAAGGATTTCGGTGCAGCCATCGACGCCAGCGATATCGTCATCCGCTGCAACCGCGCACCGATCATCTCCACGCGCTCGCATGGCACGCGGACAGACTGGATTGCCACCAGCATCGACATTCCGGAAGAAGTTGCCCGCAGACGCGGCGCGCGTCTTATCCTCTGGATGACGCCAAGGGTAAAGCGCCTGCCCTTATGGCTGTTCCGGTGGCCGCAGGTGTTCATGAACACGAAGGCTGCCAATCAGCGGCTGGCGGACAAACTCGGAAGTCGGCCCTCAACCGGGGCCATGGTGATCGATATCCTCGTACGGTCGAACTGCCGAAGCGTCGACCTCTACGGCTTCGACTTTTTCGCCGGCCTGTCCCTGTCCGGCGTCCACACGCGTGAAAGCACGCCTCACGATTTTGGCTCGGAAGAAGTCTGGGTGCAGCAACTGCTGGATACGGACAAGCGCTTCACGCTCCACCGCTAAGGGCGGGCGCAATGGAGCCTCAAATCTCCACCAGTCCGGCCTTCTTGACCTGGCGGATGGTGAGCATGGTGCGAACGGTGTGCACGTGCTCGTTGGCGGTCAGCACCTCGATGACGAAGTCCTGGAACTTGGTCAGGTTCTCCGCCACGCAATGCAGCAGGAAATCGCTGTCGCCGGAGACCATCCAGGCCTGGCGGACCATTGGCCAGCCGTCGGTCGCCGCGGCAAAGGCCTTGAGATTGCTTTCCGACTGGTGCTTGAGCCCGATCATGCAGAAGGCGACGAGGTCGAAGCCGAGCTTGGGGGCGTTCAACATGGCGTGATAGCCCTCGATGATGCCCGCCTCCTCCAGCTTGCGCACCCGCCTCAGGCAGGGCGGAGCCGAAATGCCGACGCGTTCGGACAGCTCGACATTGGTCATGCGACCGTCGCGCTGGAGCTCCCGCAGAATCTTGAGATCAATGGCGTCCAGCTCTGCTTTCAACACGGATCGACCTTTCATGGCGGGGGGAGATCAATGTGCCGATATCTAGCGGAATCGAACAAAGAAGCAAGAATCTGTCGGAGCCAAGCACAAAAATTGCCTCAGCTTGGCAATGCCTTGTTGGTATTGCAAAGCTGACCTTGAATAAATGCATGGACCAATCATAAATGAGGGTTCAAACAAGCGGCGCGCGATCTTATATCGCCCTCCCTTCGCCCGCTTTGAAAGGACTAGCCATGACTGCCCGCCACACCAAGGTGCTGATCATCGGTTCCGGCCCGGCCGGATATACCGCCGCCATTTACGCTGCCCGCGCCATGCTGAAGCCGGTCCTGATCGCCGGCATGGAACAGGGTGGCCAGCTGATGATCACCACCGACGTTGAGAATTACCCGGGCTTTGCCGATCCGATCCAGGGTCCCTGGCTGATGGAGCAGATGCTGAAGCAGGCAACCCATGTCGGCGCCGAGATCGTCAACGATCTGGTGACCGAGGTGAACCTGTCGGGCCGCCCCTTCGTCGCCCGCACCGATTCCGGCCAGGTCTGGACCGCCGATACGCTGATCACCGCCACCGGCGCCAAGGCCAAATGGCTGGGAATCGAGAGCGAGCAGCATTTCCAGGGTTTCGGCGTCTCGGCCTGCGCCACCTGCGATGGTTTCTTCTATCGCAACAAGGACGTCATCGTCGTAGGCGGTGGCAATTCCGCCGTCGAAGAAGCACTGTATCTGTCGCATATCGCCCGCTCCGTGACCGTGGTTCATCGCCGCGATTCGTTCCGCTCGGAAAAGATCCTGCAGGAGCGCCTGTTCGCCAAGGACAACATCAAGGTGTTGTGGAACACGGAAGTCGCCGAAATCACCGGCGCACCGGCCAAGCCGCCGATGCCGCCGTCGGTCTCGGGCGTCCGGCTGCGCGACACCAAGTCTGGCGCCATCAGCGACATGCCGATCGACGGCGTCTTCGTCGCCATCGGCCATGCGCCGGCGGTCGAGCTCTTCAAGGGGCAACTGGATCTCAAGCCGAACGGATATCTGTGGACCGCCCCCGATTCGACGGCGACCAATATCGCTGGCGTGTTTGCTGCCGGCGACGTCACCGACGATGTCTACCGCCAGGCGATCACCGCCGCCGGCATGGGCTGCATGGCAGCGCTCGAGGCCGAGCGCTTCCTGTCCGCCGTGCCGGTGCAGGCCGAAGCCGCGGAATAAGCAATGAAGAGAGGGGGCGGCATGCCTTTGGATTGGGACAAGCTGCGCATTTTTCACGCAGCGGCGGAAGCGGGCTCGTTCACCCACGCGGCCGACCGGCTCCATCTGTCCCAGTCGGCAATCAGCCGCCAGGTCAGCGCGCTGGAACAGGAGATCGGCGTCAAGCTGTTCCACCGCCATGCGCGCGGCCTCATTTTGACCGAGCAGGGCGAGCTGCTCTACCGCACGGCCCATGACGTGCTGCTGAAGCTCGAAACGGTCAAGATGCAGCTGACCGAGACGACCGAAAAGCCGAGCGGCAAGCTGCGGGTCACCACCACGGTCGGGCTTGGCCAGGGCTGGCTGACCGACAAGATCCAGGAATTCCTCCAGCTCTATCCAGACATGTCGATCCAGCTCATCCTCGACAACGAGGAGCTCGACGTGAACATGCGTCATGCCGACTGCGCCATTCGGCTCCGCCAGCCGCAGCAGTCGGACCTCATTCAGCGCAAGCTGTTCACCGTGCACATGCACGTTTACGCAGCTCCCTCCTACATCAACCGCTATGGCGAGCCGCAGTCGATCGAGGACCTCGACAATCACCGGATCATCACCTTCGGCGAACCGGCCCCGGGCTATCTGCTGGACGTCAACTGGCTGGAAGTTGCCGGCCGCACCTCGGACAATCCGCGGCAGCCGCATCTGCAGATCAACAGCCTGACCTCGATCAAGCGCGCCGCGCTCCTCGGAATCGGCATTGCCATGCTGCCGGACTACATCGTCGGGCGCGATCCGGGCCTCCTGCAGCTGGTGACGAGCGCCGACGTGCCGTCCTTCGACACCTATTTCTGCTACCCTGACGAGATGAAAAACGCGGCCAAGCTGAAGGCTTTCCGCGATTTTATCGTCGCCAAGGCCAAAAACTGGAACTTCTGAGAGCCGCTTTGCGCAGCCAAAGGTTAAGGCCTGCGATCAGCGCATGCCTGACATGCATAAAAAAGCATTGTTCACTGCACAAAAAACCACCATATCGCACACAGCTGATGCACATGGTGGCTTTTTCCTCCCAGTTCCACCGCAGCAGCTGTTCCCCTCTGGAGGTTTTTGACCTTCATAATTAAAGGGCCCTGGAGCAATCCGGCGGCCCTCTTTTTTTTCCGGGGAACAGAAGGACGTTTTTCGGCATTCCACCGGCGCGCGAGGAATTAGCATTGCCGACTGTGCCAAAATTGGACACTTTTGCGTGGCTTTTCATGCAGACGTGAGTTGACCCCCGCTTTTCCTGGCATATGTGAAACGGCTGATACCGATACGGACGACCGCAATGAATCTCGACGAAACACTCAAAGCGCTTGCGCACCCGGCTCGCATCGAAATGCTGAGCTGGCTGAAGGAACCGGAACGCCATTTCGGCGCCCAACTCCAGCCGCTTGCTCTCGGCGTCAGTGCTGGTCAGTTCGAACGCTGCGGGTTGTCCCAGTCGACCGTTTCCGCCCATCTGGCGACACTGCAGCGTGCCGGGCTGATTTCCTCGACCCGTGTCGGGCAGTGGGTTCTTTATCGCCGCAACGAAGACGCGATCAGCAAATTCCTCGACGCCTTGAACAATCTGCTCTGACGCCCCAGATCTGCTGAGCCGGCCCACTCCTCCCTTCAGCCGGCTTTTTCTGGAGACGTTCATGACCAGTCTTTTCGATCCGATCCAAGTCGGACCTCTTTCCCTTTCGAACCGCATCGCCATGGCGCCGCTCACCCGCAACCGTTCGCCGGGCGCTGTGCCGAACGACCTCAACGTCACCTATTACGAACAGCGTGCCTCGGCCGGCCTTCTGATCTCCGAGGGAACGCCGATCAGCCATCAGGGCCAGGGCTATGCCCAGGTGCCGGGCCTCTATCTTCCCGAATCGATCGAGGGCTGGAAGCGCGTGACGTCTGCGGTTCACGCCGCCGGCGGCCATATCGCAGCCCAGCTCTGGCATGTCGGCCGCGTTTCCCACACCTCCCTGCAGCCGGGCGGCGCCCCGCCGGTGGCGCCCTCTGCCATCCGCGCCAAGTCGAAGACCTTCATCATCAACGAGGACGGCACCGGCGGCTTTGTCGACACATCCGAGCCGCGCGCCCTGGCGCTGGAAGAGATCCCGGGCATCCTCGAGGACTACCGCCGGGCCGCGCGCGCAGCCATCGACGCCGGCTTCGACGCCGTCGAGATCCATGCCGCCAATGGCTATCTGATCGACCAGTTCCTGCGCTCCAGCACCAATACCCGCACCGACGCCTATGGCGGCTCGATCGAGAACCGTATGCGCTTTGCCCTTGAGGTGGTGGACATCATCGCCGCCGAGATCGGCGCCGATCGCACCGGCATCCGGCTCTCCCCGGTCACCCCGGCAAACGACGTCTCCGATCCCGATCCGCAGCCGCTGTTCAACCATCTGGTCGAGCAGCTTGCCGCCCGCGATCTCGCCTTCATCCACGTCATCGAGGGCGCAACCGGTGGCCCGCGCGACAACCTGCCGTTTGACTGGGCCGGCTTCAAGGCTGCCTATCGTGCCAAGGGCGGCAAGGCCGCCTGGATGGTCAACAATGGCTATGACCGCGCCATGGCCCTGGACGCGATCGAATCAGGCCGCTCCGACATGGTCTCGTTCGGCCGGCCGTTCATTTCCAACCCGGACCTGGTGCGCCGCCTCAAGGAAGATGCGCCGCTCAACGAGCCCGATCGCGCCACCTTCTACGGCGGCGGGGCCGAGGGCTATACCAACTATCCGAAACTCGCCTGATCCGGTCAGACGAGAGCGAACCCAAGAGAGAAGCCCCGCCGCACCGGCGGGGCTTCTGCATTCTACCGTTCCGGTTTCCGAACCTGCACGCCTCGGGCGGATGGCTCTGCGCCGTCACTCACGACAGCGCATGCCGCGAGGTCGGCGCGGCAGAATTGCGCGACACAGCATCCACGGTCGCGCCCGCCGGGCCGGGCAGGCATCCGAGCTGACCGAGCGTGGTGCGCAAAGCCTCGTCGATTGGCGTGTGCGGTTCCTCACCGAGAAGGGCGACCAGCCGGGCATTGTCCATCCGCAGCGGCACCCGCCACAGATAGCGCATCTCGAGCAGCTCGCGAAACAGCGGCACAAAGGGCGAGGCGAGCCGCATCAGCCACCAGGGAAATGCCTTGGCTTCGAGATCTGGCCTGCCGCAGACCCGGCGGATCGCCTCGGCCATCTGGCGCCCGTCATCGTCATAGAAGCCGTCCATGTGGAAGCGGGCAAACAGCGGCAGACGGTCGGCTTCGCCAAGCAGACGCGCCATGGTCTCTGCCACGTCCGGAAGATAGGCCCATTGGTGGCCGACGCCGTCCCGGCCGGGCCGACCGATCGATATGAGCGGTTTGCCGGGTTTGACGATGCCTTGCGCAAACCAGTTGTTGCCGGACCCGGGACCGAAGAAATCGCCGGCCCTGACGATCAGCACCGGCACACCCTGGCCCGCCGCCTTCTCCAGCCGCGCCTCAAGCTCGACCCTGATCTTGCCCTTGCGCGTCACCGGGTTCTGCGGACTGTCCTCATCGACCAGGGGAAAGGCGTCCGGGCCGTAATTGTACACGGTGCCGGGCATCAGGATCCGCGCGCCGCTTGCCTTCGCGGCCGCAATCGTGTTGTCGATCATCGGCAGCACCAGCTGCGCCCAGTTGCGATAACCCGGCGGATTGACCGCGTGCACGATGAGTGCAGCACCGGTTGCCGCAGCGACCACGTCGGCCCGCTCCATGGCGTCGCCCTGGACCCATTGATAGTGCGGCAGACGAGCCCGCATGGCGCCGGCCCGGCGATGCAGGGCCCGGATCTCATAGCCCTCGGTCTTCAGGCGGGCCGCCAGCGCACCGCCGATGCCGCCGGTCGCACCAAGCACCAGCGCCACCTTGTGCAGTTCCCGTTCATTCGTCTCGGTCATGGTGATGTCTCCTTGAATCTGTTGCAAGGAGTATGACCGGGATGCGAGGCTATACGGAATTGCCTATTGTTCTTTGCCTGCTATACATATTCGTATGATCACCAAGATGAACTGGGACTATTACCGGACCTTTCTCGCCGTCCTGCGCGAAGGATCGCTATCGGGCGCGGCCCGCGACCTCGGCCTGACGCAGCCGACGGTCGGACGGCACATCGACGCCCTCGAACAGGCCAGCGGCGAGGCCCTGTTCCTGCGCACCCCGAAAGGGCTGTTGCCGACACCGATCGCCCTCCAGATGCGCGGCCACGCCGAAGCGATGGCGGCAACCGCCGCGGCGCTCGAACGCGCCGCCTCCGGCCGTACCGATTGCGTCAGCGGTACGGTGCGCATCAGCGCCAGCGAAGTGATGGGGATCGAGGTCCTGCCGCCGATCCTGACCCATCTGCAGGAGGAGCATCCCGAGCTTGTCATTGAACTATCGCTGTCCGACCAGGTGGAAGACCTGCTGAACCAGGCGGCCGACATCGCCATCCGCATGGTCGAGCCGGCGCAGGACGCGCTGGTCTGCCGCCGCATCGGCCACATCCCGCTCGGCTTCTATGCCCATCGCCGCTATCTGGAACAGCACGGCATCCCGGAAACGCTCGACGCACTCGCCGAACACCGCCTGATCGGCTTCGACCGCCAGCTTGCCTATGTCAGGGCCGCTCTCGTGAGCCGGCCGGATCTCGCCGGGATCCATTTCGCCTTTCGCAGCGACAGCAACCTTGCCCAATTTGCCATGCTGCGGGCCGGCGGTGGCATCGGCATATGCCAGACCGGCATCGCCCGCCGGCACCCGGATCTGGTCGCCCTGCTGCCGGGCGCCCCGGACCTGTCTCTTGAGACCTATGTCGTGATGCACGAAAACCTGAAAAGCGCCCCTCGCTGTCGCGTGGCCTTCGATGCGCTCGTGGCCGGACTGCGGGAATATCTGAGCGAAGGAACGGGGAGATGAGCGACCTCACGCGCACCGAACGCGATTCCTCAAATGCCACCGGCAGCGGTCCGAGCGGCGGGTTTGCGCCGCTGGTGCCGGAACTCGATGTGTCCGACATCGCAGCCAGCCTCGCCTTCTGGTGCGGCGCGCTCGGCTTTGCCATCGCCTATCAGCGGCCTGAGGCGAAGTTCGCCTATCTTGAACGGCAGGGCGCGCAGGTCATGCTGTGTGAGATCAACGGAAACTGGCAGACGGGCCTCCTGCAGCGCCCGTTCGGGCGCGGCGTGAATTTCCAGATCGCCACCGACGACCTCAACCCTATCCTCGAAGCGCTGAGCAGGCAGGCATGGCCTCTCTTCGAAGAGGCGAGCGAAAGCTGGTATCGCATTGGCGCAATGGAAGAAACGGGGTCCCGGGAAATTCTGGTTCAAGACCCGGACGGTTATCTCATCCGTTTTTCGCAACCGCTCGGCAGGCGGGCGATCGGTCAGGCCTGCCCGCCGCCGGACTGATAGCGATCGACGATCTCGACCTCCGGCCGGTCACCGCCGTCGCTGTATTCGTAGTGCCACTTGCCCTTCTCGTCCTGATAGCTGATCTTGACGGGCTCGTCTCCGACCTGCTGTTCCTGCATGACGATACGGGCGGCTTCCAGCGCCTCGTCGTGGCTGGCAAAGCTTTCGGAAAACACGTCCCCGAGCTTGTAGGCCCATCCCCCGTCGTGAGGAACGATTTCGTAGGCAACCTTGGTCATTGCGTCCTCCTTTCCAGAGCCTAAGCTCAGTATCGCATCAAGCGTCCCATTCCGCAAACCCGCAGCCCGCCGGAACCGTTCCGTCCGCTCATCCGTTCCCGCCCGTTCAACGCCGGCAACCGCATAAAGAGGCCCCCGATGTCGTCCATGCTCAAACAGGAAAAAATCCTTCTCTTTCCGATTGTTCTGGCGATTCTCGGATTCAGTCTCGAACACGAGATCCTGGCCATGGGCACGGCGGTATCGCTGGCCGCCGCGGCCGTGCTGATCGTCGCCATTCTCGCCGCCTCGCTGCGGGTCGCGCATCACGCCGAAGTGCTCGCAGTGAAGGTCGGCGACCCTTATGGCACGATGATCCTCACCCTTTCGGCGGTCGCCGTCGAAGTGCTGATCCTGGCCATCATGATGAGCAATGAAGGCTCGCCGACGCTGGTGCGCGACACGATCTATTCGGCCGTCATGCTCGACATCAATGGCATCCTCGGCCTCGCCGCCCTCATCGGCGGCCTGAAACACGGCGAGCAACCGTACAACGACGATTCGGGCAAGACCTACGGCGTGATGATCCTGACCGCCATGGGCATATCCATGGTGGTCCCGGAATTCGTGCCGCGCGACAAGTGGCAGTATTATTCACTGTTCACGGTCTTCGCCATGATCACGCTCTACGGTCTGTTCCTGCGCATGCAGGTCGGCACGCACAGCTACTTCTTCAGCTACAGCTATCCGCGCGGCAAGGGCCGCGAGGATGAGGAGCATGATCCGGCGGAACCTAGTGAACCGGCGACCCGATCGATCGGCGTCATTCTGTTCGGCGTCGTGTTGATCGGCATTCTCGCCGAGTTCATGTCCGCCTTCATGAACACCGGTCTCAAGGAAGTCGGCGCCCCGATCGCCCTCACCGCCATCCTCGTCGCCGGCATCTCCGCCGGTCCGGAGATCCTGACCGCCCTTCGCGCTGCCCTCTCCGACCGCATGCAGGCAACCGTCAACATCGCCATGGGCGCCTCGCTGTCGACCGTCATCCTCACCGTGCCGGTGATGGAGGCCATCGCGCTCTATACCGGCCAGCCCTTCATCATGGCGATGACACCGGTGCAGACCGTGATGGTCGCGATCACGCTGATCGCTGCGGCCATCAACCTCAACGACGGCGAAACAAACGCGATCGAGGGCATGACGCATTTCATCCTGTTTGCCACTTTCATCATGCTGTCCTTCCTCGGTCTCTGAGGCAGGCCGACGGACGGCGGAACTTTTCCCGCCCTTTCTCCTTTCCCGGTCATGGTCCCCGGCCGGCGTGGTGCGCCCCATTGTCACCACGTTGGCGGACCAGAAACCTTCCGCGGGTCGCGGGGGGCAAACTCGGGAGCCGAACCTTGAAGAGATTAGACGTCATCGACGGCATGCGTGGCTATTTCCTGGTCTTCATGCTGATCAACCACCTGGTCTTCACCGGCGGCCTCTGGCTCGTCCAGATCAATCACCGCAATCTCGCCTTCGTCGAAGATGCGCAGGGCTTCGTCTTCCTGTCAGGCCTGCTCACCGGCATGGTCTATGCCCGCAAGATGATGAAGGACGGCTATGCCGCGGCGCGCGACAGGATCTGGTCGCGCGTCTTCGAACTCTATCGTTATGCCATGGGTATCGTTCTGGTGATCCTGGCGCTGCAGCTGCTGCTGCCGGGTGCTGCGGCGATCTGGACCAACTGGCTGGGTGGCACCCGTCTCGACGACGCCTTGCGTCTGGCGGCCATTGCCACCTTCCTGTTCCAGCCGACCTTCATGGACATCCTGCCGCAGTACATCGTCTACATGTTCTTTGCGCCGGCAATCATCTGGCTTTGCATCGAAGGGCGATGGAAGACGGTGGCGATCATCTCGGTCCTGGCCTGGATGGCAGCCCAGCTCGGACTGCAGCGCATCGTCACCTACCCGGTGAGCGACTGGCTGGCCGGCGGTGCCGAAGCCAAGAAGGAAGGCATCCGCGCCTCCTTCAATCTGCTCGGCTGGCAGGTCGTCTTCTTCGCCGGCCTGCTGGCGGGCACCCTGACCTCCATGAAGAAGGTGGAGTGGACCCGCATCTTCGATCCGCGCAAGGACTTCATCGCCAAGGCGGCGCTCGCCGTCTGCGTCTTCTTCCTGCCCCTGCGGATCCTGACCGCGCACGGCATGATGCCCGGTATCGTGCTGGAGAAGTTTGGCCTCATGGAAGTGCGCGCCGATTTCGGCCCGGTCTATCTGCTGAACTTTGCCGCCGTCGCCTACGGCCTCGCCTGGCTGCTGATCGCCGGTCCGCGCCATGAGAACGCCACCATCCGGACCATTGCATCGACGCTGACCGGCCTGTTTTCGCTGAGCTACCTGCAGCTTCTCGGCCGCCATTCGCTGCAGATCTATGTATGGCACGTGTTGATCGTCTACGGCGTCTTTTACCTCGACGGCCGCTTCGGCGAGTTCTCGAACGTGACCAAGACGGTCATCACCTTCGGCTCCCTGGCGCTGCTCTGCCTTCCGGCGCTCTGGCGCGAGCGCAACCGGACGCCGGCTACGTCTGCCTCCTCGCCGGCCAAACGCGCCCCGGCGCAGCTTGCACCGACCATGAAGGTCGCAACCTGAGGCCTTCCTACTCGGCGAAGACATGAAAAGGGCGGGACCGTTGAGGCCCCGCCCTTTTTGTGTTGGTCTTACTTTTCGTCTGCTTACTTGCAGGCGGCGCAGAAGCGCTGGATACGCTTGCAGGCTTCCTCGAGCAGCTCTTCCGAAGTCGCATAGGAAATGCGGAAATTCGGGCCGAGACCGAAAGCCGAGCCGTGAACGACCGCCACGCCTTCCGTCTCCAGAAGCTCGGTGACAAAATCCTCGTCCGTCTCCATGACCTTGCCCGACGGTGCAGTCTTGCCCATCAGGCCGGCGCAGGACGGATAAACGTAGAAGGCGCCTTCCGGGGTCGGGCATTTGATGCCGGTCGCCTGGTTGAGCATGGAAACCACGAGGTCGCGACGACCTTCGAAGATCTTCTTGTTGGCCGGAATGAAGTCCTGCGGACCGTTGAGCGCCTCGACGGCGGCCCACTGGGCGATCGAGCAGGCGCCGGAGGTCTGCTGGCCCTGGATCATGTCCATGGCCTTGATCAGCTCGAGCGGGCCGGCGGCATAGCCGATACGCCAGCCGGTCATGGCATAGGCCTTCGACACGCCGTTCATGGTCAGCGTGCGGTCATAGAGCTTCGGCTCGACCTCGACCGGTGTGGCGAACTTGAAGTCGCCATAGGTCAGGTGCTCGTACATGTCGTCGGTCAGGACCCAGACATGCGGGTGCTTGACCAGCACATCGGTCAGCGCCTTCAGTTCGTCATGGCTATAGGCCGCACCCGACGGGTTGGACGGCGAGTTGAAGATGAACCACTTGGTCTTCGGCGTGATGGCGCTTTCCAGATCGGCCGCCGTCAGCTTGAAGTTGTTTTCCTGGCGGGTCGATACGAACACCGGCGTACCGCCGCACAGCGCCACCATCTCCGGGTAGGACACCCAGTACGGAGCCGGCACGATTACTTCATCGCCCGGGTTGAGCGTCGCCATGAAGGCGTTGAAAAGAATCTGCTTTCCGCCCGTGCCGACGATCGTCTGCTCGGGCTTGTAGTCGAGGCCGTTCTCGCGCTTGAACTTCTCGGCAATCGCCTTGCGCAGTTCCGGAATACCCGAAACCGGCGTGTACTTCGTCTCGCCGCGGTTGATTGCGTCAATGGCGGCCTTCTTGATGTTGTCCGGCGTATCGAAATCAGGCTCGCCGGCGCCGAGGCCGATCACGTCACGGCCCTTGGCCTTCAGCTCGCGGGCTTTCTGCGAGACTGCGATGGTTGCGGAGGGCTTAACACGGGAAAGAGCGTCGGCGATGAATGCCATTGTGATTGTCCTGAAGCTGTTGATCGGCGGAACCTCGATCGGCCAAGGCCCCAGGTTCAAGTTCTATGGCGAAATCACACCGGCGTTTCAAGCAGAAAGCGGCGCATGGGGACATTCGCGGAGCTTTTCATTTTTAAGGCTTTCTTAATTCCCGGGTAAGCCTTCGGCGCTAGACTTGCGTGCGCGAAATCCGCGAGGCAATCGAGACGCGAACCCGATGACCATGCACAGCATCTATGCACAGCTCGTCAAGACCGCCGGCGCCTGGTCGACCGCCTATGGGCCTTTCGTGCTGCGCTCCGCCCTGCAGCCGATCTTCGAGCGGGTATCGGACGGCGTCTTCGATATCTACGCCTTCCAGGGTCTGGTGCGCGCCGAACGCAATGGCGAGGCCTATCCGCCCTCGCAGTTTTTTCCGCTGGTGGCGCCCGAAGACCTGCCGGCCGTCGACAGCCTCCTGAGAAGTATCCATATTCTCAATGCCGGTCTTCTTCATCGCGAGCGCACGCGGGTGCTGGTGAGCTTCCAGCCGTTGCTGTTTACCGATGGCGTCGAACTGCGCCACGAGCTCGACCGCATCCGCCTCGCCGCCCATGAGGCCGCACTGGCGCCGGAGCGCATCCTCTGCGACCTCACGGCAGCGACGGCCGGCAATGGCCGCGTCACCCGACGAATCCTTGACAGCCTGCGCGGCGCCGGTCTCAAGGTCTCGATGTCCAACTACGAGGCGAGCGAACACGACATCCAGGACGTGCTGGCGCTCAGGCCCGACGTCGTCCGCTTCGATGGCGACTGGGTGCGCGACTATCTCGACAACTCGGCGGGCTTTGCCCTGCTGCGCGTCATTGTCCGGCAATTGCAGGAGGAGGGCATCCAGCCGAT
>DAIMJJ010000049.1:0-20614 GCA_036722275.1 Rhizobium sp. | reverse complement strand
TGTTACAGCCCCAGCATCCGCCGGTTCGCCGCGTCGTCCGTGCCGCCGGCGGCAAAATCGTCGAAGGCCTTCTCCGTCACCCGGATGATGTGGTGACGGACGAACTCGGCCCCTTCGCTGGCGCCGTCTTCCGGATGCTTCAGCGCGCATTCCCATTCGACAACGGCCCAGCCGTCGAAATCGTTCGCCGCCATTTTCGAGAAGATCGCGCCGAAATCCACCTGGCCGTCGCCCAGCGAGCGGAAGCGCCCTGCCCGGTTCACCCAGCTCTGATAGCCGCCATAAACGCCTTGCCGGCCGGTCGGATTGAACTCCGCGTCCTTGACGTGGAACATCCTGATCCGGTCCTTGTAGATGTCGATGTGGTCGAGATAGTCGAGGCACTGCAGCACGTAGTGCGACGGATCGAAAAGCATGTTGGCGCGGGCGTGGTTCTTCACCCGCTCCAGGAACATTTCGTAGGTCACGCCGTCATGCAGGTCTTCGCCCGGATGGATCTCATAGCAAATGTCGACGCCGTGATCCTCGGCATGGTTGAGAATGGGCAGCCAGCGCTTGGCAAGCTCATCGAAGGCAGTCTCTATGAGGCCCGCCGGCCGTTGCGGCCAGGGATAGAAGTAAGGCCAGGCGAGAGCGCCTGAAAAGGTCGCGTGGGCATTGATGCCGAGGTTGCGCGATGCCGTGATCGCCATCTTCACCTGATCCACGGCCCAGGCCTGACGCGCCTTGGGATTGCCGCGCACTTCCGGTGCGGCAAAGCCGTCGAACGCCTCGTCATAGGCCGGATGCACGGCGACCAGCTGGCCCTGCAGATGGGTCGAAAGCTCGGTGATCTCGACGCCGTTCTGGCGCGCCACGCCGGCGAGTTCGTCGCAATAGTCCTTGGATTCGGCCGCTTTTTTCAGGTCGATCAACTGTCCGGCCCAGGCCGGCACCTGCACGCCCTCATAGCCGGCCTCAGCCGCCCATTTGGTGATCGCATCCCAGGAATTGAACGGGGCGGCATCGCCTGCGAACTGGCCGAGAAAGATCGCCGGCCCCTTGATCGTCTTCATGAATTCTCCTCCCTTAAGTCTTCCTGCAACGTTTCAGTTACGTCTACAGGAGATGTAAAACCGATACAACGCCCGCGTGGGGCGTCGCAGTTCCGCCCGGATAGACCCGGGCGGAGACGTGTCAGGGACGGCCGATCAGAACGGCGAGTCAGGGAAGTAGTAGTTCTTGGCGTTGTCCGACGTGATCAGGGTCGCATCGAGCGTATAGGTGCCGTGGACCGGAACCGAGTCGTAGAGCGCGGCCGCCGTCAGCTCCATCGCCGTGCCGACCATCGACGGCGGATAGAGGACGTTGACCGGCACCATCTTGTCGCCGTCCATGACCTTCTTGATCATGTCCTTCGAACCGGCACCGCCGATGATGTACTGGATATCGGTGCGCTTGGCCTGCTCGATGGCCTGCAGCACGCCGACGGCCATGTCGTCATCCTGGCACCAGACCACGTCGATCTTCGGGTACTTGGTCAGATAGTCCTGCATGACCTTGAAGGCGTCGTCGCGGTTCCAGTTGCCGAACTGGCGGTCGAGGATCTTGACATTGGAGCCCTTGATGCCCTCGTCGAAACCGTCCTGGCGCTGCTGGTCGATCGGGATCGGCAGGCCACGGATGACGACGACTTCGGCATCCGGCGAGTTCTTGGCGATGTATTCGCCGGCGACCTTGCCGAGCGCCGGATTGTTGCCGGCGACGTAGAGATCGCGAACGCTGTTGTCGTTGACCGAGGGCGCCCGGTCGACGATCGTCACGAAGTGGCCCTTGCCCTTCACTTCCTTCATCGCATTGACCAGCGGATCCGGATCGGTCGGCAGGATGACGAGCGCGTCGATGCCCTGGATTTCCAGGTCCTGCACCGCATTGGCCTGGGTCGCCGGATCGGGCGAGGTCTTGACGATGACGTTGAGGCCCGGATGCTCCTTCATCAGGAGTTCGGCGACGCGGTTGGCGTGGTAGACGACGCCGGCGGTCCAGCCATGGTCGGCGGCCGGAATGGAGACGCCGATGGTCTTCGTCTCCTGCGCCTCGGCGGCGGTGAAGATCGACGCCAGTGCCGTCATGGCGACGGCGAGCCCGAGCAGTTTCCTGTGCATTGTTTTCCTCCCAAGATGTCCAGGGTCTAACTGAATGACGGACCGGGCGACCCTCCTGCCCGGTCGCGGTTCACGCCTTGCGCGCCAGCGACCGCTGGACGAGCATCGCGATGATGATGATCGTGCCCTGGATGGCGCCGATCAGATATTCGGAGATGAAATTGGAGAGCAGCATGATGTTGCCGACCAGCTCCAGAATGAACGCGCCGCAGATCGTGCCCCAGACACGGCCCGCACCGCCCTTCAGTGCCGTCCCGCCGACGACGACGGCGGTGATCGCCTGCAGCTCCCAGAGGATGCCGGTGGTGGCGGAGGTCGAACCGAGGCGGGGCACGTAGAGCAGCACGGCGATCGCCACGCAAAGCCCCTGGATGATGAAGGCAATGGTGCGCACCCGGTCGACAGCAATGCCGGAATAGCGCGCAACGTCGCGGTTGGAGCCGACGGCGACCACATGGCGGCCATAGCGCGTACGGTAGAGGACGACGGCGGCGATCGCAGTCACCACCAGAATGATAACGATCGGAACCGGCAGCCCGAGGATCGAGCCGAAATAGACCGGCCGGTAGAGTTCCTGCTGCGCCGGGTCCTTCAGCGTGATCGCACCGCCCTGGGAGAGCCAGGTCGTCAGCCCGCGATAGATGCCCATGGTGCCGAGCGTGGCGATGAAAGGCTCGATCTTGCCCACCGTGGTGATCAACCCGTTCACCAGCCCGCACAGCGAACCGATGACGATGGTGAGCGCCATGGCGGCGGCGATCATCATGCCCGGATCGGCAATCACGCCGGAATTCATGAACAGGATCATCAGGCTGGCGACGAAAGCGACCATCGAGCCGACCGAGAGATCGAGATCGCCCGAGGAAATGACGAAGGTTGCCCCGACCGCGATGATGGCGATGAAGGCCGAGCGGGTCGCGACATTGGCCAGATTGGTGAGCCCGATGAAATTGGGATTGACCATCGCGCCGATGATCAGGAGCAGAAGCAGGGCCGCAAAGGGCGCAACGGCTCGCAGGTCCACATCGCGCCAGGTTCGCCGGCCACGGCCGGCCGCGGTCGTTTCAGTCTCGGCAGTCATCGTCTTTCCGTCTCCTCCCGCGCGCCTCATGCGACGTCGCGCACCCTGAACTCTTCGTTGCGAAGCCCGGTCTTGCCGCCGGGCCCTGGATCAGCTCGCCATCTGCCGTTTGAGGCCGGCCGCGTAGCGCATGATCGTCTGCTCGTTGATTTCCTCGCCTTCCAGCATGCCGACCATGCGACCCTCGCGCATCACGGCGACCCGGGTGCAGAGCCCGATCACCTCCGGCATTTCCGAGGAAATGACGATGATCGAGCGGCCCTCGCGGGCGAGCGCGGCGATGAAGTGGTAGATCTGCTGCTTGGTGCCGACATCGATGCCGCGCGTCGGCTCGTCGATGATGATGATCTGCGGCTCGACCTCCATGATCTTGGCGAGCAGCAGCTTCTGCTGATTGCCGCCCGACATGCGACCGACCCGCACCCGGTCATCACGCACGCGAATGTCGAAACGCCGCCTGGCGCGCGCCATGGCCTTGGCTTCACTGGCCGGATCGAGATAGCCGTGGCGCAGGTGGCGCTCCATCGACTGCAGCGTCAGGTTCGCCGTCATGCCCTCGCCGAGCAGCAGGCCCTTGCCCTTGCGATCCTTGGTCATGTAGGCGAGCCCGCGCCGGTTGGCCTCGCGAAAATCAAGCGGCGCAAGCGGCACTCCATTCAGCTGGACCTCGCCCGCCAGCCGCGGCCGCAGACCAGCCACCGCCTCCATCAGTTCGGTGCGCCCGGAACCGATCAGGCCGGAAAAGCCCAGAACCTCACCGCGCTTGAGCTCGAAGCTGGCATTCTTCACGAAACCGGTCGACAGGTCCTTGACCGACAGCACGATCTCTTCGTCGACGTCCGGTTCGTGCTTGGTCGGATAGAGGCTCGACAATTCACGCCCGACCATCAGCTGGGCGATGGCCTCGCCATCCAGCGCCGACGTCGGCGCGGTCTTCACCCATTGCCCGTCGCGCAGCACCGTGACGCGGTCGGTAAGTTCCATGACCTCGTCGAGCTTGTGGGAAACGAAGACGAAGCTGGTGCCGCGCGCGCGCAGCTTGCGCACCTGGTCGAACAACACCTCCGTTTCGTCGCGTGACAGCACCGCCGTCGGCTCATCCATGAAGACGATCCGCGCCCGACGGCTGATCGCCTTGGCGATCTCCACCATCTGCTTGTCGGCGACGCTCAACGAGCTGATCAGCGCATTCTCGTCGATGCGCGAGCCCAGCTGATCCAGCACGCGGCGCGTCTCCGCCCGCATGTGGCGACGGTCCAGCAAGCCGAGACGCGTGACCTCGCGGCCGAGAAAGAGGCTCTCGGTCACGGTCAGATGGTCGGCGAGATTGAATTCCTGATGGATCAGCACGATCCCGAGCGCTTCGGCCGCGCCGTTCGGCGGCAGCACCACCGGCTCGCCATCGAGCAGGATGGTGCCCGAACTGGCCTGTTCGAAACCGGACAGGATCTTGACCAGCGTCGATTTTCCCGCGCCGTTCTCGCCCATCAGCGCATGTACTTCGCCCGGCAGAACGTCGAAGTCAACGCTGAACAGCACCTGGACGTCGCCGAACGATTTCGAGATTCGCTCCGCCGAAAGAACGGGTGCCCGGCCGGCGTCCCCAGCTGATGTCATGCAAGCCTCCCCGCGGCTCCTCAACCGCTTCCTGAGGAGATCGTGTAAACCTTTACATGGAGAATGTAAAGGTTTACATCATTCGATCATGGGGACAAAGCCACCCCGCTCGGCTTTCGCAGTCGCAACACAAAAGCTAGTCTCTCCAGCGATTCCAGACGGATAAGGGGGATGGTCTCGGCGTGCCCAATTCAGCACCAGCGACGATCGAGGATGTCGCGCGCCTCGCCGAGGTGTCGATCGCCACGGTAAGCCGTGCGATCCACACGCCGGACAAGGTGGCCAAGTCGACCCGCCAGCGGGTCAACCAGGCAATTGCCATCACCGGCTACACGACCAATGCTATGGCGCGGTCGCTGCGCATGGGCCGGTCGAACATGATCCTGATCCTGGCGCCCGACATCGGCGACCCGAACTTTTCCTCCACCCTGATCGGGCTGGAGAATGAGGCGCGCGCGCATGGCTATGGCGTTTTGATCGGGCATACCCAGAACGATCCGGAGCGTGGGCTCGAATATCTGAAATTCCTGAGTTCCGGACAGGCCGCCGGCCTCGTGCTGTTCACCGGCCACGAGCCGTTCGGGCATCAGGTCGCCGGCACCCGCCTGCCGCCCTCGGTGGCGGTGTTCGAACCCGTTTTCGGTTCCAAGATCTCCTATGTCGGCGTGGACGACGTCGCCGGCGCGCGCAAGGCCGCCGAACACCTGCTGTCGGCAGGCCATCGTCGCATCGCCTTCATCGGCGACAGCCGCACCCGGCTCGGCCACCAGCGCCGCCGCCAGGGCTATGATCTGGCACTGGATGCCGCCCGCATCGCGCCCGAAAACCGCATCGTGGTCGAGGGCGAAGGCACGATCGAAAGCGGCCGCCTCGCGGTCGAGCAGCTGTTCATGCGCGACACGCTGCCGACCGCCTTCATGTGCGTCAATGACGCGACCGCCGTCGGCGTGATCAACGGGCTGACTGCCCGCGGCTACGACCTGCCGCACGACTTCTCTGTAATCGGCTTCGACGACGTGCCGCAGGCGACCTATCTAAACCCGGCACTCACCACCATCCGCCAGCCGCGCACCGCCATCGGCAAGCAGGCCATGGCATTGCTGCTGGCCCAGCTTGCCGAGCGCCCGAGCGAGCGCCGCGAAATCCTGCTGATGCCCGATCTCATCGTCCGCGGCTCGGTCACGGGGCCGGCCAAACGCTGAAAGCCATAAACGACGGGCCGGGGCGCATCGACGCCCCGGCCAAGTTCCTTAAAGCCGCAGCTGCGTCTCAGACGTAGCGGTTGACCACGTTTTCCAGATATTCCTGCCGGCCGGACTTCGGTTCCGGATTGACGTTGCCGTCCTCGACCATTTTCGCGATCGCGTCCAGCGACAGCTCGCCGCGCAACATGCGCTGCGCCTCGGGGCTCTCCCACTTGGCGTAGCGTTCCTCCAGCGGCTTCGACAACGCACCATCCTCGACCATTTTCGCCGCCGCCTTCAGGCCACGCGCACAGCAGTCCATGCCACCGATATGGCCATAGAGTAGATCGGCCGGATCGAGCGACTGGCGGCGCAGCTTGGCGTCGAAGTTCGTGCCGCCGGTCTGGAAGCCACCGCCGGACAGGATGTGGTAATAGGCGAGCGCCATCTCCGGCACGTTGTTGGGGAACTGGTCGGTATCCCAGCCGGACTGATAGTCATTGCGGTTCATGTCGATCGAGCCGAAGATGCCGAACGCATTCGCCATGGCAATCTCGTGCTCGAAGGAATGGCCGGCGAGGATTGCGTGGCCCTGCTCGATATTGACCTTCACTTCCTTCTCCAGACCGTGACGCTGGAGGAAGCCGTAGACGGTCGCGACGTCGTAGTCGTACTGGTGCTTGGTCGGTTCCTGCGGCTTCGGCTCGATCAGGATCGTACCCTTGAATCCGGTCTTGTACTTGTACTCGACGACGAGGTTGAGGAAGCGGCCGAGCTGGTCGAGCTCGCGCTTGAGGTCGGTGTTGAGCAGGGTCTCGTAACCTTCGCGGCCGCCCCAGAGCACGTAGTTCTCGCCGCCCAGCCGCTGGGTGGCGTCCATGCAGGTCTTCACGGTTGCCGCCGAAAAGGCAAAGACGTCCGGATCGGGATTGGTGGCTGCCCCGGCCATGAAGCGGCGGTTGGAGAAGAGATTGGCCGTGCCCCACAAGAGCTTCACGCCGGTCTCGGCCTGCTTCTTCTCGAAATAGTCGACGATCTCGTTGAGGTTGCGGGTGTTCTCCGCGAAGTTGCGGCCCTCCGGGCGCACATCGGCATCATGGAAGCAGTAATAGGGAACGCCGAGCAGCTGGTAGAATTCGAAGGCGACGTCGGCCTTCATCTTCGCGGCTTCCATCGTGTCGGAGAACCACGGCCGCTCGAAAGTCTGGCCGCCGAACGGATCGCCGCCCGGCCAGGTGAAGGTGTGCCAGTAGGCAACGGCGAAGCGCAGATGGTCTTCCATGCGCTTGCCGAGAACGACCTCGTCGGGATTGTAGTGGCGGAAGGCCAGCGGGTTGCTGCTGTCCGCTCCTTCGTATTTCACCTTGGCAATATCGCCGAAAAAGCCTGTCGTCATGGGTGTTTCCTCCACCTGTTATTGAGATTTTGACGGATAAAAACGGCCGGTCGCATAGGCGCATGTCACAACCGAAACATATCTGTTCCTAGCCAAGCCCACGGATCGCCGGATAGAGGGCCCGGTAGCGCCCGTAGGCCTCCTCGTAAGCTCCGCGTAGCGCCGAAACGGGTTCGATCGTCTCGGCCGTCTTCGGCGCCGTGCAGACGGAAAGCGGGTCCGCGCCCGTCGCGGCAATCAGCCCGAGGCGGGCAGCACCAAAGGCGGCACCGAAATCACCGTCGGCCGGAATATCGACCGGAAGGCGGAGTGCGGTGGCGATCGAGGCCAGCCAGTAGCGCGAGCGCGAGCCGCCGCCGATCGCCGTCACCCGCGAGATCCGGGTACCCGCAGACCTCAAGGCCTCGAGATTGTCGCGGATGGCAAAGGTCACGCCCTCGAGCACCGCCTGCGTCAGGACCTCGCGCGAGCTCTCGTGGCCAAGGCCGATGAAGCCTCCGCGGATCTTCGCGTCGTTGTGTGGAGTGCGCTCGCCCGATAGGTAGGGCAGGAAGGTGACGCTACCCGGCGCCTTCAGATCCTGGCCGAGTTCGCCGGTCAGGTCGCCGGCGGTCTTGCCGGTGATGCCGCTCAGCCAGTTCAGCGCGTCGGTCGCCGAGAGGATGACGCCCATCTGGTGCCAGGTATCGGGCAGCGCGTGGCAAAACGCATGCACGGCGCTTTCCGGCTTGGGGAGATAGGAGCCGTTGGCGGCGAAGAGCACGCCGGAGGTCCCGAGCGAGACGAAGGCCTGCCCCTCGGCAACCGTTCCCATGCCGCAGGCCGAGGCCGCATTGTCCCCTGCCCCGCCGGCGACTACCACGCCCGGCTCCATGCCCCATTCCGCGGCCAGCGGATCGCGCAGCGTGCCCGCCGGCTCCGTTCCCTCGACCAGGCCCGGCATATGCTTCTCGGACAGGCCGGTCGCCTCCAGAAGCTCGGACGACCAGCGACGCGCGCCGGTGTCGAGCCAGGCGGTGCCGGCCGAATCCGACATGTCGGAGAGATACTCGCCCGTCAGCCAGAGCCGCAGGAAATCCTTCGGCAGCAGAACCTTGGCGACCTTGGCAAAGACCTCCGGCTCGTGCCGCGCCACCCAGGCGAGCTTCGGCGCGGTAAAGCCCGGAAAGACGATATTGCCGGTGATGGCGCGGAAGCGCGGATCGGCGTCGAGCGCGGCGGCCTCGACATGGCTGCGGGTGTCGTTCCACAGGATGCAGGGACGCAGGACCTGGTCGGCCGCATCGATCAGCGTTGCCCCATGCATGTGGCCGGAAAGGCCAATCCCCTTGACGGCGGAAAGCGCTGGGCCGTGGCTTGCCTTCAGTGCCCCAACCGCCTCGCGGGTCGCGCGGATCCAGTCGAGCGGATCCTGTTCCGACCAACCGGGATGCGGGCGCGAAACCGCGATCGCCGCATTGGCCACGGCGATGACCCGCTGATCGCCGTCGATCAGCATGGCCTTTACGCCCGAAGTCCCCAGATCAAGCCCGAGATACATGTTGCTTCTCCCTTGTCCCTACCTTCACGGCAGGTTGTCCTTCAAGAAAATGTCGATGCGGATGCGCTCCTGAGCGGCGAGCACCGGCAGTCCATCGGCATGGGCCTTCAGCACCCGGATGGCGCTGCGCACCTCGTGGCCGGCATCCTGGTTCAGCACCGCATCGATCAGCCCGTCGCCGAGCGCCGTCCGCGTCGTCTCCGTCAATTCGTGAGCGATCACCGCCGGCCGCCGAGCGAAACCGGCCGACCGCAGCGCCGCGACCAGGCCGCGATTGCCCGCGCCGAGGCTGTAGAGGCCCAGTATGTCGCTGCGTTCGCGAAAGAGGCTTCCCAGGCGACGCTCCACCAACGCCGGATCGTCCCGCCCCTCAACGACCTCAAGAAGGGCGACGTGCGGATAATCGGCGGCCATGACGGCGGCGAAGCCCTCGAAACGCTCGCGATGGTCGCGCACCAGCATGGAGCCGGCCAAGACGCCGATGGAGCCGCGCCGATCACCGACGAACCGGCCAAGCAGGCTTGCAGCCGTGCGTCCCGCCGCCAGGTTGTCGATGCCGGCATAGTGAACGCGGCGCGAGGCCGGCAGGTCCGAAACGAGTGTTACAACCGGGATCCCGTCCTCGGTCAGCCGATCGACGGCTGCGGCAACCTCGGGCGCATCGACGGCGACCAGCGCGATGCCGGCTGGACGCTCCAGACGCAGACGATCGAGCGCGGTCACAAGCGCTTCGGCATCGAAGGGCGGAACCTTGACCACCCGGATATCCGTGCGCTCGGCAGGCGAGCGGGCTGCCGCGTCGCCGACTGCGGTTTCCAGGTCGCGCATGAAGGAATTGTCGTTGGACGGCAGGATGAAGGTCAGCGGATAGACGCGCCCCTTGGCCAGATTGGCCGCCGCGACGTCCCGCACGAAGCCGAGCGAAACAACAGCCGCTTCCACCTTGTCGCGCGTCCGCGCGCTCACCCCCGGCCGGCGGTTAAGAACGCGGTCGACGGTGGCGAGGCTGACGCCTGCGGCAGTCGCGATGTCGTGAACAGTGGGCTTCATCTCTCCTCCGGCGCCTGTCGTAGCGCAGCCCATGAGGTACGTAAATCACTTTTTGATGTACGTACCTCAGAATTTCGAGTGCGCAACGAAAAGGGCCGACTCCCGGCGGGAAGACGGCCCCTGGCGCTGCGGTGGATTCGTGTCCTTGGTCCGGCGGATCGGCCTTAGTGACCGGCGCCGGCAGGGGCCGGGGCGCTTGGCTTCTTGATCAGGAAGACCAGGAAGATGAGCGACAGGAAGAGCAAGGTCAGCCCCATGAAGACGTCGATGAACGACAGAAGCCAGGACTGCTGGGTGATGACGCCCGAGAGCTTCTGCATCGCCACCGCGGTGCCGTCGAGCCCGTAGCTGTCGTAGTTGGCACCGACGCTCGCCAGCCAGTCAAGCGCGGCGCGATTGCCCCAGTCGGCATGCTCAGAGAGCCGGGCATAATGCTCGTCCGAACGCTGCGTGAGCATGGTATTGATTACGGCGAGGCCGACGGCGCCGCCAAGGTTGCGTGTCAGGTTGAACAGACCCGAGGCGTTCTTGATGCGATCCGGCGGCAGGGTTCCGAGCGCGATGTTGTTGATCGGAACCATGCACAGCATCAGCGAGCAGCCGCGCAGGATCTGCGGCACGAGCAGCTCGTAGAAATCCCAGTCGGCCGTCATGTAGGTCATGGTATAGGTGCCGGCGGCAAAGCCGGCAAAACCGACCATCATCATGATGCGCGGATCGAGCTTGCTCGACAGAGCGCCGGCGACCGGCGCCGTCAGGAACATCGCCGCGCCCGAGACGAACATGGTCTCGCCGATCATCATCGAGTCATAGCCGCGGATCCGGCCGAGATAGACCGGGTAGAGATAGGTCAGGCCGTAGAGGCCGACGCCCATGACGAAGGAGAACAGCGACCCGAAGGCGAAGTTGGCATTGGAAAAGGCCCTCAGATCCACGACCGGGAAATCCACCCGGAACACCCGGTGGAAGAAGAAGAACCCGCCGACGACCATGGCAACCGTGCCCATGACGATATGCTCGTCGTTGAACCAGTCCTTGTTGTTGCCCTCTTCGAGCACGAATTCCATCGTTCCGAGGAACAGCGCCATCCAGAACAGGCCCCACCAGTCGAATTTCTTCAGGAGCTTGAAGTCGGGCTTGTCAAAGTCGATGAGGCTGAAGGTGACGGCGGTGACAATGATGCCCGGGATCACGTTGACCAGGAACAGCCAGTGCCAGGACATAGCGTGGCTGATATAGCCGCCGATGGTCGGGCCAATGGTCGGGGCAAGCGTCGCTACCAGACCGACGATCGGCGAGACGATGTTGCGCTTCGACGGCGGGAAGATCGTGAACGCGGCAGCAAAGACGGACGGGATCATGCCGCCGCCGATGAAGCCCTGGATCGCGCGGTAGATAATCATCTGGTCGATATTCGTCGCCGTCGCGGCGAGCGCGCTGGCAATGGTGAAGCCGGCCGCCGAGAAGGAGAACAGGATGCGCGTCGAAAGAATGCGCGCCAGCGCCCCCGACAGCGGGATCATGATGACTTCGGCAATCAGGTAGGAGGTCTGCACCCAGGCGATCTCGTCGGAGCCGGCGCCGAGACCGGCCTGGATCTCGGCGAGCGAAGCCGACACGATCTGGATGTCGAGGATCGACATGAACATGCCGAAGACCATGGCAAAGAAGGCAATGATGCGCTTCGGGTCCATGCGCTCTTCGGCGGCGGGCAGCGCTGCTGCTGCCCCCGCCCCAGTCGTTGCCGCTGACGCCATCTTATCCGTCCCTCGACCGTCGGTCCTACTTGGCGGCAAGCGCAGCACCTTCCGGTGCCGTGCGCGTGTCAACATCAACGACGACGCTCAACCCCGCGCGCAGATGACCGGAATCGAGCACGTCCTGCGGGATCTCGATGCGAACGGGAACACGCTGGACGACCTTGGTGAAGTTGCCCGTGGCATTTTCCGCCGGCAACATGGAAAACACGGCGCCCGAGGCCGGCGCGATGGACGTCACCGTACCTTCGATCGGCTGATCGCCATAGGCATCGACATGGATCGACACCTTCGAGCCCGGAACGAGCTCGGCGATCTGCGTTTCCTTGAAATTGGCCTCGATATAGAGCTGCTGGACGGGAACGAGCGCGGCCAGCCGCTTGCCGGCAGAGACGAGATCACCGGTCTGCACCGAGAGATTGCCGACGATACCGTCATACGGCGCCTTGAGCACGGTAAAGCCGAGGTCGCGCTCAGCCTTCTCCAGGGCAAGCTCGATCGAGCGCATGCCGGCTTCGGCTTCGGCGCGCTGCGCCTTCAGCACCGAGATGTTCGCCTCGGCCGCTGCAATGTTCGCATCGGCCGCCGCCAGGCTGGCCTTGGCCTGTTCGAGCTGCGTCTTGGCATTGTCGAGATCGGCGGTCGAGACCACCTTCTGCTCCTGAAGGCCGCTCACGCGCTTCAGCGAAAGCTCGGCCAGACCCAGCGTCGCCTGCGACGACTGTTTTTGCGCGATCGCCTGGGCGAGCGCCGCTTCGCCACCCTTCATCTGAGCGTCAATCCGCTCGAGCGTCAGCTTCTGCACGACGATCTGGGCCTTGGCCTGTTCGGCCGCGATGCGATAGTCGCCGTCATCGAGGGTCACCAGCGGATCGCCGGCCTTGACGCGCTGGTTGCTGGTCACGTCGACCGACTTCACATAGCCGGAAACCTTCGGCGAGATGATCGCGATATCGCCCTCGATATAGGCGTCCTCGGTCGAGACCATGAAGCGACCTTCGGTCCACCAGCCATAGCCGTACCAGGCGGCGCCGGCGGCAAGTGCCGCCAGCAGCACCGGCAGGACCAGCCCGCTACGCTTCTTCGCCTTGGCCGGATCGGCCGGCGCGGCAGCGGCTTTGGTCGTTGCGGCGGGGCTCGCCTCCATGACGACCGTCTCGTGATCGGCCGACGGCTCGGCGGCGGGATTGACGGAACGGACGGCACTCGTCCTTTGGGAACCTGACATGAGCAAACCACTTGCTGCGAATTAAGGAAATCGAACTGAACCGTTCGGTTCGATTGACATAGAGGCTTTTCTGACACATATCAAGAGGCAGAAGGCCGGTCGGCCCAGTCTCTGGCCGGGTGCAGTTAATTTTCGGATAGTCCATGACCCGCAAGCCTAAAAAGGTCGAGGAAAACACCGCGGCCGAATTCCCATACCCTGTGGTTCCCAACCGCTTTCCCGCGGGTTCGGACCCGGTCAAGCGTGGCCAGATCCTCGATGGCGCCAAGCAGGTGTTCATGAAGATGGGCTTCGACGCCGCGAGCATGAACGACGTGACCCGCGAGGCCGGCGTCTCGAAAGGGACCATCTATGTCTACTTCCAGAGCAAGGAAGATCTCTTCGCCGCGCTGATCGAGCGCGAGAAGGGCCGCTTTGCCGAAGCCCTGCGCGACATTCTCGCCGAGAGCCGCGATGTCGAGGAAGGTCTGCGGCGCTTCGCGACCGTGTTCATAGACCAGATCGTCACCACCGACATGATCCCGGCCATGCGCACCGTGCTCGGCGTGATCGACCGCATGCCCGGCCTCTGTCATCGGTTCCTGTCGAACGCGCCGGCCAATGCCCGCAGCGTGCTGGAAGACTTCATCCGCCGACAGGTCGATGAGGGGGCACTGAAGACCGAGGATCCGGATCTCGCCGCCCGACAGTTCATCGACCTGTCCACCGGTACCTTCTTCAAGCAGCGTCTGTTCGGCGAAATGCGGCGCGATCCCCTCCGCGAGGAGATCGACCGCGTGGTGGAAAGCGCCGTGCGCGTCTTTCTGTGCGCCTATGGCACGGGGACCTGCCAGAAGCCGCACTGAACCAGCCAGGCAGGACTTTCTGGCCGGGTGGCCGAGGGCGCCCCTTGCCCTTGAAGGGGCCTTGCGCCATTTGTTGCAGCACCCAGCCCTCGCAAACCGGAAAATCATATGCAGGACATTCTCCTCCTCCTCCAGGATCCCGCCGCCTGGATCGCGCTTGTCACCCTGGTGGTGATGGAAGTCGTGCTCGGCATCGACAACCTCGTCTTCATCTCCATCCTGACCAACAAGCTGCCGCCCGAGCAGCGCGAGAAGGCGCGGCGGATCGGCATCGGCCTGGCGCTGATCATGCGCCTTGCCCTGCTTGGCACCGTCGCCTGGATCGTCAAGCTGACCGACCCGCTGTTCGAGGCCTTCGGCCACGGCTTCTCCTGGAAGGACCTGATCCTGATCGCCGGCGGCCTGTTCCTCGTCTGGAAGGCGACGAAGGAAATCCACCACAATGTCGACCCCATCGATCATGAGGAGGACTTCATCGCCTCCTCGACGACCGGCACCTTTGCCGCGGCCATCGGCCAGATCCTGCTGCTCGACCTCGTCTTCTCGGTCGACAGCATCATCACCGCCGTCGGCATGACCCCGCATCTGCCGATCATGGTCGTTGCCGTCATCGTTGCCGTCACGGTCATGCTCGTTGCCGCGACGCCGCTCGCCAATTTCATCGAGAAGAATCCGACGATCGTCATGCTGGCGCTGGGCTTCCTGCTGATGATCGGCACGACCCTGATCGCCGAAGGCATGGGTTTCCACGTGCCGAAGGGCTACATCTACGCCGCCATGGCCTTCTCCGGCCTCGTGGAAGTGCTCAACATGTTCGCAAGGCGCAAACGCCAGGCCGAGAGGGCCGCCAAGGCCAAGCTGCACTGAGCGGCGCCGCATTTGCCGCCGACGCATGCGTTGTGGGCCCGCGAGCGATCGTGGGCCCATTATTTTCCCGGCACCCCCGCATCGCGGAACAAAGCATTTGCAGCCGGCATTGATAGCGCGACCGCCTGCCTGCATTATCCTCCTCCACACAACAGATCCGGAGTCCCATGACCACCGAGCAGATCCTCGCCTTTTCCGTCATAGGCGCGATGATGGCCGCCTTCATCTGGGACCGCCTGCGTTATGACGTGGTGGCTTGTGTCACGCTGATCGTCGCCGTGGCGATTGGCCTCGTACCGGCGGATAAGGCCTTTTCCGGCTTCAGCGACGACATCGTCATCATCGTCGGCAGCGCGCTCGTGGTCAGCGCCGGTGTGGCGCGCTCCGGCATTGTCGACCTTGCCATCAAGAAGTTCTTCCCATCGCTCACCTCGATCCGAGGCCAGATGCTGCTGCTGGTGGTCAGCGTCACGGTGCTCTCGGCCTTCATCAAGAATATCGGCGCGCTCGCCATCATGATGCCGGTCGCCTTCCAGTTCGCCCGGCGCTCCGGTACGCCGGCCTCGACCTTTCTGATGCCCATGGCCTTCGGTGCCCTGCTTGGCGGCCTGATGACGCAGATCGGCACCTCGCCGAACATCGTCGTGTCGCGCCTGCGCGCCGAGATCACCGGCGAGGCCTTCACCATGTTCGACTTCACGCCCGTCGGCGCGACGCTGGCCGTCGCCGGCACCATCTTCCTGATGTTTTTCTATTGGCTGGTGCCGAAGCGCGAGAACCAGAATCCGTCGGTCCAGGAGGCGCTGGAAAGCTCGACCTTCTCCACCGAGGCGACCGTCGGCAAGCAATCGCCCTTCCTTGGCAAATCGCTGAACCAGCTTCTGTCGATCGCCCCCGGCGAAGTGATCGCCACCGCGATCCTGCGCGGCCACACCCGCATTTCCCCCTTCCCCGACATCGTGCTCAAGGAAAACGACGCCCTGCTGCTTGAGGGCGCCTCTGAACCGCTGGACCGGATCGTTTCCCAGGCCAAGCTTTCGCTCACGGGCAAGCCGATTGCCGACGGCGATGCCAAGCCGAGCGGCGAGATCGCCGCGATAGAGGCGGTGATCAGTCGCGATTCCGCTCTGGTCGGCCTTTCCGCCCGCGAACTCTCGCTCTACAACACCTATGGCGTCAATCTTCTCGCCGTCAGCCGAAAGGGCAAGCGCATCCGCGAGCGGCTTGGCGAAGTGATGCTGCGCTCGGGCGACGTCGTGGTGCTGCAGGGGCAGCGTCAGGCCCTTCCCGGCTTGCTGCTCGAACTGGGCTGCCTGCCGCTGGCCGAGCGCGAAATCCTGCTTGGCACAAGCCGCAGTGCCATGGTGCCGCTCGCAATCCTGGTGGCCGCCATGGGCGCCACCGCACTCGGCCTTGCGCCGGTCGCGGTCGCCTTCTTCGCCGCTGCCCTGGCCATGGTCATCCTGAAGGTCATTCCGCTGAGCGAGATCTACCGCGCCGTGGACGGACCGATCCTCGTCATGCTGGCGGCCCTCATCCCGGTCAGTGACACCTTGCGGACCACCGGCGGAAGCGAACTGATCGCCGGATGGCTGGGGGCTGCGGCCGACGGACTGCCGGCCTATGGGGCGCTGATCCTGATCATGGTTACCGCCATGGCGGTGACGCCTTTCCTCAACAATGCCGCAACCGTGCTCGTCATGGCGCCGATCGCCGCAAGCTTTGCTGCCGGCCTCGGCTACAAACCGGACGCCTTTCTCATGGCCGTCGCCATCGGGGCAGGCTCCGACTTCCTCACCCCGATCGGCCATCAGTGCAACACGCTGGTCATGGGCCCGGGCGGCTATCGCTTCAGCGACTATCCGCGCCTCGGCCTGCCGCTGTCGATCATCATCATCGCGGTCTCGATCCCGATGCTGCTTCTGGTCTGGCCAGTGAACTGAGGCGAGGCCCCGCAACAAGGTGTGGCCGCTCCCGGCCGTGCCACTGCGGACAGGCAAGGCCCGGCGACAGAACAAGAAAAGCCTGCATCGGGCGGGATGCAGGCTTTCCTTGGGGCGGGGACTAGGAATGAACGCGGGCCGGACGGGTAAGGGGCTCGTCTGCCGCTTCGTTGGCTACGGAGAGAAACCGGAAAAAGCTCCGTATTCCCCAATTCCCGTCGCGTCCGGTTGGCACGGCCTGCGTTCTGCTCACAAAACGCTTGCGGCCGTGCTTGGTTCCGTCCGCCGGTGATTTTTCTTTAGAACTTGCGCGTTTGCAGGCCTGCCATGCCGCCGCCACCCGCAGTTTTCCTTGACGCCTGCGGCTGAATATGGCCTAAGGCCAGCCGACGGAAGTGACAGCATCGGCGTGTTTCCAAGGCCCTTTCTCGTCTCTCCGCCCGACAGTTTTCCCGTTTTCGCTGATCCTGCGGCCCCCGCGCGATCACCCCGCACGTCACTACGAGCAAGATTCCATGACCACTTCCGGCGTCCGCGTCCGCATCGCACCCTCCCCGACCGGCGAGCCCCATGTCGGCACCGCCTATATCGCGCTGTTCAACTACCTGTTCGCCAAGAAACACGGCGGCGAGTTCATTCTGCGCATCGAGGACACCGATGCCACGCGCTCGACGGCCGAGTTCGAGCAGAAGGTGCTGGACGCGCTGAAATGGACCGGCCTCACCTGGTCGGAAGGCCCGGACGTCGGCGGCCCCTACGGCCCGTATCGCCAGTCCGAGCGCAAGGACATCTACCGCCCCTTCGTCGAGCAGATGGTGCGCGACGGCCATGCCTTCCGCTGCTTCTGCACGCCGGAGCGCCTGGAAATGATGCGCGACGCCCAGCGCGCGGCCGGCAAGCCCCCGGGCTATGACGGCCACTGCCTCAACCTCACGGCCGAGGAAGTCACCGAGCGCATGGAAGCCGGCGAACCGTCGGTCGTGCGCCTGAAGATCCCGACCGAAGGCTCCTGCGACTTCCACGACGGCGTCTATGGCGACGTGTCGATCCCGTGGGAAAGCGTCGACATGCAGGTCCTGCTGAAGGCGGACGGCATGCCGACCTATCACATGGCCAATGTGGTCGATGACCATCTGATGAAGATCACCCACGTCGCGCGCGGCGAGGAGTGGCTGGCCTCCGTGCCGAAGCACATCCTGATCTACAAATATCTCGGCCTCGAGCCGCCGAAGTTCATGCACCTGTCGCTGATGCGCAATCACGACAAGTCGAAGCTGTCCAAGCGCAAGAACCCGACCTCGATCTCCTATTATTCGGCGCTCGGCTACCTGCCGGAAGCGCTGATGAACTTCCTCGGCCTGTTCTTCATCCAGATCGCCGAAGGCGAGGAACTGCTGGACATGGCGGATCTGATCGAGAAGTTCGACCCCGACCACCTGAACAAGGCCGGCGCGATCTTCGACGTGCAGAAGCTTGACTGGCTGAACGGCCGCTGGATCCGCGAGAAGCTCTCCTCGGAAGACTTCCTCGCCCGCGTCTTCAACTGGGCATCCGAAAACGATCGCCTGACGGAAGGCCTGAAACTCGCGCAGAGCCGCATTTCCAAGCTCGGCGAACTGCCGCCGCTGACCGGCTTCCTGCTGGCCAACGAAGTCGGCCTGACGCCGGCGTCCTTCGCCGGACTCAAGACTTCGCCGGCCGAAACGCTGGAGATCGTCAACACCGTTCAGTTCGACCTGGAAAAGATCCTCGAATGGAACGTCGAGACGATCGAGCAGGAGATGCGCGACATCGCAGATCGCCTCGGCAAGAAGCTGCGCGTCGTCACTCCGCCGCTGTTCGTGGCCATGTCCGGCTCGTCGCGCTCGCTGCCGCTGTTCGACTCGATGGCGCTGCTCGGCCGCTCGGTCGTTCGCCAGCGGTTGAAGGTGGCAAGCCAGGTGCTGACCGCCATGGTGGGCGCCCAGAACTGATCACCGAGTGCCGCCTTACCGGGGCGGCGCAGATAATACCCCCCTCTGCCCTGCCGGGCATCTCCCCCTCAAGCGGGGCGATTATCGAGTGGCCGGCCCTGCGCCTCAAACTCACAAGATTTCGGCAGCTGCGCTGGAGGTGGAGCAATGAGCGTACCTCCATCCGATCTCCCCCCTTGAGGGGGAGATGCCCGGCAGGGCAGAGGGGGGTAACCGAAACGACAGCCGCCGAAGGCAAGAACACGATGACCGAACAGAAGACCGCAGCACCCGCCCTCTCCTCCGACGTGACCGAAGTCCGTGCCCAGAAGCTTGCGCTGCTGCGCCAGCAGATCGGCGACGTCTATCCGGCGCATTTCCACCGCACGATCACCAATGCGGAGCTGGCTGCGAAATATGCCGACCTGGAGCTGGACACGGAGTCGCCGGACGTCGTCACCGTCGCCGGCCGCGTCTATTCCTCGCGCAATTCCGGCATGTTCATCGATATCCATGATGCCTCCGGCAAGATCCAGATCTTCTCCCACAAGGACACGACCCCGGAAGAGGCCCGCGCGCTGCTGCCGATGATCGACCTCGGCGACATCATCGGCGTCAAGGGCCAGGTCCGCCGCACCAAGCGCGGCGAGCTGACGATCAATGCGCATGAGATCACCATGCTGACCAAGTCGCTGCTGCCGATGCCGGAGAAGTATCACGGTCTCGCCGACATCGAGCTGCGCTACCGCAAGCGTCACCTTGACCTCCTGACCAACGAGGAATCCAAGCTGCGTTTCCAGCAGCGCTCGAAGATCATCTCCGGCGTGCGTCGCTTCATGGAGAATGACGGCTTCATGGAAGTCGAGACGCCGATGTTGCAGACCGTCTATGGCGGCGCGACAGCCGAGCCCTTCAAGACCCATCACAACACGCTGAAGATGGACATGTATCTGCGCATCGCGCCGGAACTGTTCCTTAAGCGCACGCTGGTCTCGGGCCTGTCGGACAAGGTGTTCGAGATCAACCGCAACTTCCGCAATGAAGGTGTCTCCACCCGGCACAATCCGGAATTCACCATGATGGAGTGCTACTGGGCCTATGCCGACTATGAAGACGTCATGGACCTCGTCGAGCGCCTGTTCTCCGAGCTGGCGATGAGCCTGCACGGCACGACCGAAGTGCCCTATGGCGACAAGGTCCTGTCCTTCAAGGGGCCGTTCCGCCGCATCTCCATGCCGGGCGCCGTCAAGGAAAAGACCGGCATCGACTTCCTCGCCATCAAGACCGACGAGGAGGCGCGCGCCGCCGCCCGCCATGCCGGCTTCGAAGTCGAGAAGGATGCAACCTGGGGCGAATGCCTGGCCTTCATCTTCGAGGAAACCGTCGAGGGCGACCTCATCCAACCGGCCCATGTCATCCACTTCCCTAAGGACATCTCTCCCTTCGCCAAGGAAGTGCCGGGCGAACCGCGCCTCGTCGAACGCTTCGAGACCTATGTCAACGGCTGGGAACTCGGCAACGCCTTCTCCGAACTCAACGATCCGGAAGAGCAGCGCGCCCGCATGGTCGAGCAGCTGACCCAGGCGCACGCCCGCGGCGAGAAGGAAAAGGCGCTGGACGAGGAGTTCCTCGACGCCATGGACCAGGGCATGCCGCCGGCCGGCGGCCTCGGGATCGGCATCGACCGCCTGATCATGGTGCTGACCAACGCGCCGTCGATCCGCGACGTCATTCTCTTCCCGGCCCGCCGTCACAAGTCAGACTGAGCGGTCGGAAAGGCCAACAGACAAAAGGCAGCCCGACGGCTGCCTTTTTTATTCTTGCGGAGTCCAGATCTCCCGAAAATGCCGGCTTCGGCAGGCGCAAGGCGCAGAGAACTATGTTCTGGCTGTTCGGAGAGAAGCGGTCAGTGCGTCGCGTCAGCGTGTTTGTCGCCGGAGGCCTTGTCGCTCGCCTTCGGCGGCAGGACGTCGGCGTCTTCGGCCGGCACTTCCGGGACAGCCGGAGCGG
>DAIMJJ010000048.1:0-21407 GCA_036722275.1 Rhizobium sp. | reverse complement strand
GTTCATGTCCGGCCAGTTGCCGAGCCGGACCCGCGTCTTTGACAATGCCGCGGAGTTTGCCTCGGACATTCCGACCTTTGCCCACCATCTGAGGGCGGCCGGTTACCAGACCAGCCTGTCAGGCAAGATGCACTTTGTCGGTCCCGACCAGTTGCACGGGTTCGAGGAGCGCCTGACCACCGACATCTACCCCGCCGATTTCGGCTGGACGCCCGACTACACCAAGCCCGGCGAACGCATCGACTGGTGGTACCACAATCTCGGCTCGGTAACCGGGGCCGGCATTGCCGAGATCACCAACCAGATGGAGTATGACGACGAGGTCGCCTATCACGCGATGCGCCGGCTCTATGATCTCTCCCGTGGCCAGGACCAGCGTCCCTGGTGCCTGACGGTGAGCTTCACCCATCCGCACGACCCCTATGTGGCAAGGCGGAAGTTCTGGGATCTCTACGAGGACTGCCCGGCGCTCGACCCGACCGTACCCGCCATCCCCTACGACGAGCAGGACCCGCATTCGAAGCGGCTGATGGACGCCTGCGACCACACCGCGTTTGAAATCAAGGATGAAGATATCCGCCGCGCCCGCCGCGGCTATTTCGCCAATGTCTCCTATGTCGACGAGAAGGTCGGCGAGATCCTCGACGTGCTGGACCGAACGCGAATGGCCAATGACACCGTCATCCTCTTTGTCTCAGACCATGGCGACATGCTGGGCGAGCGCGGTCTGTGGTTCAAGATGAACTTCTTCGAGGGGTCGGCCCGCGTACCATTGATGGTCGCGGTGCCGGGCATGCCGGGCCGCCGGATCGAAACGCCGGTCTCGACGCTCGACGTCACGCCGACGCTGGCCGGCCTCGCCGGGATCGACATCACCACGCTTGCGCCCTGGACAGATGGTCAAGACCTGATGCCTGTCGCGCGCGGCGAAGAAGGCCGTGGCGCGGTACCGATGGAATATGCCGCGGAGGGCTCGGTGGCGCCGCTGGTCGGCCTGCGCGACGGGCGCTACAAACTGACCCTCTGCGAGGTCGATCCGCCGGTCCTCGTGGACCTCGATGAGGATCCGCAGGAACGCGTCAATCTGGCGGGACAGGCGCAGCATGCGGAGACGTTCCGGCGGCTGGAGGCCGCGGCGAAGACGCGCTGGGATCTCAAGGCCTATGACGCGGCCGTGCGTGAAAGCCAGGCGCGCCGTCACGTCGTCTACACGGCGCTGCGCAACGGGGCTTACTTCCCCTGGGACTACCAGCCGCTGCAGAAAGCGTCCGAGCGCTACATGCGCAACCACATGGATCTCAACGTGCTCGAAGAGAACCAGCGTTTCCCGCGCGGGGAATGAGGCAGGTTCCGGCTGCCGGGGCGATCTGCCGATCTTGCACCCGGCGCCCCCTTGCCGACAGACTTGAGAAACCGGTGAACCAGAACGGGAAGACGGGGGGCGAAAGCCCCCGTCGACGTTTGTAGCGGAGAGAGGCTCAGGCGGCGCGCGCGCTACCGCCGCCGCCGGACTGCGTCAGGCGAAAGAGCCCGACCTGCCCGTTCAACCTGGTCGCCTCGTTGGCGAGACCGTGGGTCGCCGCACTGGTTTCCTCGACCATGGCTGCGTTCTGCTGCGTTACCTGATCCATCTGCCCGACAGCGGAGCTGATCTCTCCAAGGGCGGCCGACTGCTGGCGCGCGGCCTGGATGATCTCCTTGATCTCCTCATTGATCTTGAACACGTGCGATTCAATGCCACGCAAGGCCTCGCCGGTATTGCCGACCAGGGTCACGCCGGCCCTCACCTCTTCTGCCGACCGGGCGATCAGTTCCTTGATCTCGCGTGCGGCCTGAGCCGAGCGCTGGGCGAGTTCGCGCACTTCCTGGGCGACCACGGCAAAGCCCTTTCCGGCCTCGCCCGCACGCGCCGCTTCGACCCCGGCATTCAGCGCCAGGAGGTTTGTCTGGAAGGCGATTTCGTCGATCACGCCGATGATCTGGCCGATCTGGCCCGACGACTGCTCGATGCGCCCCATGGCATCGACGGTGTCGCGGACCACGGCCCCGGAGTGTTGCGCATCGACCGTTGCGCGCCCCACCAGCCCGCCCGCCAGCTCGGCGCGACGGCTGACGTCACGCAGACCCGTGGTGATCTCGGTGATGGACGCCGACGCCTCTTCGAGGGCCGCGGCCTGCCGTTCGGTGCGGCGCGCCAGATCGTCGGCGGCATGCTGCAATTCGACCGTGCCGCCATGGATGATCCGGGTGCTGTCTCCGATGGTCGACATGACCGTCAGCAGCCTGTCCATCGAGCCGTTGAAGTTGTGGCGCAGCGCATCGAGATCGCCGGCGAACGGCTGGGTCACACGATAGCCGAGATCCCCGGAGGCCAGGGCATCGAGCGCGTCGGCCAGCTGTTCGACAGCGAAAGCGATTTCGGCCGCCCGCTCGGCCCGTTCCTGCTCGGCCTGCCGTTCCCTCGCCTGTTTGGCGGCCAGGTTGCGCATCTGCTCGTCGTGCTCGCGAGCAGCCTGCTCCTCGGAATTGGCGATGCACTGCCGAATAGCCTGACCCATGCGGCCGATTTCATCCTTGCCCTCGGAGTGGATGAGATGGACATTGGCCTCGCCGGCTGCCAGTCGCTGAACGGCGTCCGTCAGCATGCCCAGCGGGCGGATCACGGTATAGGTCAGCGACGTGGTGATCAGGAAGGCGATCAGGAACCCGCTTCCGACGATGGCCAGGACCACGACAAGATGCTGGAATTCGGCTTCGGCGATGGCCGTCGCATCGTCGACGATATCCGCGAGCGTCTTGCTCTCCACTTCCTTGAGCTGCTCGATCCTTCGCGTCGTCATGGCAAACCACTTACCGGCGTCCAGGCCGGACAAGTCCTTCGGTGCGTCGACCGACAACAGCCTCTGCCGGAATTCCTGGACCTTGCCAGCCTCCTCGGTCTCGATGCCGGCCTGAAACTGCGGCCGCATTTCTTCGGGCAAGAGTTCGATATATTGACTCAGCAGCGCCTTCTGCGCTCCCTGCAGTCCGGCGAAATCGATATAGGTCCCGGGATCGAGCGCACCCGCCGCGATATAGCCATTGCCCATGCCTCGCTCCTGGCCCGCCACTTCCTTCGCATTCATCAAAAGGCTGTAGGCGACCAGTTTGCCGGTAATGCTCTTCGAGGTGACCGCCAGCGAGAATTCGCGAGACAAGTTCATCAAATGCACGATGACGCCCGTATAGTAGCTGAAGGCCTCGGGCCGGGTGGCCGTCAGGCGATCGATCCTGCCGCGCATGTCCACAAGACCGCCGAGCTCCGTCCGGATCGCCTGCGCATGCCGCGTCATGCGGGGATCATTCTCAGCCGTAATATGATCGACCACGACCGACATCGCCTCAAGATGAGGGGCGGCCTTGTCGCGCACCGCAGCCAGCTCTGCACCCCGCTGTTGGCCCTTCGATGCCAGAAAGCCGGCAGTCAGCCCCCGCTCCACCTGCAATTCGTGCACAAGATCACCGATCAGCGCGAGATCGGCACCGACGTCCTGCAGGTGTCTGGCGTCGCGATAGCTTTGCAGCGTGGCCATGACCTGCAGCCAGGAGAGGACCGCAGCGGCAGCAAGCGGCACGGCCAAGGCAGCAAGCAATCTCCATTTCACCGGAATATCAATAAGGCGCATATCATCCCCCGAAAACGCCCGTTGCGGGCATACAAGCCGGGGACAATTTATGCGTGCTTACATTTCATTTTAGTTAAATTCGATTCTATCGGGTAGTATTTCTCACCACCTGCAACCGATTGAGGCTTGATGAGGTGTCCGCTCTTACTTCACCAAGTCGCTGACGAAATCGAAGAGACCGTGGCGACGGTCACGACGCAGGCGCTCGGCTTTCACGATCGACTGCACGGCATCGAAGGCCGCGTCCAGATCGTCGTTGACGATCACATAGTCATACTCACGCCAGTGGGAGATTTCCGCACGGGAGTTTTCGAGCCGGGTCTGGATGACCTGCTCGGTGTCTTCTGCGCGCCGGTGCAGGCGTGACTGCAGTTCCGCCATGGTCGGTGGCAGGATGAAGATCGACACCACGTCGGCCTTCATCTTGTCCTGGAGCTGCTGGGCGCCCTGCCAGTCGATATCAAACAGCATGTCACGGCCTTCCGACATGGCCAGTTCGACCGGATCGCGCGGCGTGCCGTAGAAATTGCCGTGGACCTCGGCCCATTCCAGCAGGGAATCGGAATCGCGCATGCGCTCGAACTCGCGCTGCGAGACGAAATGATAGTGGATACCCTCGATCTCGCTCTGGCGACGCTGGCGCGTGGTGACGCTCACCGACATGCCGATCTGGCGGTCCCGCTCCATTAGTGTGCGGGCGATCGTCGATTTACCCGCGCCCGACGGCGAGGATATCACCAGCATCAATCCCCGGCGTGCGATCGGAACGATCGTCCCCTTGCCCTCTGCCATCCGTTCACTCCAAATTCTGGACCTGTTCGCGAAACTGGTCGATCACGACCTTCAACTCGATGCCCGCGGTGGTGACCGCCACGGCGTTCGACTTCGAGCAGATGGTATTCGATTCGCGATTGAATTCCTGCGCCAAGAAATCGAGCTTGCGGCCAACCGGTCCGCCCATGGCAAGCAGGTCCCGCGCAGCGGCGACATGCGCCTTCAGGCGGTCGATCTCTTCACGCAGATCGGCACGGGTGGCGAGAAGCGCAGCCTCGGCGTAGAGCCGGTCACGATCAAAGGTGGCGGAGGCGCCAAGCAGCGCGGCAATCTGGCTCTCGAGGCGGCGGGCAATCTCGTCCGGATGGCGCGAGGGGTCGGCCTCGACGATGCCGGCCAGTTCCTCGATACGCGTCACCTGATCCGACAGCAGCGCGAACAGCGCCTCGCCCTCGATCCGGCGCATGTCGCAGAGCGCATGGACCGCCTGCTCGAGGCCCTTGAGGATATCCGCATCGCGCTCGGCGACCACCTCAGCGTCGTCTGCCGCTTCCTTGAATTCCACGAGACCGCGGATCGAGAAAAGTGCATCGAGCTTCAGCGGCGCAGGATCGACGAGATCGCTGCCCAGTTCGTCGCGCAGTCTCAAGACGGCATCCAGCGCGTCGCGGTTCAGCACCGCGTCCACCCGGTTTTCGGCGACCTGCACCGTGAGCCCCACCTGCACATTGCCGCGGGTCATGAACTGGCCGATCAGCCGGCGAATGTCGGCCTCGAAGCTCTCCATGCCCTGCGGCAACCGCATGCGGATATCGAGCCCCTTGCCGTTGACCGAGCGCAGCTCCCAAGCCCAGCGGTAGCGACCGACCGTGCCTTCGCTCCGGGCAAAGCCGGTCATGGATTGCAGTGCCATCGCCATACCCTCGCCCGGTTCAGTTCTTCTTTTTCTTCGGTGCGGCAACGTCCGGATCGGCTTCCGGCGTCACTTCCACCGTCGCGCCCGGATCCTCGCCGCGCTCGGCTTCGATCCTGCGCCAGGCGCGGACATTGGCGTTGTGTTCCTCGAGCGTCGCGGCAAAGACATGGCCGCCGGTGCCGTCGGCCACGAAATAGAGGTCCTTGGTCTTCCACGGATGGGCGACCGCTTCGAGCGCGGCGCGGCCCGGATTGGCAATCGGCCCTGGGGGCAGCCCCTTGATCACATAGGTGTTGTAGGGCGTCTCTTTCTTCAGGTCCGACTGGTAGATCGGCCGGTCGGACGGCTTGCCGTCGCCGCCGAACAGGCCGTAGACGATGGTCGGGTCGGACTGAAGCCGCATGCCCTTGGTCAGACGGTTGATGAAGACCGAAGCGACATGGGCGCGTTCGTCGTCCTTGCCGGTTTCCTTCTCGACGATCGAGGCGAGTGTCACGAACTCTTCCTTCGTCTTGATCGGAAGGTCGGGATCGCGCTTCTCCCAGATCTGGTCGACCAGCTTTTGCTGGGCGGCCGCCATCTGGCTGACGATCTCGGACCGCTTGGTGCCGCGGGAGTATTTGTAGGTGTCCGGACGCAGCGAGCCTTCCTGCGGCAATTCGGCCGGAAGTTCGCCTTCGAGCACCGGATCGTCGGCGAGGCGCTTGAACATCTGCTTGACGGTCAGGCCCTCGGGCATGGAGACGGAATAGAGGATCGACTTGCCCGACTTCAGGAGATCCATGATCTCCTTCATCGAGGCTCCGGCCTTGATTTCATATTCGCCCGCCTTGAGGCTTTCACCGTCCCGCAGATAGGTCGAGGTCACATGGCGGAAGATGCGGGCGTCGGTGATGATGCCGTTGCGCTCCAGGCTGCCGGCGATCTCGGCGAGACCGGCACCGGTGCGCACGACGAAATTGGTGTTGGTCGCGAGCGGCCCCGGGTTCTGGTAGGCCGACATCGCGTAGAAGAACGCGGCGACCGCGATCACACAGACGGCCACCGTCATCGTCATCAGGAAGTTGAGGAAGATGACCAGCTGGCTGCGCGCCTTGCGCGAGCGGCGCGGAGGGGCCGGCACACGCTCAGGGCGAAGGGCCTCGGTCGGAGACTTCGGAATGATCGGTCCCTTGGCAGATGATTCAGCACCCCGGCCGAAGGAAACCCCGCTGTTCTGGCTATTGTCGGTCACCGGCAATCCTCTTCAGTTCGGTATCGCTGCTGTCTGGCCAAGCAATACGGCAAAAAGCAGGTAGATGCGGGGCTCACGCCCCGGCATCCACAAACTTCGCCGTGCTCGCGCGGCGCTCAGCCCTGGTAACGCCGAAGCACCAGGGAGGCGTTCGTACCGCCAAATCCGAAGGAGTTGGACAGCGCGACGTTGATTTCGCGCTTGCGCGCCTTGTGGGGCACGAGATCGATCGCCGTCTCGACAGCGGGATTGTCGAGGTTGAGCGTCGGAGGCGCGACATTGTCGCGGATGGCGAGGGCAGAGAAGATCGCTTCCACCGCACCGGCGGCGCCCAGCAGATGGCCGATGGCCGATTTGGTCGACGACATCGAGATCTTCGAAGCCGAATCGCCGACCAGGCGCTCGACCGCGCCGAGCTCGATCGTGTCGGCCATGGTCGAGGTGCCATGGGCGTTGATGTAGTCGACGTCCGCCGGCGTCAGACCGGCGCGCTTCAGCGCCATGGTCATGCAGCGGAACGCACCCTCGCCATCCTCGGACGGCGCGGTGATGTGGAAGGCATCGCCCGACAGGCCATAGCCGACGACCTCGGCATAGATCTTGGCGCCGCGGGCCTTGGCATGCTCGAGTTCCTCTAGCACGACAATGCCGGCGCCCTCGCCCATGACGAAACCGTCGCGGTCCTGATCATAGGGGCGCGAGGCAGCCTTGGGATCGTCGTTGCGGGCGGTCGACAGCGCCTTGCAGGCGGCGAAGCCGGCGAGCGAAATGCGGCTGATCGGCGATTCCGTACCGCCGGCGACCATCACGTCGGCATCGCCGAAGGCGACGAGACGCGCCGCGTCGCCGATCGCATGCGCGCCGGTCGAGCAGGCCGTGACGACGGAATGATTGGGGCCACGCAGCTTGTGGCGGATCGAAACCTGGCCTGAGGCGAGGTTGATCAGGCGGCCCGGGATGAAGAAGGGCGACAGACGACGCGGGCCTTTGTCGCGCAGGATGTAGCCGGCCTCGACGATGCCCTCGATGCCGCCAATGCCGGAGCCGATCAGCACGCCGGTCGCGCACTGATCCTCGTCGCTCGTCGGATGCCAGCCGGCATCGTTCAGCGCCATATCGGCGGCGGCAACGGCGTAGATGATGAAGGGATCGACCTTGCGCTGCTCCTTGAGCTCCATCCAGTCGTCCGGATTGAAGGCGCCCTCGGCGTCGCCGGTCGGGATGCGGCAGGCGATCTTCGCCGGCAGGTCTTCGACCTCGAATTCGGTCACGAGGCGGGCACCGCTTTCACCGGCCAGAAGCTTAGACCAGGTCAGTTCAGTTCCACACCCCAGCGGAGATACCATGCCGGTACCGGTGATAACGACACGTCTCATCGCCCGTAGTCCACCCCACTCTTGCAGTCGATGTCATTCGAAAACAGTAAGGCCCGCATGGCGCGGGCCCCGGCGGGTCGGGCAACCAAAGCCACCCTCCCGCAACAATCGCAATCGATCAGGGCTGAGCCTTTTCGATGAACTTCACAGCGTCGCCGACGGTCAGGATCGAGTCAGCGGCATCGTCCGGAATTTCAACGCCGAATTCTTCTTCGAAGGCCATGACCAGTTCGACCGTGTCGAGCGAGTCCGCACCCAGATCATCGATGAAGCTCGCGCCTTCAACAACCTTTTCAGCGTCAACGCCGAGATGATCTACAACAATTTTCTTCACGCGTTCTGCGATATCGCTCATGTCGGTTTCCTCGACCTTCTTAATCTCAGGGCCGCCTGTACGACTTCCCTACCCTGTTCAAACCGGCGAGCCATTCATCGCCACCGGCAAACCCGCTCAGCCCCGGCTCAATGAACCAACCATACAATCAAGTGCATAGCAATCGCCTTGGGAGACGGAACGACTGTTCACAGTCATGGCCCGCTTAACACGGTTTAATCGCGCCGCAAAGCCTGAAAATCGCCCGCCCCCAGTGCTCAACACCCAATTGCGGGAAGTGGAGCATGCGCGCCTGTTCGCGCCGATCGCCGGCCGCGGGGGCCGGGGGATAGGCGAGCACCACAGCCTGCGCTCATCGGAACGACGACAGACACGAACCGGTGGTCGGCTTGCGACGCCGCGGCGCAATTTGACGCGGATCAAGGGGGACAGGGTGGAGACATCGTAGGCTCTCTTCCGGTTGGAGGAGGAGACGATGCGCATGCGCGGGTTCGGGACGGCATGGGGCGTTTGGCGCGGCTTTGCGGTCTTGCTGACGGCGGCAGCACTTCATGCCGGTGCCCCATTGGTCGGTTGCGCGCCGGCAGCGCAGGCGCAATCCCCGGCCACGCCGGCTCCTCCACACTTCGACATTCGACCCGACTATGCGGGCATGGCCGACAATTTTCTCTCCGGCGTCACCGGATGGTCCCCCGGCATGCTTGGGCGCTATCTCGATGCCAGGACCATAGGCGAGATCGGCCTGCTGGTCGGCAATGGCGACTATGCCGCAGCAAGCGACATGGCCTTGCGCCATCTCGGGGACAAGGCGATCGCGAGCGTCCCGGTCATCGGCCAGTGGTATGCACTCGGGCAAGTGGGCAAGGGACTTGGCGATTGGGCCATCGACCATTTCGGCTCTGCCCGCTTCGACGGTGCCTTCACGTCGCTCTCAGCGCATTTCTCGGAAGCAGACTGGAACCGGCCCTATGGCGATCCGGGCCTCGACATCGAACTGGTCATCATCGAGAACGCCAACCTCCTGACATTCATCGACAAGCAGTCCGGCGGCGGGCATTCGCCCGACGAGTTGCGGCGCATGCTCTGGGACATGCTGCGGGCCAGGCACCAGATCGAAGCGCTGGCCGACCATTTCGGACTGACTGGTGGCGACCGCACCTATCAAATGATCGCAAGGCGTTATGACGAAGAGATGCGGCTCAATGCCGAGGCCGCGCGCATGATCGAGGCCGACCGCGTCGCCGCCGAGAAAAGGCGCCTCGAGGAGAAATGGCGGACGGAACAGGCGCATCTGGCCAAAAAGCAGGCCGAGGAGAAGGCTCGCAATGCCGAAACCTGCAGTGCCTGGCTCGGCAAGATCACCTTCGATCCGGATCGCCACCTGCCTCGGCCTGCAGACGACGTCGTGAAGGAGCTGTGTGGCGAGGCGCCGGCCGCGGCACTTGCCAGCGGTGACAGCGACACATCCGCCGACACGCCTCCCGACGCCGTTGCTCCCCTGCCTGCCTCGACGGATCAGGCGCCGGACCTTTCGCCAGCCAACGGTATCGCCGGCGACCTCACCTGGCAAATCAAGGCCTCGGCGAGCGGCCGGCAGACAAGCTTCCGCCTGACCGTCACCAATACCGGCCGCGCACCGATCGAGGGCGTTGGCATCGCGGCCAACGCCAACGGTCCTTACAGAAGCGGCGGCGTAGTCGCCGGCGCCTCGCGCAGCCAGCTGGCGCCGGGGCAGTCGCGCAGCTTCGACATCGTCGCGACCGGCGACGTCAAGGCAGTCACGATCTCGCTGCTGACCGACAAGGGACCGGTGGCCAGCCTGTCCCGGCCCTGCCTGCACGAAACCGGCATTGTCGGCGACGGACGCTATTCCGGCAGCTATTCGGGCCTCGGCAATGACGGAAGGATCACGCTTTCGATCACCGGTCGAGCCGTGACCGGCACGCTCTCCGGAAGCTTTTCGGATGACGCACAAAGCCTGGCGATCAGCTGCACGATCTCCGGCACCTATGATCCGGACACCGCAACCGTGTCGGCGCAATGGGGCGGAACCGCTGTTGGGGCTTACAAAGGCGAGAATGGCGGCAAGATCAACGAGGCACTGGCAGGCGCGCTCTCCGGCGCACTGAAGGACGACAGCTTCAGCGGCACCTGGGCGGGCGGCAGCCAGTTTCTGCAGGCGGAGGGACAATGGAGCGCATCGAGATGACCACCCGAACGACAAGAACCCTGCGAAGGCTCGTCGCCTCTGTGGCGCTTGCCGCCACATCGCTTCTTGCTGCTCCCGCAGGGGGCGACCAGTTGGAAGAGACCTATTGGGGCATGATCCGCAGCCGAAGCGACGTCCAGGCCTTCGAGAACTATCTGTCGCGTTTCCCTGACGGGGCGCATGCCGCCGACGCGCGCGCCAGGATCGAGGTGCTTCGCTCCGCCCTGACACCGACCACAGACCCGTCGCCGCTGGCACCCGCGGCTGCCTCCCCATCGCCGTCATCCCCTGGTGCCTCGGATGTCACGACCGACAGCCCGGAGCACAGCATTGAACGCGTTCTGGAACAGGCCGTCGCCGCCCAAGCGCGCGGCGACCTCAAGGAGGCAGCCCGCCTCTTCGGGCAGGCGGCCGAGGCGGGATCGACGCTTGCCCATATGCAACTTGCCAACATGATGGAACTCGGCGACGGCGTACCGCAGGACTATAGGGGGGCGCTCGTCCACTACGAGGCCGCTGCCGCCCTGGGCGATGTCGGCGGTTATGTCGCCGTCATCAATGCCAAAAACATGGACTACCAGCCCGATTCGACCTTCGATCCGGCCGGGGCCGCGCGCTTCATTCTCGAACTCTCGCGCATCGACCTTGCCGCCGCCCTTGGCACGCTCGACCGGATGGGATCCGCAACGCTTTCCAGCCTTCAGCAGCAGCTGGCCCGGGGCGGCTTCTACAGGAGCAAGATCGACGGCCAGACCGGACCCGGCACCCGCGCGGCGCTCGAGGCCCATGCGAGGGCCGGAGCGGCCGCATCGCCTTCGCCGGCACCATCCGGCGTGCAACCGACAGTCACCGGTAAGAGCGTCGGCGGCATCACCCGCGACACGCTCTATGAGGCGGACGCCCTGCGCGCGGCCCTGCCGGGCTATGAGATTGCCATCCGGCGCGTGACGCTGGAGGGTCTAAGCCAGGTGTCCTTCACGGCCCGAAAGGACGGGCAGGATATCATGCGGATCGAAGGCGCGGATGGACGCGTCTCGCATGTCCAGATCATGGGGACTGGCATTGCCGATGAACACGGCATGACCGTCGGTGTCTCCACCTTCAAGGATTTCGACGGAGACGTCGAAGAGCGCTGTCTGGTCAACGAAATACGCGACGGCTCGTCGGAGGTTTCCTGCGAGAGCGCGACCCCCGCCATCACCTATGCCTTCGCCGCCGCTTCGCCGATCCGTGTCGACGCCAATGGCGGCGTGCGGCGAAGCTCCGTGCCAGCAGAATCCGTACTGGTGCGCATCACCTGGTATCCGCTGGACTGAGACAGACGAAAACGCCCGCGGCTGGCGCCACGGGCGTTCGTTCCTGAATTTGAAGAGGCGCGAGAGGCGCTCAGATCATTGCCATGCCGCCGTTGACGTGCAGCGTCTGACCGGTCATGTAGCTCGCTTCGTTGGAGGCGAGATAGACGACGGCCGAGGCGACTTCCGAGCCGGTGCCCATGCGACGCATCGGGATGGCGCCCATGATGGCGTCCTTCTGCTTGTCGTTGAGCTTGCCGGTCATGGCGCTCTCGATGAAGCCGGGAGCGACGCAGTTGACGGTCACGTTGCGGGTGGCGATTTCCTGGGCGAGCGACTTGGAGAAGCCGATCATGCCGGCCTTCGAGGCGCAGTAGTTGGCCTGGCCCGGATTGCCGGTGACGCCGACGACCGAGGTGATGTTGATGATGCGGCCGAAGCGGCGGCGCATCATCGGATGGGTGAGCTCGCGGGTCAGGCGGAAGACGGCGGTCAGGTTGACTTCGAGCACGCTGTCCCAGTCGGCGTCCTGCATGCGGACGAACAGGCCGTCCTTGGTGATGCCGGCATTGTTGACGAGGATGTCGACGCCTTCGAGTTCGGCCTCGGCCTTTTCACCGAGCGCCTTCACCTCGTCGCGGTCGGAGAGGTTGGCCGGGAAGATCTTGACGCGTTCGCCGAGCTCGGCGGCCAGCGCCTCGAGCTTTTCGACGCGCGTGCCGTGCAGGCCGACGATCGCGCCCTGGGCATGCAGCTGGCGGGCGATCTCTTCGCCGATGCCACCGGTTGCGCCGGTGACGAGAGCCTTGCGGCCGGTCAGGTCAAACATGGTCTTGTTCCTTGTTCCAGATCATCCAGACAATCAGCCGAGAAGCGCAGCGAGCGCCGCGTCGATGTCGGCTGCAGAATTGACGGCAATGCCGGTGACGTTCTTGTCGATGCGGCGGGCAAGCCCGGTCAGCACCTTGCCGGAGCCGATTTCATAAAGCGTGGTGACGCCATTGGCGCCGAACCATTCGACCGTCTCGCGCCAGCGCACCTGGCCGGTCACCTGCTCGACCAGGAGACCGGCGATCTCGCCGGCGTCGGTGACGGGCGCTGCGCGCACATTGGCGATCAGCGGCACGATCGGATTGTGCGTCTCGACCTTGGCCAGCGCCTCGCGCATGGCATCTGCGGCCGGGGCCATGAGAGCCGAATGGAAGGGTGCCGAGACCGGCAGCATGATGGCGCGCTTGGCGCCCTTCTCGGACGCGAGCGCTGCCGCCTTCTCGACGGCCGCCTTGGCGCCGGAAATGACCAGCTGGCCGCCGCCATTATCGTTGGCGATCTGGCAAGGGCCGACGGCGGAGGCTTCCGCGCAGACCGCCTCCACATCGCCGTGCTCGAGGCCGATGATCGCCGCCATGGCGCCCTCGCCGACCGGAACGGCCGCCTGCATGGCCTTGCCGCGGATGCGGAGAAGACGCGCCGTGTCGGCAAGCGAGAAGGTGCCGGCGGCACAGAGTGCGGAATACTCGCCGAGCGAATGGCCGGCGACGAAGGATACCTTCGACTTCAGATCGAGGCCTCGGGCCTGCATCACCCGGATCACCGCCATGGAGACCGCCATCAGCGCCGGCTGCGCATTCGCGGTGAGCGTCAGCGTTTCTTCGGGACCGTCGAACATGGTCGCGGAAAGCTTTTCGCCGAGCGCCTCGTCGACTTCCGCAAAGACCGCCTTCGCTTCAGCATAGGTTTCGGCAAGCTCCTTGCCCATACCGACGGCCTGACTGCCCTGGCCGGGGAATGTGAATGCAATGCTCATGGGGATAATCCTTCTCGGGATGACGTTCTTCCCTGACTTTTTTTCTTTCCCATTGACGTGTTTTGCCAGTGAGTCAAGACCGCGCGGTCCGGGTGAGTATTCTGCACACAGGCGCAAACGAGCACATTTTGCCCTTGCGAATGGCGGGGCCGTTCTTAAATTCTCGCCGAACCTCCCTCCCTGCCCGTCCTCCAGCTCGGATCACCCTCATGAAGCACAATACACTCGGCCGAACCGATATCCTTGTCTCCGAAATCTGCCTTGGCACCATGACCTGGGGTTCGCAGAACACCGAGGCCGAAGCCTTCGAGCAGATGGACTATGCCGTCGAACACGGCGTCAATTTCTTCGACACCGCCGAACTCTACCCGACCACGCCGCTCTCGCCCGAGACCTATGCGCTGACCGAAACGATCATCGGCAACTGGTTCGCCAAGAGCGGCAAGCGCAAGGACGTGGTGCTCGCCACCAAGGTCGCCGGCGCCGGCCGGCCTTATATCCGCGAAGGCAAGCCGATCACCGGCGCTGCAATCCGCGAGGCGGTGGATGCCAGCCTGAAGCGCCTGCAGACCGACTATATCGATCTCTACCAGATCCATTGGCCGAACCGCGGGCATTTCCACTTCCGCCAGGCCTGGAGCTACAACCCTTATGGACAGGATCGCGAGCGCACGCTCTCCGACATGAACGAGAAGCTCGAGGCGCTCGACGACTGCGTGAAGGCCGGCAAGATCCGCGCGATCGGGCTGTCCAACGAAACCACCTGGGGCACCCAGAAGTTCATCGCGCTCGCCGAGGCGCGCGGCCTGCCGCGCGTCGCCACCGTGCAGAACGAATACAATCTGCTCTACCGTCACTATGACCTCGACATGGCGGAGCTGTCGCATCACGAGGACGTCGGTCTGCTCGCCTATTCGCCGCTCGCCGCCGGTCTGCTCAGCGGCAAGTATCTCGACGGCCACAAGCCGGCCGGTTCGCGCGGTGCGATCAACGGCGATCTCGGCGGCCGTCTGCAGCCGCTGCAGGAGCCCGCGGTGCGCGCCTATGTCGACATGGCGAAGAAGCACGGCATGGAGCCGTCGCAGCTGGCGATCGCCTTCTGCCTGACGCGCCCCTTCATGGCTTCGGTCATCATCGGCGCCACGACCATGGACCAGCTGAAGAGTGACATCGCATCGGCCAACATCCGACTCACCGACGAGATCCTGAAGGAAATCGCCAAGGTGCACCGGGTCTATCCCGCGCCGATCTGAGGGTCGGTTGCGGGCAAACTGCGCAAGAAGAGCGACCAACGAAAATGTGATCAGCTGCGATCTGCAATTCGAGCCCCGCGCATACCAATTGGGGCTCGAATTGTCGCGAACGGAGAGTCGCGATCCAAATGGGGGTGTTTTCTTGGACTATCTTCTGGTTCTCGGGGGCCTTGTCGGCCTCTATTTCGGTGCAGAATGGCTGCTGCGCGGCGCGATCGCTCTGGCCCAGAGGCTGGCGATCCCGACGCTGATCGTTTCCCTCGTCATCGTCGGCTTCGGCACATCCATGCCCGAGCTTCTCGTGTCGGCACGCGCCGCGCTCAGCGGCGCGTCGGACATCGCGCTCGGCAACGTCGTCGGCTCCAACGCGGCCAATATCCTGCTGATCATCGGCGCCTGCGCCCTGATCTTTCCGATCACCCACTGGGACCGCGGCGTAAAACGTGACACCTATGTGATGATCGGTGCCGCGGTGCTGCTGCTCGGCCTAGTCCAGTTCGATGTCATCGGACGCCTGGCCGGCCTGTTGATGACTGCAGCGCTCGTTGCCTACGTCTTCTATGCCTATGTCCAGGGAAAAGGCAGCGCCGACAGCGAACTGGAGCAGGAGGTCAAGCACGAGGTGCTCGGCGGCGCGCTGATGGGCCTGTTGATCCTGGGCGGGCTTGCGACCCTTTTTGCGGGAGCAGAGCTTCTCGTTCGCGGCGCCACCAGCCTTGCCCGCGATTTCGGCATTTCCGAAGCCGTGATCGGTCTGACCGTCGTCGCCGTCGGCACTTCCTTGCCCGAACTGGCCACCGGCATCATGTCGGCGGTTCGCCGGCACTCCGACATCATGATCGGCAACATCGTCGGGTCGAACATCTTCAACATCCTGTTCATCCTCGGCGTCACCTCGCTCATCCAGCCGATTGCCGTCGATCCGCGCTTCGCCAGCTTCGACGTGCCGGTGATGCTGGCGGTAACGATCGGCTTCTCGTTCCTCCTGCTTGCCCATCTGGGCGTGCGCAGGCTGACGGCGGGCGCCATGATCGCGGCCTATGTCGGCTACACCGTGGCGCTGGTTCAGGTCTGAGGACACCCCGCGCAGATCTCAGGCGATCGGACTTGCGCTTGGGGTTCCGAACGGCGTGACTCCCGGAGACGCGGTGAGCAGGCGTTAACCGTCTGCTCACCGCGTCTGCATGCGCCGGCTTTCGCCGACGCACCGCTCCTGTAAGCTTCTCTCATCGCAGGAGTGCCGGATCCGCAGTTCGGCTCTCCCACCAGGACCAAGAGGCAGGCTCCGCATGACGGTCATCAACAGTTTCTATCGCAACCCGCTCGCGCAGGCTTATGCGGTCCAGCTGTTTTCCGCGTCCGCATCCACACGCCCACAATCCGAAAACACGTTTTCACGGAGCCGGACGGACCAAACCGGCGTTACGGAGACCGCCGGCCAGAAGGCCCTTGCCCGGATCGTGGAGATTCTGGCGCTGCGCGATGCAGCCGACGGAAACGAGGCCTCCCTCCAGGAGAGCATGGGTTACATCACGACGGCCAGAGGCACCGGGGGTGACGACAAGCTGACCTTCGATGCAAAGGCCGTCTACGATCTCGATACCGGCGAAGGCGCCGACACGGTGACCGTCCGCGCGCCGGCGATGGTCGGCCTGTCGACCGCTGCCGGTAACGACAGTCTCACCGCAAGCGCCCGCTATATCGGCGAGGTCGATATGGGCCAGGGTGATGACGAACTGAGGCTTTCCGGCGGACTTTCGATGAACGTGGGCGGCGGTGATGGCAATGACCGCATGTCGATTGCGGGGAGAGCCCTGATCGGTATCGACGGCGGTGCCGGCGACGATACGATGACCCTCCAGGGCACACGCATCTTTGCCTCGGGCGGCACCGGCAACGACACCGTGACCATCACGCGGACCGACATGAAATCGGGCAATGCCATTGCCGAATATGGCTTTTCCCGCGGTGACGGAACGGACACGATCGCGACCAATGGATCACTCGTCCTGCGTCTCGACGGCTACGAGGCAAAAGACGTGAGCGTTGCGGTCAGCGGCAACACGCTGACCGCCACATTCGCGGGATCGTCCGACACGATCACGCTGACTATCGACCCCGCGGCCTTGTCGGGGACGTCGCTTGGCTATGGATTTGCTCTCGACCAGGGAAAGACGATCCTCAAGATCGGCTAGCGCTTAGGTCAGAAAATGCCGCCCGCCCCTTGCTTTTCGGAGAGAGACGCGTATAAGCGCGCCGTTCACAACACCCGGTCTCATGGCTGGTGGCTGAACGGAGGGCCGGTTCCAGCGATGGGGCCGCAGGAACCACTAGGGTTCCGGCCTCCCGTGTCTCCGCTCTCGACCGTCTCGATACAACAGCTTTTCTTGCCTTGGGGCGACCCAAACAGGAGCAGTCGTTGAGGCTTAGCGCCGGATCCCGGGTGACGACAACCGCAAGAAAGGCAAAGCTGTCATGGCTCTTTACGAACATGTATTCCTTGCCCGGCAGGATATGTCCGCTCAGCAGGTTGATGCCCTCGTCGAACAGTACAAGGGTGTCATCGAAGCGAATGGCGGCAAGGTCGGGCGCGTAGAAAACTGGGGCCTCAAGTCCCTGACCTACCGCATCAAGAAGAACCGCAAGGCTCACTACGCCCTCATGGACATCGAAGCTCCGGGTGCAGCCATCCACGAGATGGAACGCCAGATGCGCATCAACGAAGATATTCTTCGTTACATGACCATCGCTGTCGAAGCCCACGAAGAAGGCCCGTCGGCCATGATGCAGAAGCGCGACCGTGACGACCGTCCGCGTCGTGACGGCGACGATCGTGGCCCGCGCCGCGACTTCGGCGATCGTGGTCCGCGTCCGGACCGTGGCCCCCGCGAAGGTGGCTTCGAGCGTCGTCCGCGCGAAGACCGCGCGTAATTCCGAGCACAAGGAGAAAACACAATGGCTGATGCATCCTCTGCTCCGGCACGCCGCCCGTTCCATCGTCGTCGCAAGACCTGCCCCTTCTCGGGCGCGAATGCACCGAAGATCGACTACAAGGACGTTCGTCTCCTGCAGCGCTACATTTCCGAGCGCGGCAAGATCGTTCCCTCGCGTATCACCGCAGTTTCCCAGAAGAAGCAGCGCGAACTGGCCCAGGCCATCAAGCGCGCCCGCTTCCTCGGCCTGCTGCCCTACGTCGTAGCGTGATCTGATTGCGAAGCCTGCCGGGCAACCGGCGGGCTTCATCCCTTCCGCGTTGGGCGCGGATCGGAACCCAGGCCTCGAAGGTCCCGGCTTCTAGCGAAGCATGAACGACTTCAGGTGAAATCCCATGTTGGGGTTGAAGTTCGGCAGATGAGTCGAGTTCTTCCCCTAACTGCTTGATTGGGCAGGACAGCGAGCGTGAAACAGGTGAATGGACAATTGCTGCTGATCGGCGTGATCGCCGGTATTACCGCTGCCCTGCTGGTGCTGGGCGCGAATGCGCAGCCGTCCTTTTCCTCCATTCTCTATGCCGCCTCCGCCCTGCCCGTGCTGATCGTCGGCCTCGGCTGGGGCAATGTCGCGGCGATTGCCGCGGTGGCAACCGCCGCGGCGCTCGGCGCCATCTTCGTCTCGCCGATGTTTGCGCTGGCCATGGCGATCTTCACGCTGCTGCCGGCCGGCTGGCTCAGCCATCTTGCCAATCTCGCCCGTCCCGCCTCCGAAATCGGCGGCCCGGACGATCTGATGGCCTGGTATCCGCTGTCGGACATCCTGCTGCATCTGTGCGTGCTCGTGTCGCTTGCCGTCATCTTCCTCGGCGTCATGATCGGCTATGGCCCGGAACTGACCGACCAGATGGTCGACATGCTCGTCTCCTCCGTTGCCGAGCGCGATCCGGCCATGGCCGCCGATCCGGCCTCGATCGAGCAGATCAAGCGCCTGATGGTACTGATGCCGCCGATCGTGCAGGGCGGCATGTGGGTGCTGATGCTGTTTGCCGCCTATTACATTGCCATGCGCATCGTCAGCGCCTCCGGCCGTGCGCTGCGGCCGCGCGAGGACCTGCCCTCCTCGCTCCGGATGAACCGCAATGCCAGCTTTGTGTTTCTGGCCGGCATCATTGCCTGCTTCGTCGGCGGCGTACCGGCCCTGATCGGCGCCACCATCTGCGGCACCTTCGGCGCAGGCTTCCTGCTGGCCGGCTTCGGTTCGTTGCATTTGCGCACGCGCGGCAAGGACTGGCGGGCGCCGGTGCTGGTGCTCGCCTATATTTCCGCGCCGATGATCCTGCCGGCCTTTCTCATTCTTGTCCTCGGGCTTGCCGATACGCGGCGGACCGTGGCCCTGACCCCGGTTCGCAAGACCGGCTCCGACAATTCCAGATCTTGAACGCAAACTGAAAGGAACAGAAAGATGGAAGTCATTCTTCTTGAACGCATCTCCAAGCTCGGCCAGATGGGCGAAACCGTAAAGGTTCGCGACGGCTTTGCTCGTAACTACCTGCTGCCGCTCGGCAAGGCGCTGCGCGCCAACGCCGCCAACAAGGCCCGTTTCGAAGCCGAGCGCGCCACGCTCGAAGCCCGCAACCTCGAGCGCAAGTCGGAAGCCCAGAAGGTTGCCGACGTTCTCGACGGCAAGTCCTTCATCGTCGTCCGTTCGGCTGGCGAAACCGGTCAGCTCTACGGTTCGGTTGCTGCTCGTGACGTCGTCGAGATCCTCGGCACCGAAGGCTTCACCATCGGCCGCAACCAGGTCGAGCTGAACACCCCGATCAAGACGATCGGTCTGCACAAGGTGGTCATCCACCTGCATTCCGAAGTCGAAATCTCGGTCGAGCTGAACGTTGCTCGTTCCGCCGAAGAAGCCGAGCGCCAGGCCAAGGGCGAAAGCCTCACCTCGGCCGACGCCATCTATGGCGTTGACGAAGACGCACTGCGTCCGGAAGACTTCTTCGATCCGGAAGCCGACCGCGACGAAGAATAAGACATCAGCCAAGGCTGACGAGCGCGCCCGGGCCTTTCGCCCGGGCGTTTTCGTTTGCGGCCGCTTCACCCCGTGCCCCGCCGGCACCGGCGCGCGCACCACACTCCGCCCGCTTTGCGCTATCATGGTTGTGGTGTCGCCGATTCGGTCGGGTCACAGGGAACGCAAGCGTTTTTCGCCGCCGACGCGACCTTTCTTTCGATCCGCCTGTGGATAGAAGGGGACAAGTCGCAGCAGTTCGATTGAAGTTGACTCGCTTCGGTCCAGCCGCCAAATCCATAGGCGACCACGACAGACAGCCACGAGAAGAAAAGACGGTAGCCCGCGATGAACGACGCTGCGCGCAAGTTAGCCCCGATCCAGCCGGCCGAGCCCCATTACCGGGAAGCGCCGAACAATATCGAGGCCGAACAGGCCCTCCTGGGCGCGATCCTGGTCAACAACGACGCCTATTATCGTGTTTCGGACTTTCTCAAGCCCGACCATCTCTTTGAGCCGCTCCATCGCAAGATCTTCGAGGTCGCCTCGGAGATCATCCGCATGGGCAAGACCGCCAACCCGGTGACGATCAAGACCTTCCTGCCCGCCGAGCAGAAGGTCGGCGACCTGACGGTGGCGCAGTATCTCGCACGTCTCGCCTCGGAAGCGGTCACCATCATCAATGCCGAGGATTACGGCCGGGCGATCTACGACCTTGCGCTGCGCCGCGCGCTGATCCAGATCGGCGAGGACGTCGTCAACATCGCCTATGACGCGCCGCTCGACATGCCGCCGCAGGCCCAGATCGAAGACACCGAACGCCGGCTCTTCGCACTCGCAGAGAACGGTCGCTATGACGGCGGTTTCCAGTCGTTCAACGATGCGGTCGCCCAGGCGATCGACATGGCGGGCGCCGCCTTCGAGCGCGACGGACATCTCTCGGGGATCTCGACCGGCATCATGTCGCTCGACGCCAAGATGGGCGGTCTGCAGCGCTCCGACTTGATCGTTCTCGCCGGCCGCCCGGGTATGGGCAAGACCTCGCTCGCCACCAACATCGCCTACAACATCGCCGCGGCCTACGAGCCGGAGATCATGCCCGATGGCTCCTTCAAGGCCAAGAACGGCGGCGTCGTCGGCTTCTACTCGCTCGAAATGTCGTCGGAACAGCTCGCCACCCGTATCATCTCCGAGCAGACGGAAGTCTCGTCCTCGAAGATCCGCCGCGGCGACATCACCGAGGCTGATTTCGAAAAGCTCGTGGCCTGCAGCCAGATGATGCAAAAGGTGCCGCTGTTCATCGACCAGACGGGTGGTATCTCGATCGCCCAGCTGTCGGCGCGCGCGCGCCGTCTGAAACGCCAGCGCGGCCTCGACTGCATCGTGGTCGACTATATCCAGCTGATGACCGGCGCTGGCAAGGCCGGCGACAACCGCGTGCAGGAGATTACCCAGATCACCACGGGCCTGAAGGCGCTGGGCAAGGAACTGAACGTGCCGATCATCGCGCTGTCGCAGCTGTCGCGCGGCGTCGAAAGCCGTGAAGACAAGCGGCCGCAGCTCTCCGACCTTCGCGAATCCGGCTCGATCGAGCAGGACG